>CALLJT010000071.1 GCA_938050265.1 Candidatus Saccharimonadia bacterium
TCAGCTTGAGTGAACGTGCGGCTGACCTTCGGGCCAGTACACCAAGCAATGCTGCAGAGCTGCTGTTTCCTGACGGACAAGCGGTGCAGTCGCGGCTACACAGTCAGCAGAAGTCCCTCGATGAGTCACTGCAGTCGTTCATAGATCAGAAATCCCAGTATGGTGAATATGCGGTAGAACGGTTACGTATGGGTACTCAGTCGGTTATTGATACGAAAGCGGAATCCCTGGCGAGAGCGTCGCGGCTACTCGACGCGTTCCATCCGAAAGCTACGCTTCGGCGTGGGTATGCACTGGTACAGCACGCTAGCAGTGGACGTCTTGTATCATCAGCTGGTGATGTCGGGTCGGGGCAAGAAATCATTGTGACGTTTGCTGATGGGCCAGTGACGTCGATAGCCAAATAGTATAGTGCATCATGCGTGGACCAGGCTGGATAGTCATATAAACAAGGCGCAAAAAGGGACATTTCGTCTTGGAGTTGGTATAGTTACTGTATATGGCACGATCAACTAAGAATTCCAATACACTGAAATCGTCAGCTCGTTCTGACGCTCCGTCACTACGTGATCGTTCGGAGATGTCGTTTCGTGAACTTGAACAGCAGCTTGATGCTGTTTTGGCACGGGTAGAGCAGGCGTCGTATGACGATCTTGATGAGCTGCTCAAGGACCACCAAGAGGGCACAGAACTCATAGCCGCACTTGAGCACAAACTGAAAAACGCTAAAAACACCATCACAAAAGTAGCTAAAAAACAGTCGTCATAATGCTCGACATATTGATCGTCGTAGGTACTGCACTCGTGATCGTGTTTGGGTTCGTTGTGATGTTCGGCGCGCCGTATCTGCCGACACTGAATCGTGAAGTCGAAGACGCGCTTGATCTACTGGATCTACAGCCAGGACAGACACTACTCGAGCTGGGCAGTGGAGACGGCAAAGTGCTGCTGGCGGCAGCAAAACGGGGCATACACTCCGTTGGGTATGAACTTAACCCGCTTCTTGTGTTGTGGACGAAAATCCGCTGTTGGCGCTACAGGTCGCTTGTTCGTGTGTATGCTAAAAACTTCTGGACGGCCGAATGGCCACACTACGATGGAGCCTACGTGTTTCTACTGCAGAAATATATGAAAAAATTGGATAAAAAGATTATACAGTCACTCGACTCAGATGGCGCAGCTAGTGGCAATCAGTCTGCCCAGGGCTCAGGCCACCGCTCCGTGAAGGTGGTGGTGTTTGCGCACAAACTCACGGACCGCACGCCGCGCAAAACCATCCGCGGACTTTCTCTGTACAGAATTTCTCACAGCGATGATATTCTCTGAGCTACAGTCACTTTCTTTTCTCGAGTAGCGTTTCGCGCAGGGACTCCGCTTGAGAGGAGTGTCTCTGTCTGCACTATGCCTATACTACTCGCCGAGATAAAAGTGACTGTAGGTCAGAGATATTCTCAACCGTGGTTTTGTTGTGATAGAATAGTGCTTATGGTAACTAAGAAGCAGAATTCAGCGCAGACATACAGACGACAAGAACAGGGGTCTGTTGGGGTTGTACTGCTCATAGTCATGACGATCGCATTTTTTGCAGCGGCTGGTACGGCCTTAGTTTTGTTTAGTAGTGGCCAGAAGAAACAGAACGACTTGTCGTCACAGCTTGCAGTGGCACAAAAAGCAGCACAAGACGCGACAGTGCGAGCCGACGCGGCTGAGAAAAACGAAGCCGAGCCGTTTCGGTCGTACCAGGGTTCAGATACCTATGGTGCACTGAACTTCGAGTTTCCAAAATTCTGGAACGTATATAGTGTGAGCTCACGGAGCGCGATACTGGATTTCTACGCGCATCCACGGGAGATACCAGGCATCGGTGCTTCGGTTAACTTCGCATTTCGCGCACAAATACTGGACAAATCGTACACCTCTCAGCTCAGTAGTTTTGAAAACGCAGCCGAAAAAGGCGAAGTCAAAGTACGCGCATTTGAGCCCGAAAACGTGCCGTCAGAAGCTGGTGTATACATAGAAGGCGAAGTCGTCAGGAACAAACAGGGTGCAATGGTGCTGTTGCCACAGCGTGACAAGACATTCATGTTTTGGACTGAATCAGAGGACCACATCGACGATTTTCAGGATGTCATGAAAACCATCACCTACTCACCGTAGGGCTGGTTACAGATACTGGTGTAACTGGACGTAGAACTCATGCTTGGAGTGGAGTAAGACGCAGGTATATACTGTCTTCATATGGAGAGGGTAGCTGATAATGTGGATGCAGATATGGGCATGGGTATGGATGTACTGACGCTTATGGGCGAAGAGCTCAAGCAGCCGTTGGTGACGATTTTGCAGCTGTCAGAGATGGGTGACCGTGACCGGCTCATTGCATCACAGGCGCAAAAAGCCCTTAACACAGTTGACAGTGTGCTGCTGTATAGAAGACTACTGAGCGGCCAGCAGCAACTTAACCTGCAGCCAACTCATGTTGGCCATGCCATGACCCACGTCGAACGTCGTGTGAGAGACCAGGCCGCTATGAATGGCTGTCAGAACACAGTGAGCGTAGAAGGAAGTCTCCAGCCAGTCGACGTAGATAGTCAGGTGCTTCAGTCTGCACTCGTGAGTGTGTGGCAGGCAGTTATTCAGAATATATCCGACCCGCAAGAGGTTGTGTGTAGCGCTCATATGACGAAAAACGGCGTGCGTTTGTCTGTGTTGAGTGCAGGAGTGGACACTGGCAGTATAGGACTCACGAAAACAGCGTTTCGTTCTCGGCAGCCGATACGCGGTGTGCCCGGTGCTGCGGCAGACTTGCTCGCAGCTAAAGAGCTTTTTGCACTATTTGGTGCGACACTGACGCGGGCGTCAGCACGGGGCATGCGAGGGTTTGGCGTAACATTACCTAAAAGCATGCAGCTGCAGTTACTGTAGGCTATGGATGCATCACACACCCGAACTCAGACGCCCCTCAGCCGATCTGACAATCGCCGGCCAAAGATACTGATTATAGAGCCGCATACGGCCACAAGGAACGTGCTCATGCAGCTATTCGTCGACTACGACGTTTCTGTGGCGACTGATGGCGTACAGGCTGCTGAACACGCAAACGCGGTTCGACCAGACTGTGTAATTATGGAGGTATCGCTTGCCCAGCACAGTGGTATCGAGTTTCTGTACGAGTTTCGGTCGTATGTCGACTGGCAGAGCATCCCGGTGGTTGTGTTTACGTCACTGCAAATACCACAGACAGTGCTGCGTTCCGTGTCGTGGGGGTTGCTCGACATAGAGTATGCGTATAAACCGCATACGAGCCTGGATCAGCTTAGTACGCTAGTTCAGGGGCTCGTATCAGATACTCAGTACATATCCAGTGAGGTAGCGGGGTAATATGAAAAAACGCACAACAAAAGCCATTATCCTGCGCCGGGTAAACTACGGAGAAGCCGACCGTATACTGACGGTCATCACGTCTACGCATGGGAAACTCAGCCTGTTCGCCAAGGGCGCTCGCCGGTCCAAAAGCAAGCTAGCAGGTGGGCTTGAGCTGTTTTGCGTCTCAGACGTGGATTTCATAGATAGCCCCAAGGACCTCAAGACAGTTGTATCGACACGACTTGATCGTAATTTCACAGACGTCGTCAAAAACATGGACGTTGCGCTCATGGCGTATGATTTTCTAAAAGTAATCGACAACGGTACGGAGCCGTCGTGTGATGACCGATATTTTGTTGTGCTGATGCACGCGCTTGAGTCGCTTCACGAGGGGCTGCCTACTAAGCTCGCACAATCATGGTTCTATGCGAACGTTCTGTTGCTCGGTGGCCGTTCGGTAAACGTTGATGCCCAGGTCAATGGTGCACCGTATACTGAATCAGCGCAGTATACGTTTGACTTCGACCATATGGGGTTTGTCGAGCACGAGTCTGGTCTGTACGCGTCGCAGCACATTAAATTCATGAAATTGCTCCTCCGCGCTGACCACCCGAGGCAATTGATGCGTGTTGAAGGTGCAGGGGAGCTTGCGAGTGTTGCCGCCCATATCATGACCAGTGCGTTTCAGACTGATCAGCACCTGTAGGTTGGTCAGTGCCTATGCTATACTTTCGGGAGAATGAAGGCATATAAAACTTTGGTCTCAAACAGCGGTAATGGGCTTCGCCCTGTTTTGTAGTTCCTCTAAATTTTTATAAAACCGATAACGTAAACTATGGAGACATCTCTTATGTCGAATAAAAAAGAAACAAAATCAGAAGTAAGCCTCGAAGATATCGTCAGTCTGTGTAAGCGCAGGGGCTTTGTATATCAAGGGTCAGATATCTATGGTGGGGTAGCTGGCCTGTACGACTTCGGTCCGTATGGAGTTGAGCTGCTCAATAACATCAAGCAGTCATGGTGGCGTGCAAGCGTGCACCGAAAAGAAGATTACGTAGGTATTGATTCTGCTATGTTCAAACACCCAAAGGTGTGGGACGCATCTGGACATACATCTGGCTTTTCCGATCCACTTGCTGAGTGCAAGAATTGCAATACCCGCATCCGAGTAGACAAAGAACTTGAAGCAGTTGGTCAGGCTGCAGACGAAAAAATGAGCGAAGATGAACTCAATAAACTATTTGATGAAAACAGGTCCAAGATCGGGTGTCCTAAATGCGGAAAAAAAGAGTTCGGGACAGTTCGAGCATTCAACTTGCTTGTGAAGTCTAACCTAGGTGATTTTGCTGGCGAGGGCGCTGATCCAGTGTATCTACCGGGCGAAGCCTGTCAGGGTATTTATCTGAACTTCAAGAACATCGTAGATTCAACTCGTATGAAGGTACCGTTCGGTGTTGCCCAGATCGGTAAAGCGTTCCGTAATGAAATTAGCCCGCGGAACTTCCTGTTCCGTACGCGTGAACTGGAGCAAGCAGATACGCAGTATTTTGTACCCCCAAACCAGAACAAAGACGCGTATGACCGCATCAAGCAGGAACGCTGGCAGTGGTATGTGGACGACCTAGGTATCGCTGAGGAAAAACTGCGATGGAGTCAGCACGAAAACCTTGTGTTCTACTGCAAAGAAGCGTGGGATATTGAGTATGAATACCCATCTCTTGGGTTTGATGAAGTTGAAGGTTTTCACGATCGTACAGATTACGATCTTAAGCAACACAAAGAATTTTCAGGTACGGACACCACCTATACAGACCCTCGGACAAACGAAAAATACATACCTTGGGTACTCGAAACGTCAATGGGTATGGGTCGCATCTTTATGGCAGTCGTTTCTGACGCATACACTGTTGAGCAACTCGAAAACGGAGACACTCGAACAGTCCTGAAGCTCAAGCCAGAGCTTGCACCGGTGCGTTATGCGATCTTCCCGTTGCTCAAAAACAAGCCAGAGCTCGTCGAAAAAGCCCGTGCAGTATATGCGAAACTATCTGAGCAGTTCGTGTGTGAATACGACGATAACGGCAATATCGGCAAGCGCTACCGCCGTCAAGACGAAATCGGTACACCAGAATGTATCGTAATTGACTTCGACACGCTTGAAGACGACACCGTAACAGTCCGCAACCGCGACACAACAGAGCAGGTGCGAACCCAGATAGCTGACCTCGTATAGCAGGGCCGTAAGTTGATGGGTCAGATCAGTTCATGAGCGTCATCCCGATCCTGTATACTGTTACAAATGATAAAGATCTATTACACAGACGGTAGTTGCAGTCCAAACCCTGGCCCAGGGGGCTTTGCAGTTATCTTAGACAAAAAGCCCGTGATGCTCGGGCGCGAAGATGATTCGACCAACATCCGCATGGAGGGGTACGCCCTGATCGCTGCGCTGAAGCACGCAGAAGGCGACGACTGCGAGATTCGGACGGACAGCGAGTTCTGGATCAACGTGGTCACCAAATGGGCCCCAGGTTGGGAAAAGAAGGGCTGGAAAAAATCGTCCAAGGGCGAGATCCAAAACCTCGACATCGTCAAAAAACTCTATACGCTATACAACGATTCAAACGCTAAACTCGTCTGGGTCAAAGCCCACGTTGGCACCGAAGGCAACGAACTCGCAGACGAATGGGCCAACAAAGCCCGCGAAGGGAAGATGGACTAACGTCCACATAAACGACACTGTCACACGCAGCTTGCCTTAG
>CALLJT010000072.1 GCA_938050265.1 Candidatus Saccharimonadia bacterium
GCTGCATTGGCAGAAGTTTCGGGCCTGCGGAACGTAGGTCGATTCCCCTTAAGATCACCAACTAAAGAGCCGACCCTAGCGGTCGGTTTTTTAATTGATATCCTCCCGGGAACCAAAGTCTTAGTGCCATCAGGTTCAACCTCTTGGTTGTTCACAAGATGCAGCCTGCCCCACACCACCATAATCAGTGATCTGAGTCATAGAACGTACTGGAACAATACGGCATGCTGATGACATAAGCAGGAGATATGCATCATGAGTAAAGATACAAAACCATTTAGCTTCATAACATTCACAGACAATAGCCAAAAGCACGGAGGTAGTGCTGTATACGGGCTCGGATTCATTGGTTCGATTCTATACTTCCTGCAAGCAACAGACTCATTCTGGGATGGGCTAGCAGGGATATTCCAAGCGCTGGTATGGCCTGCATATATCGCATATACGTTACTAGAAAGCTTCTACGGGGTGGTGTAAATGAGCAGGATACTCATCGTATACCAATCAAGGCATGGCTCAACAAAAGACATCGCCAACACAATCGCAGCGAGGCTTAAAAAAGCGGAACATTCTGTAAACGTGTTTGAAAAGCCATTTACTGCCCCTGTCCCGATCGGCTATGACGTCGTTATCCTTGGAAGTGCCACGTACCTTGGACGCTGGTTGGCCGGTATGCGTAGATATTACCTGCGAAACCGAGAGCTACTTTCTGCAGTCAATAAAGTGTGGCTGTTCAGCAGCGGCCCCGTTGGTGAACAAGACAACCTGGCATACAACACGCCAACACCTGTCGATGAAATAAAGAAACAGCTGCACGTACAGGATCACGTGGTGTTTTCTGGTAAGCTGGACCGCAAGAACCTCAGTCTCAGTGAGCTCGTCGCAACAAAAATCGTAAAAGCGTCTCCAGGTGACTTTCGAAACTGGGATGCAATTTCAAAGTGGGCAGATGATATAGCAGATTCGCTCCAGTAAATACTGTCCGACATGCGTCTAGGTAAGCGCTCCTTCTCAAAAAAACCACACCAGTAACACATGATCTCGGGGGACAATCCGAGACCACGAGGTCACTGCTCCTACTCACCTACCGAGCCTGCAATGCGCTGAGCCCACGCTTTTATATTTTCCCAGTTTCTGTAGTCACCGTCTTCTGCACGGACAATTTTTGTTACAGCTCGTTCAAAAACGTTCAGCTTCTTTGAGTCAAGGGCACCCTTAAACACGGCGTGATCCCTGACGGGAGACCCTTCCCGCATCAACATTTCCACTGTGTCAGGATATTCGGTAGATAGTTGATCGTACTTGCCAACAGGGCCTGTACTAAATAACCACACATTGGCGTTATCAACTAGGTCGTCATAGTGGGCAAGGCAATATGCATGCATTGCTTGTCGCCACTGCGATGAGTACACTGCACTACCCAATACAACCACATCAAAGTTTTTAGGTGAAGGGGCTGTATCTGGGTCACTAGAGACCATGACGGTCACTCCGGTACCACGCAGCGTCTTCGTGATGGTTTTTGCTATACCGTCAGTTGAGCCGTACTTGGATTTATACACTACGAGCGCTCTTTTTTTGTTGCTCATTGCCTTGCTCCTTGTTACGTTAATACCTACCCCTATGGTACGTACTCTTATACGAAAAGACCGTGCTTCAGATCACAGACAATTTACTCAAAGTCTACAGTTGTTCAATCACGACTGCGTGCGACACACACTACATGTCTTCGCCAAGCTCTTCTTCAAGCTTTTTAAGACTCTTAACTATTATCGCTTTGTGCGTAACTTCAACTATGCTACCGTGATCAAGTTTACCGATATGACGACTGACTGTCTCACGCGCTAAGCCTGCACGACTGGCTAGCTCTGACTCGTGCATTTCGAGTATGTACGAACCATTTGGCTGTTTTTTTCCAAACCGTTTACATTCAAGAATAAGTTCAAATATGACGCGTGTTCGAGCGTCACCGCCCATCAGGTGCGCCATGCGCCGCTGCATTCCGTCTACGCCATGGTATACACGGCTCAGTAAGTCAAATATAACATCCTGATTGGCCTTCAAAAACGCAAATGTTTCGTCAGCAGGACCTATCCGGACTGCTATATCTGTAAATGATTCAAAAAAATACTTGTTTGGTGTTTTATTAAGCACCCAGGAGATTGGAAAAAATGCCGGGGCCTTAAACACATTTACAACAATTTCGTCACCCTTGTCGGTAATATCGTATTGCCGGACCTGCCCCTGCTCTAAACAGTATGAACCCTGAGGATCATCACCTGCGTATATCAGGATCTGCCCTTTAGAAAACTTCCTTCGAGGATATGTGCTAAAGAATGCTTCAATTTTTGACTGGATATCTTGCTGCATAATCCGCTCCAATGCACGGTACTCCCTACGGATAGGCGACCCCACCGTGGACTGCAAGGGAGTGTTACTTGTTAATTATGGGGGTGTGAGCCGAGTCACAAAACACGCGTGAGTGCGGTTACTGTTTGCGGCGCTTAGCTCGCTTATAGTGTGACATGTAACAGGAGGAATGTACATGAGAAGAAGATTACATACACAGCAAGACACTTAATAACCAATCAAACAAGAGAGGCGAACACATGGAGTACTCTAACAAAACGACTAAATCCGTACCTACAGACCAGGACGACTTTTTGCAACATATCAGCCGTAATTGGGAGCAACGTGCCCGTAAACTACAAGCGCGCCGCTGGAAGACACTAGCCAAAGCACAAAAAAATAACAAGGAGACGACGTATGCAACTCGCTAAATACAACCCATTTCGAGAACTAGACAAAATACAAAAAGACTTCGAACGATTCTGGGAACAGGACTTCGACATGTCGCTTGCTCTCCCCGAGTGGTCCACCATGGACATGTACGAAGAGGACGGCAAAGTAATTGCCGAATTCAGCTTACCAAACTTTGCCAAAGACGAGATCAACGTCACAACCGAGAAAGGCATGCTTGAAGTATCTGCTGAACACGAAGAAAAGGAAGAAGAAAAGAAAAAACGCCGCTACTACCGGCGCGAAAGCAGTAATCGATTTTGGCGTCGAGTCGCCCTACCCGAAGGTGCACAGGACGAACACACGCAGGCTGCATTCAAGGATGGTGTTTTAAAGGTCACGATGCCAATAGACACCAAGGCCATTGAAGAAACTGGCAAGAAAATTACCATTACATAAGCGGGGACATGACTATGCCAGCAGCCACAAACTACGTTGTAGCAGAGATTTAATTGAAGGAGATGAACATGCGTAACGTATTCAAAAATCGAACAGATGCTGGCGAGCAACTAGCTTCTAAGCTTGATCACTACCGCGACGATACAGGAGTGGTCGTACTAGCTCTGCCTCGGGGCGGTGTTGTACCCGGAGCGATCGTTGCACGCGAACTGCACGCACCATTCGGGGCCGTACTTGTGCGTAAAATTGGGCACCCTTCCTGGCCAGAGTACGCAGTCGGAGCTGTTGCCGAAAACGATGAGCCCCTGTACGACAGCAAACAACGTGCACGCCTTGATTCAGCGTGGTGCGAAGCGGCTGAATCAGCAGCTCGAAAGCTTATTGAGAAGCGACGAGTACAGTACTATGCCGACGGAGCCCCACCGCCAAGCATACAAGGTAAAACAGTGATCGTCGTGGATGACGGCATTGCGACGGGGCTAACCATGAAAGCAGCTTTACGCTACGTACATACTCAGCAACCAAAGCGAGTTATCGTTGCTGCAGCCGTGGCATCAGAAGAAGCTATGTATGACCTGCACACTCAGGCAGACGATGTGATCGTGCTAGTCGACCCAAGAGAATTCAAAGGCTCAGTCGGCGCACACTATCTGCGGTTTACACAAGTAAGTGATGACACTGTTGTAGAGCTGCTATGCGACACGTCACGTGTGGCGCAGTAGATCGTGCATCGCCCTCTCAGTAACAATCGTATATAAAACAATAAGGAGAACATATGACCTACCTACCAACTACACAAGAACTCGTAGAGCTCACGACTCACGATGCCGACGAATGCGTAACTATTTATAGCCCACTTTTATCACAAACTGGTGACTCGAACCCAAATCGTATTCGGCTAAAGAACGCCCTCAAACAGGCAAAGATACTTCTCGAGGGCACAGGACTGTCAACACGTGACGTCAGGAAGATAGTCGCCCCTATCTACAAATATCTAGATAGTCGCGAGTTTCTGTCTTCGTCGAGAACGAGTCTCGCAGTGTTTGCTTCTTCTAGCCTATTCCGTGTATATAATTTGCCGACATCCACGACCCCGGACATAGTAACCGTTGGCAAAGGGTTTAACCTCGAACCACTGAACCAAGTGCTTGAAGACACTAAAGAGTACTACCTTCTCTCGTTGAACCACAACGATGTTCAGTTATTCAAAGGGGGGCACTATGGCATAGAGGCTGTGACACCAAACAACTTCCCTTCAAACCTCATCGAGACACTCGGTATTGATGAGTTGCCAAATGTAGCAGAGACACACACAGTTGGCCCTGCCAGCCGTGCACAGCACTCTGAAGCATTTCACGGACACTACAACGATAAACAGGTGAACAAAAAGTTCCTCAAAGAGTTCTTCCGCCACATTGATCGTTACCTAAAAGACCATTTGCGGGGAGAGAGTCATCCACTGATTATCGGGGGGGTTGATTACCTACTGTCGATATACCGACAGGTCAACACCTACCCGCACTTACTCGAAGAGTCAATCACCGGCAACCTCGAACGCACAGCGCTCGAAGACCTACTGAGTCGCTCTTGGGGAATCGTAGCACGCCAACATCCCCAGGAAGCCTAGAAACATATGTTGATTTTTGCTACAACACCTTACTTCGTTCGTTTTGTGGAAATTCTATGTGGATTACACCCGCACAACATCGCAGGAACCGTAGCAGTGAAGCGATTCACAAATGGTGAGATGTATGCAGAAGGCATAGACGACATCAACGGGCACGACTGCATGGTTGTTGGCTCAATCGCGCCTCCAGACGACCAGCTGCTCGGTGTCTTAAGTATTGCGGACGCTCTAAAAAGCAATGGGGCGAAAAGTGTCCGGGCTTTTCTTCCGTACCTCGCCTATGCTCGTCAGGACAAGTTCAACGACGGACAAAGCCATGGGATCAAGTTAATTGGATCCTTACTGCAAGCATCGGGTATTGACGAGGTATACACTCTCGACGCGCATAGTCGTCGAGCAGCTACCTTACTGGGCCTGCCACTGCACTCGCTATCGACAGAACTATTGTTCGTAGACCCCATAACACGACTCGACTGGGGCAACTACACGATTGTAGCGCCAGACAGAGGGGCACTCACGCGCTGCCACATGCTTGCAAACGCCTTAGACGGGACAGCTCCTGTCACGCATTTTGAAAAACAACGCGCAAACGGCGTCACTCATCTTGAGCTCGTCGGGAACGTCGGCAAAAAAGTCATACTGTTCGACGACATTCTTGATAGTGGCAGAACACTCGTATCTGCATGCACCCTTTTAAAAAGCTACGGGGTTGAAGAAATTGCGATCGCTGTCTCGCATGGGCTGTTCACGAGATCAGCCTGGAAACGGCTTCTTGGGCTGCCTGTCAAGCATATCTACGCCACCGACAGCTGCCCGGCAGCACTCAGTCAAGCATCCGACACCGTGCAGGTGCTGTCAATTGGGCCGCTACTCTCAGAGCTTACTATTCTACTAAAAACATAGGAGGAGGAAGTCATGACAACAAAACCGAGTACACCCGACCGTAACCCGTTAGTGCACATATCTCTCGAGGACGTACAACTTGAAGGAGAGCTAATCATCCCCCTTCACTCAAAAGGAATAGTAATCTTTGCACATGGATCAGGCAGTAGTCGTCACAGCCCTCGCAACATGCAGGTCGCACAGGACTTGCAGCATCACGGCATCGCTACGCTGCTCGTTGATCTCCTGTCTTCTCACGAAGACGTCGACTATCAGGTCCGATTCGATATCGAACTACTTACCAAGCGCCTTGTATCCATAACTATAGCCAAAGGAATAC
>CALLJT010000073.1 GCA_938050265.1 Candidatus Saccharimonadia bacterium
CGGAGAGCCGAAGAAGAGAAGGCTAAGATGGCCGGTTATTATAAGGCGCTTGTGGTGACCCAGTTGCTGCCGGTTATTGATAATTTTGAGCGGGCCCGAGCTGCTTCGCAGCAGAGCGGTGAGCAAAGAGCAGTGAGCAGTGAGGAGCTGCAGAAGGGCACAGACGCGATCTATAAGCAGTTTGGTGACGTGTTGCAGAAAATTGGGGTAGAGCGTGTGAGCACAGTTGGCGAGCCGTTTGACCCGCACACTATGGAAGCCGTAAGCGCTGAAGAAGGCGACGGCGACGGCGACGAAGAGATCGTGTCAGAAGAACTCCAGAGCGGATATGTCTTAGGTGACGAGCTGCTCCGTCCTGCGATGGTACGAGTGAAGAGCTGATGCAAACGTTCAGGCAGAACAAGCTGTACGTTGCTTGTATTGTTCTGAGCGTTGCCATGATCGGCTATGTACTGGTCGAAAACACCACTTTGGATAAACGAGCCGTTTCGACACTGGCGGTAGCTGCTGCGATTACGTTTTTTTTGACGAATAGATTCTTTGCCCTGCTAAGCCCTCTTGTCCGGATGTGTCGTGTGCATCCAGTGCGTATGACACTGCTAGTGGTATCTATTTGGGTGGCAGCTACTCTGTTCCTGCAGTACGGACCCGCTCAGTATCTAGACTGCAACCCGTATCAATATGACTGTGACCCAACGAATCAGAGTCTGAGCGATAGTGTTCTGTGGGCCAGTGTAGTAACGCCGTTTGTGGTTGCTATCCCTGTGCTGCTGTACGAATATACACGACAATTGTCTCAAGACGAACAAGGAGACAAAAGTAATGATTCGTAGGTGGCGGTCAGCCGCGTTCGACTTCGTTGCCTCTGCCCAGCCTGGGTGGTGGGATATATATTCTCTTTTCTTGCCTTACGTGGTCGTGGAAAAGCGCTCAGTGGCAGAGGTGCGTAGAGACTACGGGATTAGCCAGAAAAAGCTCGCAGTAATCAATGTGGGATTTACATTCTACGGATTTCTGGTGCTGGTGGCACTAGTGTTCGTGATTGCGCTATTGGCTCGTTTGTTTACTTCGCCATACCCAGAGCTCCCTGATTGGCTCGAGATCGTAATCGTGTTTGTTGGTGTGTATAGTACTTTCTCAGTCTTTTGTGCGACGAGCGTAGCGAGCTATTACTATTTGCTCAAAAAACGAGCTATATTGTAAGCGCTCACGTAAATTAGCACTCTTAATGCTTGACTGCCAATTTCTGATTTGCTAGAATAGCATTAGCACACAAAACAATAGAGTGCCAACATAGCAATTTTAACAACACAATGTAAGTAAATAACGATCTGACTTGTTCGTCGGTTTTTGCTTCTCTAGGCTTTGCGGGTAGTGATATAACGCGGAGATAGTGAAGCGCGCAAGCGAACGTATATGAAATACGTGAGCGAGCACTGGAGCTAGCGACAAAGTTAGATCACTGCCAATGAGCAGCAGATCTGTGGCTCTGCCACAGAGCAGGCTGTTCATGGCGCAAAGTATAGAGGAGCACAAAATGGGTAAAATAATAGGAATTGATCTAGGTACTACAAACAGTGCCATGGCAGTAATGCAATCTGGTAAACCAGAAATCATCGCTAACGCAGAAGGTAACCGAACGACACCATCTGTTGTCGCGATCAATAAAAAGGGTGACCGGCTCGTGGGCCAGGTGGCTCGTCGTCAGCAGGTGACAAACGCCAAGAATACGATTTATGAAATGAAGCGCCTTATCGGCCGTAAATGGTCAGATAAAGAAGTGCAAAAAGACATCAAGCTTATGGGCTACGAAATGGTCAAAAGCGGCACGGGCGTCAAGGTAAAGATGGGCGACAAAGAGTACAGTGCTGAAGAAATGAGCGCGATGGTACTTGGCAAGCTCAAGGCCGACGCAGAAGCGTTCCTGGGTGAACCAGTAACAGAAGCAGTTATTACGGTGCCTGCGTACTTTGATGACTCACAGCGTCAGGCGACAAAAGACGCCGGTAAGATCGCTGGACTTGAAGTAAAGCGTATCATTAACGAGCCAACTGCGGCTGCGCTTGCGTATGGTTTAGACAAAGAAGGTAAGAAAGACGAAAAGATCGCGGTATACGACCTTGGTGGCGGTACGTTTGACGTATCTATCTTAGAGCTCGGTGACGGTGTATTCGAAGTAAAGAGCACGAACGGTGATACGCACCTTGGTGGTGCAGACTTTGACCGTGTGATCGTTAACTACTTAGCTGATGAGTTCAAAAAAGAGCACGGCATGGACATCACAGAAGACAATGCAGCAATGCAACGCCTGCGTGACGAAGCAGAAAAAGCCAAGATTGAGCTGTCAACAGCGCAAGAAGTAGACATCAACTTGCCATTCCTAACAGCTGACGCTGATGGTCCGAAGCACTTTGAACACAAATTCTCACGCAGCAAGCTGGAGAGTCTCGTCGGTGACCTGATAGAAAAGACTGCCAAGCCATGCGAAAAAGCGCTTAAAGACGCTAAGGTTAAAGCGAGCGAAATCGACGCGGTTGTGCTGGTCGGTGGTATGACACGTATGCCAGCAGTACAGGCGAAGGTCAAAGAGATTTTCGGCAAAGACCCGATGCAGGGTGTGAACCCTGATGAAGTTGTGGCTGTGGGTGCTGCAATCCAGGGTGGTGTGCTTGCAGGTGACGTCAAATACGTCCTACTCCTCGACGTAACGCCACTCTCTATCGGTATTGAAACAATGGGTGGCATTTCTACTAAACTCATTGAGCGTAACGCAACCATTCCGACTAGTAAAAGCGAAACGTTCTCAACTGCTGCTGACAACCAGCCACAGGTAGAGATCCATGTTGTGCAAGGTGAGCGTGAAATGGTCAGTGACAACAAGTCGCTTGGACGATTTGTCCTAGACGGTATTGCTCCAGCGCCGCGTGGTGTTCCGCAAATTGAAGTTACATTCAACATCGATGCCAACGGTATCTTGAACGTAACAGCGAAAGACAAAGGCACAGGCAAAGAGCAGTCAATCACTATCCAAAACAGCGGCAACCTAGACAAGGACGAAGTTGAGAAGATGGCAAAAGACGCTGAGGCACACGCCGAAGAAGACAAGAAAAAGCGTGAAGCAATCGAAGCGCGAAACGGCCTCGAAAACAGCATCTACCAAACTGAGAAGTTTTCTACCGACAACACAGACAAGTTGTCAGATGACGACAAAAAAACACTGGAAGATGCAGTTGCAGAAGCCAAGAAAGTCCTTGAAGATGAGGACGCAGACAAAGACGCGCTCGAAGCAGCTACTAAAGAGCTCACGGACAAAATGATGCCAATTGGCGCCAAGATGTACGAAGAGGCAGCCAAAGAGGAAGAAGGAAAAGGGGATACGGAAAAAGGGGAAGGCGATGCGTCTTCTGATGACAAGGACGAGCCAGTTGAAGGCGAAGTCGTCGACGACAAAGAAGACAAATAGTTTCCTATACATCTGTTTTCGAGGAGAGGCCTGAAAGGGCCTCTTTTCTTGTGTATTTTTTGACCGGTGATTGCTCGCATCGGTGCAGTGCTGTTGTATAATCATCGTTATGCTTAGGCACTACCATCATCTACTACACATGCACGCGAAGAAGGCTCATATTTTTGCGTCGTCGACGTTGCGACGGTTTGCCTTCGGGCTCTCGAGCGTATTCGTGCCTATATATTTGCTTGAACTCGGTAGATCACTACAGTTCATTGCTTTGTTTTTGATGGGGATCATGCTGTTTAGGCTGCTGATATATCTGCCGCTTATCCGGTTTGCTGCGCGTGTCGGTATGCAGCACGGCCTTGCATGGAGTCACGCATGTGCAGCACTGCAGATGTTTGGTTTGTTTGCCTCACAATACTCAACTGTGTGGCTTTTTGTGTCTGTTGTGTTCTGGGCTGCGGGGGATGCGCTATACTGGTCGACTATGCATGTTGACTTGGCGAATCTTGCTTCCAAGAAAAATATGAGCAAGAACATTGGTGGATTTTTTATTGTATCGACTCTCGCTGACTCCATAGCTCCTGTTATGGGTGGGCTTATAGCTGCGTTTGTGGAGCCGTCTTTTATTTTCCTGACGAGTTTGACGCTACTGGTTCTGGCGATATTTGTTCTGCGGGCAGAACTGAGCGGTGAAGGGCGCCCGTCAGTGAGTGTAGGTATATATGCGCCTACAAGAAGCATGTATCGTCCTATGCTGGCGAGCTGGGCAGACAATATGAGCACTACGATGAGTATTAATGCCTGGCCACTGCTTATTTATCTGACGATAGGCGGCTTCGATACGTTGGGATATATCATCGGGGTTGGTTTAGCAGTGAGTACGATTGCGATTTGGTTTGTGAGTCGTATGATCGATGCCCATTCATCCTTGTTCGTCCTTGGCATGATTACACGTGTCCTTACGTTCCCTCTGCGAGCAGTCGCGAGCGGACTGTCTGCGTTGGTTGGTGCAAACATATTTAACGCGGTGACATCGATGTCTCTCTATGCAGTTCCGTATAGCAGCTCATATCATAGGCGGGCAAAAAAACAGCCGGTGCACTTTGTGTATTGGGCCGAGCTGTCCGGCACGTTTGGTATTTTCTGTGCGTGGGCAGTCGTGTTCGGTTTGGCGCTCATTGTCTCTCAGCAAGAGACGGCACTACGCTATGCTCTGATCGCAGGCGGTCTCATAAGCCCACTCGCGTGGCTGATGCGAACTCCACCGAAAGAGTAAGCTTGCGCACGAGTTTGTCAAAGACATACCGCAATCATATGACGCAATTGTCGGTGAGCGCGGAGTCAAACTGTCTGTCGGTCAGCGTCAGCGGCTATCTATTGCACGTGCTGTGCTGCAGGACAAACCACTATTGATTCTCGACGAGGCTACAAGTGCACTAGACAGTGAAAACGAAGCTCTGGTGCAGAAATCACTAGAGAATCTCTGGCAAGACAGGGCGGTCATATCTATTGCGCATAGACTGTCTACCCTCAAGAAAATGGACCGTATCATTGTCATGGACAAGGGCCGGATCGTTGAAGATGGTTCGATTGATGAGCTGCTGAAGAAAAAAGGCGCATTCCATGACCTATGGAATCATCAAGTTAACGGGATGATTATCGAGTAACAGTTACTGCGTGCACGTACTACTTGGCTACTCTGAGAGGCATGTAAAAAACGTTTGTTGCTGTTCTGCTGTCGCCTGGTTTGAGTTGATGAGCCTGTAGTCTAGGCCGACTTTCTGGCCGCATTCTTTTTGTTTAGCGAGATATTGTTGGTCGTCTATTATCGTCGGGGCAACAACAAATAGAAGAATGGCGGCGGTTAGCACTGTTGTGACGATAAAAAAGAGTTTTCGATAAGAGGTTACAGGGTGGGCTAATCCGACTTTGCTTGCAATCTTCATTAGCACCCAGACAAGTACGGAGACACAGACGACGGTGACTATCAGTCCAGCTGCCAATAGTACGGACCACTCATCAGGTGAAAATACTGATCCTGCAAATATACTATTCATGGCTGTAGTATACATGGTAATTTTGGATCGCCTTTGGGTGTGGTTAGAGTTCGTCTGGGACGAGGCGGTTTTCGAGGGCTTTGATGTTGATGAAATCTTGCTCAACGAGGTATGTTTGGATGTCTTTGTCGAGTCCTGTTGCTACGGCAATTCCAACGAGAATGAAGAGGATTGCGACGACTTTCGTAAACGTACTGTGGGGGTCAGATGCCCATTTGATTTTTTCAATCAAGCGCTGACCAAATCGTGAGATAGCAAGCAGTGCAACAGCAAGCCCGAACACATAGCCAATCAGGTAAACGATGCCTAGTGCCGAACTATCTGGTATGACGGTTGCGACGATCCATGCATACATAGGGCTGCAACTACTGAAAACCGGGCCAAGTGCTGCCCCTGTGAGTACCGCGGATACGTTCTGGTTTTTTTTCTGGCCGGCTTTGCCGAGGAGCTGCTGAGATTTGGCCTGTATACCAAGCGCGCCAATAACCCTGTCCCACATATCGGGGAGCAGCATGAATACGCCGAGGATAATTACGATGCCGCCTGATCCGTATTGCCATACGCGCGGGTCGATCCCGAGCAGGCTTGTGGAGGCGC
Organism: Candidatus Saccharimonadia bacterium; assembly: GCA_938050265.1. GTDB lineage: Bacteria > Patescibacteriota > Saccharimonadia > Saccharimonadales > SZUA-47 > CALLJT01. The sequence goes on from CALLJT010000073.1 coordinate 6,109, forward strand.
GCAGCAGGAGAGTGAATGCCACCAGCGAGACGACAAGGCTGCTGATAATAATGTATGGTCGTTTCGAGCTGGAGCTGCCGTCGCTCTGAATGCTCCCCCCGATAATTATCGGTAGAAGCGGCAGAATACATGGTGCCAGTACGCTGAGAGCTCCTGCTAGTATGCTGAGAATGAGAGTTATCATGGGTGCGTGTACTCCTTGTGTGCGCGTATCGCGGCGTATTTAAGTATCTGCTTAAATACTAGCAGAGTGCGCTCGGTTAGTCCACGTGAAGTAGCCTTGCTAGACGAGCCTCTAGGCTGACCCGTACTCACTTTTTTACACCCAAACGTTCATATGGAGACAAGATTGAGGTTTTGTTCTTTAGAAATGATGCCGTAGCATCATTGAGAAAGAAAAGACTTCTAGATTGTTAGCGTAGGGGTGTTTGGGGTGGAAAAGTGAGTTTGGGTCAGGCCTTTATGTAGGTTAGATTAAAAATGCATTACATCTATCACGGTTACGCTGTAAACTAGAAGCATAGACAGTGTAGAGTGAGAGGTATGAAGCAAAAAACCGCGTTAGCTATTTTGGATGCTGGACATTCAGTGTTTTTGACCGGACCGGCTGGGTCAGGTAAAACGCACGTGCTCAATTCGTTTGTGCGCGATGCCCGGATTGATGGCAAATCAGTGGCGGTCACTGCGTCGACTGGGCTTGCCGCGACGCACCTTGGCGGTAGTACGATTCATTCATGGTCAGGTATGGGCATTGCCGACGAGGTGCATGACCGGATGGTGTCGGACATGAGCAAGAGCCGTCAGGACCAGATCAACAAGGCAGATATTCTGGTGATTGACGAAGTGTCGATGCTGCACGACTTTCGTCTGGACATGATTGATGAAATTTGTCGGGGCGTTCGTGGTGACTCCGCGCCTTTCGGGGGGTTACAGGTGGTGCTGTCAGGCGATTTTTATCAGTTGCCACCGATCAACCGTGGTGATTCACGGCAAGGCGGTTTCATACCGAGCAGTAATGCGTGGGAAGAGCTCGACCCGGTCGTGTGTTATTTAGAAGAGCAGCACAGACAGGATGACGATCAGTTGCTAGAGATACTGACGGCGCTCAGGGAAAACGACATTCGCAGACGTCACGCAGAGGCACTGCTAGAGCGCAAGCAGCCACGCACACCGTTTGACGACCCAGTCACAGAACTGTACACCAGGAACATCGACGTGGATGCAGTCAACCAGGCCAAGCTTGATGCCATGGAGGGTGATGTGCGCGAGTACGACATGGCTCATACCGGCAGTAAAGCACGCGTTGAATCACTGAAAAAATCATGCCTGTCTCCTGAAGTGCTACAGCTCAAAAAAGGTGCATTCGTGATGTTTGTTAAAAATTCTCAGGACCGCTCATACGTCAACGGGACACTCGGCGAAGTCGTAGATTTCGATGGAGATACAGGCTATCCGGTCGTGAAAACCAGAGACGGTCGGTCGATACACGTTGTGCCTGACACCTGGGAAATGCGCGATGGAGAGAAGAAGCTGGCCAGCCTGACACAGCTGCCTCTGCGGCTGGCGTGGGCCATCACGATACATAAAAGCCAAGGTATGACACTAGACGCTGCACATATAGATCTGAGTACTGCGTTTGTGCCTGGTATGGGGTATGTCGCATTGTCTCGAGTGAAGAGCCTCAAAACACTGACGCTTGGTGGACTGAACCGTACGGCGCTCATGATGCATGAAGAAGCGCACACGCTTGACGAGACTCTGCGCAGAAAATCCGCCTCCGACACGAAACAACATGCCCATCTAGAAGGTGCATATGACAAGAAAACCCAAGCCCGCAAGAAGAAGCGTAGTCAGAAAAAACAAGCAACAAAAAGTGCGTCTGACTTCGGTGAACGGATCAAAGAAATGCGTAAAGACTACCCAAATGCGTTCAAGCGCTGGCAAGAGACAGAAGACGAAACCCTCAAAAATAGCTGGAAATCTGGTAAAGACGTCAAAGAGCTGTCAGAAGTACTTGGTCGCCACGAAGGCAGTGTCCGAGCCCGCCTCAAAAAGCACTACGGCGACGACGTATTTGACTCGTAAAAAATTGGCACTCGGGTGCTTTAAGTGCTAAAATGGTACTATGGATTTGACTGTTTTAGAAGTGATCGGTGGCATTCTTATGCGTATGCCGTTCCTGCCGGATGTGATTATGAGAAAAAAGAAGGATTAGAGTATGGCAAAACGAGATTATTATGAAGTGCTAGGCGTCGCCAAGGGCGCGTCTGATGACGAAATTAAGAAAGCGTTTCGGCGCAAGGCTATTGAGCTGCACCCAGATAAAGAGGGCGGTGATGAGGCTAAGTTCAAAGAAGTTAACGAGGCGTATGAGGTTCTTAAAGATTCATCAAAGCGGCAGCGGTACGATCAGTTCGGACATGCGGGTGTAGGTGGAGCAGCTGGTGGCGGAGGCGGCAATCCTTTCGGGGGTGGCGGCTTTCAAGGACAGAACATCAATTTTGATTTCGGCGATATGGGCGGTTTGGGCGATATTTTCGGTAGTTTCTTTGGTGGTGGGGCTGGTCAAGGCCGTACGAGGAGGCCCGCGCGCGGACGAGATGTAGAAATGAGCCTGGAGCTCGATTTCGAAGAAGCAGTGTTCGGTGTCGAAACTGAAGTCAAACTGAACCTTAACGACACCTGTGACCACTGCAAAGGCAAGACGGTCGAACCTGGTCACGAACTCAAGACCTGCAAAACTTGTAAGGGTTCTGGTCAGGAAACAAGAGTCGCACAGACTATTTTCGGCAACATCCAGCAGCAAGTCACCTGCCAGACATGTCGCGGCAAAGGCAAGATACCAGAAAAAGACTGCACAGTCTGCAGCGCAACAGGTGTCCAGCGCAAAGAAAAAGACGTCAAAATCAAGATCCCCGCTGGGATTGATGACGGTGCAACGATACGCTTGCGTGAGTACGGTGAAGCAACGTCTAATGGCAACAAAGGTGATCTGTACGTGCATGTCCGCGTTAAACCGCATAAAGAGTTCACGCGTGAGGGCCAGCTCGTCCTCAGCAAAGTACACGTTGGCATGGTAGACGCAGCACTCGGTACCGAAATTGAAGTCGATACGGTAGACGGCGCAGTCACGATGAAAGTCCCTGCTGGCACACAGAGCGGCACGGACTTCAAGCTGTCCGAACATGGTGTCCCACACATCAAAACAGGCGCCCGCGGTGCCCATATCGTCACCGTCCTGGTCGACACACCGACTAAGCTATCCAAGAAACAAAAAGAATTACTACAGGAAATCAAGTCGACCAAGAAGCGCGGATTGTTTAGTTAGATCGCCGGTAAGATCTATAGAAGAGATAACGAAACCGTTGTCGATACGCACATAAAACGCTAGGATGAATGTATGCACAAACAAGAACAAGGATTCATAACAATGATACTGATGATGGTCCTGATTCTTGGTTTTGTGATATTTATGGCGTATAGCAGGGTTTCGACTGGATGATTGACGAAAGATAAGTATGAGTGTATTATATTACGATCAATGACGTGTGCGGAGTTTCCTTGGTCGACCTCCCTGGTCGTCACCTAATTAGAGAATCATACATATGACGACAAAACATGAACCAATAGCTGAAAGAGACGCCGTATTGTATGTTGGCGATTTGCGATCCGGGACGATTGAAGAGATTGCAGAATACAACAAAACTGCCTCGAAAAAACTGAAAATTTTGCTTGCGATAGACAAGTATAAGATCAAAAAGGCCCGCACTTTACGCAAAAAGTATGAGCGGACAGATGTCGAGGTTTTTTCTTGTAATTTCAGATCTCCAGTACAGACAAGAAAAGACCTGCAGCCATACGCAGACAGGATACTGGCAATAAGCGCCGCTGATGAGAGTCGGATACCTTACCTGAAGAG
>CALLJT010000074.1 GCA_938050265.1 Candidatus Saccharimonadia bacterium
GAAGACTACCACCAAGACTTCTACCTCAACGCTTCCGACCGCTACAAACAATACGAATCAAACAGCGGCCGCACAGAATGGCAAGCCCGCCAGGACCAGCCATAAAACCACAATAAACGCGGCCACCTATGTAATTCTACATATCCCGTGCACTCTATGCATTGCTCATTGCTCATTGCTCCATTATACTTACGGTTAATGAGCTCCGAAGAACTAAACATACTCTTAAAAGTAGTAGTGGCGATATGTGCCGGTGGGATTATCGGCATTGAGCGCGAACTGGCTAAAAAACCAGCGGGCATACGCACGCACATGTTCGTGTCTGGCGCAGCCGCGCTCGTCATGTCGCTGAGCTATATTGTCATTCAGGATTTTGACAAAACATTTGGCAAAGTACAGTCTGACCCCGTGCGTGTCATAGAAGCAATTATCGTCGGTATTAGCTTCATCGGTGCCGGCACAGTTCTAAAAAGCGAAAAGGACCATAACGTCTACTACCTCACCACTGCCGCATCTATCCTGTTTGCAGCCGGCATAGGCATCACCGTGGCGCTCGATCGGCTCGGCCTCGCTGTTGCACTCACGATACTCGTCGTGCTCGTAAACTCTGCTGTCGGTAACTTAGAGATGAAATACATGGGCAAAGGCAAAAAACACACCGACAACGTCCACCCGCAGAATTGAGGGTTGAGGGACGAGACGTAAGAATTGAGGACCAAAGGACGAGACGCTAGGATTGAGGTTGAGAGGCTGCGCATCGCAGTTTATGCATCCAAGATATGCCGACGAGAATCGCTCTGGATTAGTAGCCGCCAATAAGGGCGAGAATGATCCCGACAACTCCGCAGACCTGGCCGACCACCCAAAACCTCATGGTGACTTTGTCTTTAGACCAGCCTTGTGCTTCGAAATGATGATGTATTGGTGCTGCAATAAATATCCGTTTGCCGCCGCGAAGCTTTTTCGACAAAATCTGTATCAAGCTTGACCCTGCCTCTGCGACAAATACGAGGCCGATGATCGGCAGCAGGAATAGTGTGTCGGTCAACATCGCTACAACACCGAGTGCCATCCCGAGCGAAAACGACCCAACATCACCCATAAAAAACCGGGCGGGAGATATGTTAAACCACAGATACGACACGAGTGCCCCGACAACCGTTCCACAAAACACCGCAATCCCGTAGTTTCCCTGCAGGAGTGCGATCACACCAAACGAGCTATACGCGTACATCAACAGTCCGCCTGCCAAGCCGTCGCGTCCGTCGCTGATGTTCACCGCGTTCCCGGTGCTCACAACGGCCAGCACAAACAAAGGCACAATCAATAGTCCAAGCTCAAAATCGCCAACCCATGGCAAGTTAATCGTCGTATACCCAAGTTTATAATAGAAAAACAGCGCAGCCGCGGTCGAAATAGCTACGATGAGGCCAAGTTTCATGCGAACACGTAGACCAGCTTTACCTGTGCCGTCACCTCGTACATTAATAAGGTCATCTATGAGCCCAACAAACCCGCCACCGAGAAGTGCGAGCAATGGTAGATACGTTTGCCCACGATCCCAATTAAACAGCAGCGTCACGAAAGTAACAGACGCGATGACGATCAATCCTGCCATCGTAGGAACAGTACGTTTACGCGTGCTTAGTTTTTTAATAACTTCGAGATCTTTGCCGGTTGCGTCGGTCGTACGTTTCTGCTTCCACCATTTATGTTTATATGCGAAATGCGTGTATACCGGAGTGAGCGCCATAGCCAACACAAGTGCAAGCAAACTGAGGCTAAATACCGTCGTGATTTCATCAATAAAGAGCTCTTGTGGAATCATTGGTTGTTCTCACTATTTATTTTTAATACCGTGCAGATAGCGTATCATACACCTATATGATTAATCTACAATCACCTGCACTGATACTGGTCCGGGGGCTCCCTGGAAGCGGCAAATCCTACCTATCGATCGCGCTCGCACATGCACTCAAACCTCACCACGCGATCGTACTCGACCCAGATGCGATCGACTATGACAGCAAATTGTACCAGGCACTCCACGCATCGCTCACAGAAGAAGGCCTAGCGGAAGCAATTCACCCGTTTCGGTTTCTCCGCGGCCAAGCCCAGGAGGCACTTGTCAGCGGGTCATCTGTGATATGGAACCAGGCGTTCACGCACAAAACCATATTCAACAACCTCATCAACTTCCTGGTGGATCATGCCAAGGAAAACGGCACAATAGCACACGTGTACGTCATCGAAGTATCAATCGACCACGATACGGCACGCGCGCGCGTCGCTGACCGTGCAACCCAAGGCGGCCACGATGTACCAGAAGAACGATTTGAACAGTTCTTCAGAGACTACGAAAGTTTTGAAGACCTCGGATACCACACAGTCTCGATCAACGGAGCATGCAGCCTCGACGACAACATCGAACGCATACTCAACGCTATCGCTGAAGACTAACCTACAATACTCTCGATAAAACTACCGACACCGTACGATATAATCGCCGCTGCAAGCCCAAGTCCAAGTGACTCCAGAACTGACGTCGTCTTGCTAATACCGACCACAGCGCCGCGCAAATAACCAATCGCAGCAAACGCGGCAAGCGTCAAAGCGACGGAATACCACAGCACGTTATCACCGAGCCCTGCATCGGCGACATGGTCATAGATATACACGCTCAGCGGCACAAAACCGACAACGACAAACGATACAAACGTGGCGACTGATGCGACGAGCGGTGAGTCGTCCGCTTCATGTGCGACGCCACGGTTTTTAGCATCAAGCTGCTGGTCAGCTTTTTCGCTCAAATATGCACCAACTGCCATAGAAAATCCGTCAGCCAGCACATTGGCAAGGCCAAGTATTAAAATAACTTTTGAGCCCAACGATGCACCAGCTGCACCCGTCACAATAGCAAACGTCGTAACAGCGCCGTCCATACCGCCGTACACAAACTCGCGCAGGTTGTCTTCTATCTTCTTAATCATAGCGATAATTGTACCATGGATCACCCTGATCGTGCGGCTCAGGCGACAGTATTAAAGACGACGGTGGCAAGTATAGGAATCGTCAAGTTGTCGAGGCCGTATGGGCTTATGTTCTCGATAACGGCCATCCCGACCGGCACACCCGCAAACAATGCCCAGTTACCGGCAAGCGCGTCCTGTCCGCCGAGCATGTACCCAGCGACCATTGAAGCAAACGCCAGAATCACATATGCCGCCGTACCTGCACGGCTTTTGATAAGCTGCTTCGTACCAAACACCTTGTACTGGTTCGACACGCCCCACACCCTGCCGACTACTGCTGCGCCGCCGTCAGCTACAGCTAGGAGCAGCATGGATGTCATAAACACCCATGGCTCTTTGCTGACATAGGCACATACGACAACTGCGACTGCAAAAAACAGCTCCCCATAGGTGCGTCGTTTCACTGCGTATATAGCATGAAACAAGCTCGTCATACGTGAATATACCAATAGTGTAAACGCAAACGTCCCCAGCATAACTATCCCATCAAAACCGACATAGTATGGCCAAAACGCCATCCATACACCCGCCAATATATGTATAAATTTACGTGCGCGCTCGCCTTTCAGGATTTCTCTGCGCCACACATACTCCGAACACAACAAAACAATACCAACAGGTACAACCGCGAGTAATATGCGAAAAATCATACTTATCTAGTATATACCCACCAAAACTAACTTACCATCTTTTAAGGCTGACTATAGCTCAGCTTGCAAGTCTGCAAGGTCTAGCTGAATAATCGTACCTGGTGGCACCTGGCCTGCCAGCAGACGCTTCGCGACCGTGTTTTCGACCGTACGTTGGACCATGCGCCGCAGTGGACGAGCACCGAGCCGCGGATCATTGCCCTGTGTCACGAGCCACTCTTTGGCTGGCTGGGTAAGCTGCACGGAAATTTTCTGCTTCTCAAGATTACGGTTCACAGAAGCAATCAACAAATCCATAACTTGCAGTAATTCATCTATCTTGAGCGGACGGAACACAACTGTTTCGTCAAACCGGTTGAGAAACTCAGGTTTAAACGCTGCACTGTCGATAAGCTGGCTAATAAACTGCTGCTCAAACTGCTGCACTTCAAGCCCCTGGTCTATGTAGGCTCGGATTTTATCTGCGCCCGCGTTACTTGTCGCGATCACGATCGCATCCCGGAACGACACAGTCCTATTGGCCGCATCGCGCATTTCACCTTCGTCAAGCAGCTGCAGAAACGCATTCACGACTTCTGGATGAGCTTTCTCGATCTCGTCAAACAACACCACCGTGAACCGTTCGCGACCAACTGCCGACAGCAGACTCGCTGGAGAGGATACGTCCAACAGACGACCCAGGTCAGCACTCTGCGTGTATTCGTTCATGTCGACACGGACCATTTTAGCCTCGTCACCGAAATACACTGCAGCCAGCGCCTTAGACAACTCAGTTTTACCGACACCTGTGGGACCAAGAAACAGAAACGTACCAATAGGCTTATTCGGGTTACTCACGCCACTCCGCGCCCGCCTGAGCGCATCTGACACGACTCTCACGGCACGGTATTGGTTGACCATTCTTTCGTGTATCTGATCTTCTAGCTGCAACAGCTGCTGTCCTTCAACCGCATCAGCCACCTGAACTTTAATACCGTATGTTGCCTCTATCGCCTGCTGCACAGATGCAGCTGTGACGAGCGTACCTTCTGCATGGCCAACGGCACTCTCCAGTACACTAATTGCCTTGCCCGGAAACACCAGTCCTTGGACGTAGCGGTCAGCCATAGTAATACATTCTTGGAGTGCTTTATAGGTAAACACCACGCCACTACGCGATTCATACACCAGGCTGTGGTCTTCGAGAATATCCATCGTCTGCTGCTGTTCTGTCTGGGGAACATGTAGAACATTGAGTATCGCCGCCAGCTCATTGTGCTGCGCAGAAACTTCCTGCCACTCTACAGGTGTCATTTCAAATATCGTCTGAACGCTGGCAGTTTTAGCGATGTCTAGCATCGCTCTACTCAGGTCAATCGCACCGTTGCCACTACTGAAAAAATTCACCGCGTTATCGAAAAACAAAATAGCGTTTTTAGCCTTTGAAGCCTCAGCAACGATCGAATAGAGCGTCGACTCTACTGCATTCTGATCTGCACTGGCGCTGACAATCGCACTCGCACTCACCTGGTACACCCTGTGGTAGCGCACCGATTCCGGCAGCGTAGAGTCTTGTAGAATGCGTTTTGCGAAGCCTTTAATCGACATCGTCTTACCGCTCCCGACGTCGCCTATCAGCATGACGTTAGCCCGTGGTTTCTGTAGGTCTTGTATGATTTCGTTGATCGTAGCTTCATGACTGCCAACATGCTGATGCGCCAGTCCACCTGATTCTATGAAGTCAGATATATTGACTGACATCCTATTTAACGTCGGGGTAAACCCTGACGTCCAGTCGCGTGCCAACCCACCAGATTTACCACGACGGTCCACCTGGTCTATGGCATCTCGATGATGATGGATCCAGCGAACACCTTCAAGCAAATCAGATTCATCAAGTTTCAGCTGAGCAATCAGCGTCTGATATTGAGGGTGTGGCTGTAAAAGCGCTATAAGCAACGCCACCGGCGAAAGCTGCGACAACCCACTCTGCGCACTCATACCATGCGCACTTGTCAAGATACGAGCTACCAACGCTGGATCGGGATCTTTTGGCAGCTGCTCAAATAAATCACTCGGCATACGGTAGCGGGCGCTAAACACTGAGTGATACCACGTACCCTTCACGGCTTCCCACAGGGCATACGGTGACTCGATATTTTTCAACCTACTCGCAACGTCCACAGGGAGCGACTCTTCGAGTGCAACGGTCCCGGCAGAGTTCATGGCGTCCAGGTGAGGTCGCAATCTCGATATGTCGTAGTACAGCCATAACAGCGGTGTGATCAGTGCCCAGCCTGCCGCCATAACAATTGCGCCTACAATATCTGGACCAAACATCCATAGTCCCGCGCCGCACAGTATGAGCAGTAGCGCTATGGCGATGCCGATAGTGCGCATTTCTTTTGAAACGATCGTAAACAGCCTATTCTTACGACTCCTTAGTGAATGCCGCGCATAACGAAACTGTACGTTGCCCGGCTGCTCCATCACAGTACCCCCGCAATCACTACGACAATAAGCGGCATCGCAGGAATCAGAGGCCACAAAGCGACATACGCGATCCGCAGTACAAACAGCCCTGCCATCATAATCCCGCCGAACACCAACACGCCGCTCCGAACACTGAATCCGACTAGACGAGACATTAAGTTGTCCATCAAGGCAGATTTTTTAGCCTGAAAAGACGCGTGTGAGCCAGGTGCAGCTACAATCTGCTTCCACGGCTTGAACAGCGTGCGCAGCAGTGTTCCGAACCCGAAATACTCAGTCCACGTCCGCCAAAACCCGGCCACATCAACAATCCGCTGCTTCCAGCCGACTGTGTACCACCAGCTCAACATATCGATAATAAACATAAGATGTATTATAACGCTCGCTCACCATAAGACAACCCAGTGATCTGGCCCGCACTTCCATATGAAGTGCGGGCGCTATAGAACAAAAATCTATTTGGTCTGCTCGTAGAACCGAACCTGTAGTATACGTAGGCCTTTGTTGTCATAGCTCCACATATAATCTTCAAGCGCTGGATCAAATATACCAACACGCTCAGGTGCTGTCGTTTCATCTCCATCGAGGTCTGCCAGCACGGTCAAAAACTCTTTGCTTTTATTCTCAAAACTACTTTTGCCTTTTGTGCGGATAAACGCCGATGATTCAATAGAGCAGATTTCTTCTCCGGTCAGCGGGTCCGTGCCACATGTCGTGACTTTTGCCTTGCCGCCTGGCTTACCAAGTGGTCGAGCCCACACAGTATACTCGGTCGTGCCGTCACCATCTGGATCAGGGTTTGGCAGGTTAAACGCACTGCTTCCGTCCGTACAGTTGCCGTCGACTACTGCGAAGTCGCCTTCAGCAAGCTTAACCCGACAATTGCCGTCGAGCGGCACGAATATCCGGCCACCAGAGGTTATATCTGCTGATTTGTTTTTAGGTACCCCGATTACATTAAGGTTGAAATGCTGGCCGTTGGGCGCCCCGTTGCCGCCGCCGTTACCGCCATTACCACCCTTGTTGCCGGCATTTTCTGGCTTCAGCGCAAAACTGCTACCCACCATGATGAGGCCGATCAAAGCGAATCCCGCTATAAACGCCCCCATGTTGGTTGATTTTTTGTTCACCGATTTTTTGGCAGATTTTTTCGCCATATAAATATTTCCTTTTTTGGAGCGTTTTTGTTTTCAAATACTCGCTTATGGTAGCCTGCTAGCGTCCCCATGTCAATTATGCTCAGCTCGGCCCGGCTCGCTACACTAAAAACGCTCCACCCTGATACGGAGTGGAGCGTTCGTCGCTGTTTCGGTATAGCTACTGCTAACTAAACCATCTGGCGGCGGATGCTTGCGACATATGACGCAGCACCGATTATGAGTGACCCGACAAGCGCGAGCGCTGGGCTGGCACCGGTGTTCGGTAGCTCGGTAGGTAGTACTGCAGGTGTCGTCTGTTCAGCCACACCTTTGCCAGCTTCGGTATCTGTAGATAGTACAGCTGGTGCATCTACTTCAGGTGCTTCTGGAGTCTGTTCGGCGACAGGGTCTACCGGGTCAGCGGACACGACTGGCTCTTCAACTATCTCTGCTGGTGCAGCAACACATGAGTCATCAGTTGCGAGGATCGCATCGTTGTACTCGCAGGCAGCTGGTGCTTCTGGAGCAACACATGCGTGATTGTCAGCAGTGATATCCGCATTGTACTCACACATCTCAGGGGCACTACATGCCTCGTCTTCTGCTGTAAGCGCAGCATCGTATGCACATACGTCTGGAGTACTTACTTCAGCTGTTCCGTAACACTCGATAACGTGGCTAATACCGTAGTTTTTACCGTTTTTATCGTTGACCGGTGCTTTGAGGCTGTCAAAGTTGCCGTCTTCGTACACGACACGGCCTGTGCCGCCTTTAACAATAACTTTCATAACTTCGCTACGCATCGTGTGCCAAACTTGCTGTTCGCCACTCACTTCATACTTTGTGCAGTTTTCACCCCAATAATTCTCGTGGTTTTGTGAACTGTTTGTACCAGTTGCAGATGCAAACGCACCCATCGTAGATACTACGGTTGCTGTTGCTATCGCTGCTATAATAATACTCTTGAACATCTCTTTTACTCCTTTGCCCGACGTATCTCATGTATCGAGCTGTGCATTATTATAGCAGATTGTTGATACAATTGCAACTATACTATGTCATCTATTGATTTTATAACCTGTTGCTGGTACAATCTCCCGCATCGACCCTTCTGGTCTCCCACATATGGACTACGGATATTTTTGGTATAAATTCAAATCACAGGCGCAGTTGTTTGCTGCGGTGTTTGTCGTCGCGTTTGGCTTTCTGTACACGGTCATAGGAGCTAACGACGACTTTAAGCAACCAGCTACACAAAAAGCGAGCACGGCGGTCGTACAGAACACACCCCTGGAAAACACCGAAGCGCCAGACGACGTTAGCCCTGCTACGCAAGTCGAAATAGCCGAGGAGCAGTCCTCAGACGATCAGGAAACTGCGGACGCCGCTCAATCTGACGAACAACAGGTTCCTGCGTCAACTCAAAATACAGCAGCGCAGCAGCCAGAAAACCCAGTAGAGAGCGAGCCCTCTGTACCAGACGACCAAGACACTGAGCAGTCTACAGAGGACGCCGGCGCCGCACAGCCCATCCCACCACAGCAAGACCAACAAGCCTCACTAGACATCACAGCAGACGGCTGCTACGTCACGGCGTATGCACCAGAAGCAATGACGCTCACTATAGAATCAATCAAAAACGGCAAAGGTGGATCAACTGATCACCAAATCGCCGCAGGAGAAACAGCCTACATCGCTGCTGGTGGCGGCCTTGAAGGCATGCAGGTCACCGCAACGCTCACCGACGCAGCAGACATAGAACAGGCTCGCTCTGTGTCAGTCATGACAATCCCGCTCTGCTCACAAAACAGCGAATTCCAACCGTAATACTATACACAATCAATGCACGCATCGCCTGAAATTCTAGAGAGTGACAATGACCGTGGTACACGAATCAGTACCGTACTCGTCACGATAGATGGCCCCTCGAAAAGTGGCAAGACTACCTTACTGCAGTGCATTCAAGATGAGCATGACGCGCTCCTAACTCCTGCTGCTGTTAACCTCGTTCCCCGGGAGTGTCAAAAACGATTTCAAGAAGAATTCGATCCATATCGTCCGTACATGTTTGGTTCTGTAGCAACAGTTTCTGCAGGCAATTATTTCAGAGCTGCCACATGGCTAAGACTTCAGGAAGGGGCAGACTTTGAGGGGTTCAATGCAGAACGTCATTCCGATAGCGTACTAGAGTTCATGGAAGACCCCGACAACATTAAATACCTCCAGAATGACCCAGAAATAGGTCGTGAAGCAAGCGACACAGGTGCGATCGCTACGGCGCAGACGTTTTGTGTGGAACTGTTCAGGAAACACGTAGAGCACATTGTCACCACGAGTGAACGAATAGGCAAGCTTGTTGTTGTCGATGCGCGAAATCCAATTGCGCTACTACAAAAACAGCCGAAAATGATTGGAGGAGGTAAATCTAACGCTATAGACGCGCGCGCAGTCCTGCCTTTACTGCTCGAAAACTCCCCAGAAAGAGCCGCTCAGAACGAAGGGGGCGACTATCCGAGTGTGCTTGAAAACGTGAAACGTAGACGAGCCATCGACGAACATAGACGTGTGAACCCTTACCATCCTCCAGATTCTATCGACTTCAGTGACTATTGTTCGTGGTTGACGCAGCTGACAAACCGTGACAAGTACGGACTACCGCCCCACCTACGTATTGATGGCGACCAGGCTGACCTGGACAACATGCAATATCTAGGTGGTCTAATTAGCCAGATCGCCTCTGATACGGGCATAGACCTCCACAGAAAAACGTGCGCAGGCAGCACAGTTCAACCGTAATACAATACTGGGCGGCACCTACTGCGGGCGCAGCTTTGTTGAAGGAGAGTATCCACTGATCTGTACGAATGCGCGAAAAAACCGCAGCGTACTAGTACTCACGCACAATCAAAAGCTGAGCGCACAAGGTGCAAAACAAAAAGACCATAGCTCGCGTTGGCGCTGAGCTATCGTCTCGTAAAAAAGAAAATACCACTCCAGCTGCCCGGTTTCGCTACTAGCTCCACATGTTCCAAGCGACCAAATACAGAACACATTTCAAAGCGTACAACAAAGTCAATTTGTATAGTTACAATATACACTAAAATTGAAGGAGTGTCAATGATACATTTGACATAAGTAGATTTATAGTATATTATAGATTTAGCGAATTCTGATCTGTTCGTGTTTTTAACCATACCTAAACGTGGAAAGACACATGACGAATAGATCAGAACATACACCCTCTGATAGAGAGGACACGAAAGAACGCGCTTCTATCCAATATAGAGCTGCGCAGGCAATGGCAGCCATCGCATTGACTGTAGCCGCGGCTGTAGCGCTACCTACGACAGAAGAAGCTCCAGACAACGCACTGGCACCCGCAGAAACGAGCGTGCCAACCACAACTGCGTCCACTGTGCCGATTCTCGTTCGGACTACTTCGCCGACCACCGAGAAACGCGTGAGCGATTTCGAACATAGAACAGGCCTGTCGTTAACCGGTATCGCACCAGGTTGGACGGTCACCGAGTCTGAACTGCCGCAACGTCTGTGCGCTTCAACGCACGTACCGGCGAAGGAGATCCAGATAAATGGTTGCACCGATAAAGCAGACAGGGTGTTTGCGCACGAAGTAGGGCACGTCCTCGACATCGAAACCATGAGCGACGAAGACAGAATTGCATGGCTTGTACTCAGAAATATGGAAGTCACTCACGACGCATGGTGGCCATCACATGACAATGCCGAAGATTTCGATATTGGTTCAGGAGACTTTGCAGAAAACTTCGGATGCTATGCCGACTTTCTTGCAGGTGAGCCACTCCCTATACTGACCAGTTCCCATGTCGATCCACTCTGCGAGCAGCAAGAAGTTGACTTCATCGCAGGCATCGTAGCGAAAGCGATTAACGGATAGTCTATGCACACCCTACGACCTGAACACCCACCAACCACCAGCCCGATCATTCTCTACGAAGAGCAGCTATCTGGCACCATACAGCAGGTGGCGGACCCAGAACGAATCGCAGCCGTAGCTCGACGGCATGCTCGCATAGCCCAGCGTACCGGTGACTTCATGGATACGCACTATGCGTACAATTCAACAGGGCTCAACATGGAAGCAGTGCGTGAGTTCACAAGCAACAAAGGCTGGACAACCGACCCCCTCTACCTAACCGACTGCAACGGCGAGGAGCTCGACGCAGTACTAGAAAAAAATGGCGTATCCTACCTCACGCCCGACGAAGGAGCTGGGCTCTGTGCAAGCGGCATCGGCCTGGTCATCGCACACAGAAACACAGAGCATGAACAGCAGTACGGCCCGCTCATCACGGAGGAGGTAGCGATACACGAACTAGCCCACTCAGCATACCGCAACAGAACCACATACTACATCGCCTACCGCAACGGTGAAATCAGCGCCGACACAGTACGTCTCGGTTACCGTGAAAACATCGTGAACACAGACCCCGCAAAAGACCACGTCCAGAAAAAAGGCGCATTCATAGAAGAAGGAATTGTAGACGAACAACGCGCACATTATGCACAGCTACACGACCCACGGAGGATAGACCCTGACAGGCAAATCGCCTACAGCAAGACCCACACAGACATCAAGATTCCCGTCCGCTATACGCCCCTACCCATCAACGAATCCGCCGGCGGTTATCCGCTGCTGTTCATACCGTCACTCGCCAGCTATGCCCTGTCTATACTGAGCTCCCTCGACCCTGAACTCGAATCATGCTACGAACAGTCACGGTTCAACACAGACGCAATCAGCGAAACATACACACGGTTCGATTCCCTGCGCCCAGGTCTGGCACGAGAGTTGCGCGACTTGCAATACGACGAAGACGATTTCGCAGAAGGCCTACGCATCGCCCAAGACGTCGCACGGGAACATGGCTTCGATCGCTCGACGTAGCGCGTCTACCGGTAGAATTTAGAGGGTGGTGGCCTAAGAAATGGGTCCGGGAACGCCAACATGCCTTTTATTGGCTGGTCGTTCTGCATTAACTGATACTCTTGTAGTGTCAGTAAATCAGCTAACTGTTTTGAGTTGATTGCTACTGGACCTTCAGCTACAGGCGGTCTCATGCCCCACGTCGGACTACTGGGTTCGTATGGAGTTCCTGGCGATGGGTCAGGAAGTGACCTCTCACCTGCACTGTGCTGGTTGGCATAAGCTTCAAGCGCGTCTATGCCTGCTTCCGTATACGTGGTATTTGTGTTGACAGGGGCTACTGCTACTGACTCTACCAGTGCCAAGCCTCCTAGGCTACTCAACGGCCGCAAGTCAGCTAGAGACTCAGGGGAGATGTCAGCCTCTGGTATTTCTGGTGTAGTTGTCGGTGCAAACTCTACCATAATGACTATATTATATATCATATTTGATATATTGTCAATTATTACACCTTGTCACACATTCGAACATGCTACTACAAGTACAAAAACGATCAAAAAGGACATCTCAGTGGCTCACCACCAGTTAAGTATGTCTGCAGACGATCGAATGTAGTTTATGATACATTTTTGATATAATAACAATAGTATTATTTTGATAGATGGAGCTCTCTCTACATGCTACGTATACTTGCTATTATATCCGGCAGGCCTCACCTCATGAAAGCAGCCGCACTTCATGTAGGGCTTGAGCACTTCAAAGATGTCGAGCTCATACTCTGCGACCTGCAGACAGACTGGCCTGCATCTGATGCTGCCTCAATAAAGCAGCTCGGTATCGACACCTTGCGGTGGATAAAGAGACCTGCGTCTGTACACGGCCCAAGCCATTTTGACCATGACACCTTATCGTTTGTGGTAGATAAAATTGAATCCACGCATGCACATGCGATGGTTGTGTTTGGCGACCTCGACGGCACTGCAATAGGCACACTTGCAGCGAAGATAGCAGGACTCCCGGTCATACATATTGAAGCGGGCCTAAGATCGCATGACAATCGTGAGTCAGAAGAGCACAACAGAGTCATCATTGATGTGATGGCAGACAATCACAGCACTCATAAGCTTGGCGCCGCAAACCGAATAATCCAAAGCGGAACAACCGCTGAGAGTGTACACCTGGGGAGCAATCCGATATCATGCCTCTTTGATATACACGCCGAGAAAATAATCACACAATCTCAACGCCCACTACAGGCGTCCTACGCCCTATCAACGATACATAGGACGGAGAATCTCAAAAATAAGGAAGTTCTAGTTGAACTATTGAGCGCGCTGCAAACCATTGCAAAAGATCAGCCCATTATACTGATTACGTACGATTCGCTTAAAAAAGCACTGCGTAAACACAACCTACAGTTAGCAGACTACACGTCATCAAACCTTCACTCCGTTGATTCACTTGATTACCATAGCTATATTCGCCACTTAGTCCATGCAGACTACATCATTACTGACTCTTCGAGCCTACTTGACGAAGCGGTCAGTCAAAACAAAAGATGCGTCATTATGCGCAACGAGTCACACAGAGATCTACATCACACGCCATCAGTCATACTAGGCGGCCTAGGCGCGCAGTCTATCGTTCATGCATGGAACCAGGTAAAAACAGTTAAGGTCCCGGTGAACACAGCTGCTCAACGATCAAAGAATGCGCACATCGGGCTCGCAAAGCTTGGGCACTTCGTGTATACAACAATACTGCGTCAGTCTTTTGCTACAAAGCTCATGGGATTCGACATATCAGCGCATCCACTATGGCGTAATCTGACTGAATCGAACATCGAAGTAGTATTGGGAGAGCACGATCTCACAGGCGTCGCCCAAACTGACAAGCTCGCGTGCGCAGCAACCAGCCAGGACAAAGACAAACCTCGGCTCATATCTGAAGGTATAGCACGTAGCGTCCTAACGATATCAGAACTCGCGCACAGCAAACTTGATGCACGTTCACTCACAACAACCATGGACCGAGACTTCCAACTAAAAGATGGCCAGCGAAACTTGATCGTGCTCGGAAGCGAAGCCAACAACACTGCACCTGCCCATATAATGGACGCACTCAGAAGCAAGCACAATATACCGTACAGAATTAGGTGGAACGACCAGGATAAAGTCGTACAGATACACGGACCTCAAGGTGCAGTCTATTCCCCGTCCAAGACAAAATATGCACATACAAGTACCGACTACGCGCTGGTCGTACTCACTCACTCAGATGGCTACACGACGGTTCTGGTGTCCGG
>CALLJT010000075.1 GCA_938050265.1 Candidatus Saccharimonadia bacterium
TCGGCAACAGATCACATGGTCCTGCCTGGCAGCACATTGATCTACCACTGCGAAAGCCAGTGTTTGTGCACGAAGTAAGTGGCACACTACAGGAGCTTCCGTTTACAATGGCAATCGAGTACACTCCCAGTGACAAAAAAGCTAGTTCACGAAGCATTCAGGGTCTGTCCAAAAGAAGCATACTAACGGTTCAACTACCGACTACATTCCCACAACTATTACTCGACTCCAACAAAAACGACCGCAGCCTCACGAGCACAATACCTACATCAATCAAACCAAGTCAGCTTGTAGAACTTGAGGGAGATTTTGCTCAACATTTTGATTTTTTTGTACCGACCGGCCTCCATATTGACGCACTGACGGTACTCGCACCCAATTTCATGCAGCTCCTCATAGACTCGTCAACGTGGTTCGACGTCGAGTTCTACGGCGACACAATAACCCTTATTACACGCGAATCGGTGTACACCCCTAAACACATGGCGCTGGCTGTTCAAGCGCTGAATGCACAAATCACCTACCTAAATAGACTTGCGTCATCATGGAGCTATACACCTACACGACTGCCTTTCGACGTACTTGAATATTCAACGTTCAACGGCAGTGTTGTCAAAATAGGCTCTGTACGACTCAGGCCTGCGGCACTCATCGCCCTAATCTTATTAGGGTTTGGGCTACTCGGCTTAGTCATCACGCTTCTATAGCACTTCTTATACACTCCGGGGGTGACCCGCAGACGAGCAGTGCAAAGAAAGCGGTTATTTTTTCTGGACTGTGATGTGCGGCTCTGCGCCGTATTCTGGTGTTACATATGGCTGTTCCGGATCTGCTGCATGCAGCCCGTCAGTTATCCAGCTGCCACCAGTTGTGCCGACGACTGACACACCTAAACCGTAGGCCAATGCATTTGCTACACTGATGCCAATCCGGAGACCCGTAAACGACCCAGGGCCCTTATATACAACGACTCGCTCAAGATCATGCACAGAGAGCCCTGCACGATCCAAAATAGTACGCATCTGACTATGTATAGTCTCGCCAAGCTGCCTGTGTCCTTCCCACGTAACCACGCCCAGCTGGACGTCGTCGTCATACACATACAGCTCTGCTGTCGGGTTATCGGTACGGATACACAGGGCTTTCATGCACGTTCTCCGATGCCCTGGAGCCGACTCGCTAATTCGTCGCTCAATGTTTCGATCGATACGTGTCGGGTGTTCTCATCGTGTGCATCAGGAACAATGGCGATACGCACGAGCCGCTCTACGTCAAACAGCTCATGCGCTTCACCCGCCCATTCGACAATCGACACGACACCCGGGTCGCTCATCGCCTCGACGATTTCGTCTTTCATAATCCCAATCTGATCAAGTCTGTAAAAATCATAGTGATGCACGACCAGTGTGTCACCTTGGTATTGATTACTAATGGTAAACGTTGGACTCGACACAATATCGCCACTCCCAGTGCCTACCGCGATGCCTTTTGTGAGTGTCGTTTTGCCGCCACCGAGATCCGCAGACAGCTCGACCACCTCACCACCACGCAGTAGCGACCCGAGCCTCTGACCCAGATCGATCGTATCCTGTTCACTCCGTGTAGTTATATCAATTCGCATATACACCTACCAGTATAGCCCATAGACCCAAATTCCAAGGACAGCCCTTGGAATGTCAGGCTACCATTCAGGATCAGGCGGAGTGATAGTGACGCTCCACGGGCCTCCAGGAACATGTTCTGCATCTACGAAGCGCCAGTTGATGGCATCTCCATCGAAGCCTATGCGGTCCGCAATTGCATCGGATATCTGTATACTCGGCCGACCATCGACCTCTGGATACTCGTCGCCAAACACATAATCAGGGTCATTGTCTGAGCCATCTGGAGCTCCAAAAGTGTCTAGCCACTGTGCATATACAGCCTCTCCGCTCCCTCCAATAACCTCGACCCACCTACCTTTGAATAAGGATGGCTGGCCTTTATCCTCCCACGGAGAAGCCTCACGCGCGCCTGGTACTGGGCCTGTGCTGGCAAACTCGTTCATCGGCAACGCAACCATGTATGGATTCACGTCCTGCCCTGTACTAGTATCCGAATCCCAAGCCATCGACCCACTACCCCTATACCTCTCAGCTTGTATGCCTACGTGTTCTGGATAGTACGGTTCGTCCGAAGACTCCTCGTTATCAAGAACCTCACTGATTACCGATTCATCCCCAGGTGCGACATCGCATCCACCGACCAAGTCAAGTTCGAATGTCTCAGTAGCCCCATTGTCGTACTCAGATGTATAGGATATTGGCTGGTTAAGGTCGAAATTCCCTGACTCAACAAGCTCCCGTAGAGCCTCTACACGATAAGTAGTATATGGCTGGCCAATTTCTCCTACGTAAGTACCTCGCTCATCTAAGAATCTATTCAGCCATTTATGCTCATTGTCTGCTGGGTCTGTGCCGACTCTACTAATTATCGTATCCAAGCCACCCTCGCCATTATGCCAAAAGGTATCCCCTGCGATGAGGAGTCCGAGAGGCGACTCTATGCCAGCTACTGTCATAGCATCGTAGCCAGCCCGTAGGCGCTGGGCCACAAAGTGTAGCTGTATATCAACGAAATCCGGGTCGCTTTCCGCTGTTTCTATCCACGCCTCTGCAAATCCATCAAGCCCCTCCAAGTTGCCGGGAGAGTTTGGATCAGCGATTGTCCACCCCCTATCAGCATACCCTTGCTGAATATCTATCAGAGCCGGGACGTAAGGTGCAAGTTTGCTATCGGGCTTATCCGCTACGTGCGCCTCAACAGGCTCCAGGGCACTACCTGTCTCTGTCGTGAATCCCAGCCCAACAGTAATGCCGTGACCATCGTTATTGTTCTTGACATGGCTCCATTGTGGAGTGTCGGTAGAATTCTCGAACGTCGAAATTACACGCACGACCAGATCATTAAATCTTGGATCTTCCTTTATATTGCCTGTGTCAAATATTACCTCGCAAGACCCTTCAAGTGTCTCTGCCTCTACTGGAGCTACGCTACTGGTCGTGCTGTCTGCGACTTCAGAGCCATCACTGACTGCTGCCGTCGTCTCGACTGGAGAGATCGAGGGGGCAACTTCTTCCGCACCACCCGTACACGACGCAATCAGCATCGCTACCCCTCCTATGCCGGTCGTAAGTGCTCCCGGTACGCGAGGTGGATGCTGAATAGCTGTTCCTTGTAGATTGATGAATGGATCTTGCTCTGACATGGGGTTTTTCACCTATTTGGGTACACTGGTTGCAGTATGTTTGCTATTTTACGATATATATTGCCTAATGTCTACTGCTTACGTTTACGAAGTGGTATGATATAGCTATGATATTCTTGTCTGAAACGTATCGTAATCGCCGTGTGCTCAGCCTGCGTGTGGGCAAGCCGATTGGTCGTGTGACACACCCGATTATCAACCCCACCAACTTAAAACTCGAAGCCTGGTATGCCTATGACGACGATGCGCCCGATCTGCGCATACTGCCTGCGCTTGAAGTGCGCGACATCATAGCGAAAGGTATCGTTGTCGATGACCATGACTCGATCACCCTCTTAGAAGACATGGTCAGACTCAAAGAGGTGCTGGACCAGAAATACGACCTCGTCAACAGCACAGTCCAGACCCAAAGCGGGCGCACACTCGGCACAGTCGACGACTACGCAGTCGAGCACACGTCATTTTTTGTCACGAAACTCTATGTCAAACAAGGACTACTCAGGAGCCTACTCAACCTCGGCAAAACACAACTCATCATAGACAGGACACAGATTGTCGATGTCCAACCAGACAAAATCATCGTCAGAGACGCGTTCGAAAAAATCACCGAGCCAGCTGGCGCTACAGCCCGCGCCTAGCTCACTGCTCACTGCTCACTGCTCACTGCTCACTGCTCTTTTAATGTCATCATAGCGAAAGCCCTTTCGTGCCAGATACGCTATCAGTTTCTGCTCGTCCGCATACCGAGGGCGCGTCCGCAACTTCTCAACCTGTGCTTTCAGCGAAACGTCGTCAGCGGTATCTAATTCAGATAACACTGCGTCTATAATCGAAGCCTCTATGCCTTTTGACCTAAGTTCTGCGGTTATTTCACGGCAGCTTTTATGTTTGCGCATGCGGTTTTCAGCGAACCAGCGTGCAAATGCTGTGTCGTCGAGGTAGTTTTTCCGCGTGAATTCTTCTGCCCACTGCTGGACAAGTTCTTTGTCGAGTTTTTTGCGGTAGCCATAGTCACGAAACTCCCGGACAGAATGCGGACGCATGAACAGCCACTCCAGCGCCCTGGCCTTTTGCCTGCCTTGATCCGACAGCTCCTTGAACCGGTCAAGCTCCACCTGGTTGAGTTCTAGGCCTTTTTTGACTGCATACTCAACCATCTGATCAAGCGTCAGCGAAAACGCATAGTCTTCGTCGACGAACACACTGATGCGGTTCGGGTTTTTGACCTGTTCGCGGAGGGCAGTGATTTTCACAAAAACAGCCTGTCAAACAGCCACAGCGACGCGACAAAAAAAATAATCTCGTCAACTATCCCCGTACGAGTTTCGTGATGCTGAATGTTTTTATGAAACTCGTTAAACGAGCTCGACAGCGCCCGTGGTTTCACCCGCCCGAGCCTCTCCTGACCAAAAAACCTATACACCAGGATTATGTCTGGGGAAAAAGCTGCGACTGCTCCTGCGGCTATCCACGCACCCGACGCAAGCCCGAGACTCAACAATATATAGAAAAACGTCAGAATCAACAGACTGTCGACTTTCCACACGGGGTCACCTGAACGAGGATTGTCGTCTCCATATGCGTAGTGAGGTAACGCGTCCAGCACAAAATGTGACGCGAACGCCAGCGGAATCGCCACAGGATGAGCCATAGCCCCTGCGATTATCCCACCAGTCAATATGTGATTGATTCCGGTCATTACAGCATAAGTATACCGTAGTACGTCGGCTATACGCCCCTATTCGCTTTCGTCTGTACGGACCTTTTTATCGATTTCGGCGAGTACTTTCGGATTATCTTTCAGGTACTGCTTCGCTGCTTCACGCCCCTGCGCGATGTTGTCACCGTTGTAACGAAACCACGCACCGGCTTTTTCGACGATGTTTTTCTCTGTAGCAAGGTCAAGTATGTCGCCTTCGGTGCTGATACCCTGGTTATACATGATGTCGAATTCTGCTTGTCGGAACGGTGGGGCAATTTTGTTTTTGACTACCTTGACGCGCACTCGGTTACCGATAACGTCATCGCCAACTTTGATCTGGCTCGTGCGGCGGATGTCTACACGCACACTGGCGTAGAACTTCAGCGCGTTACCACCTGTTGTGGTTTCTGGGTTGCCAAACATGACGCCAATTTTCATACGAAGCTGGTTGATAAATATGACCGTACAGTTACTACGGCTGATAATACCAGTCAGCTTACGGAGCGCCTGACTCATCAAACGTGCTTGCAGACCCATGTGGCTGTCGCCCATGTCGCCTTCAATTTCTGCCTGCGGCACTAGCGCTGCGACGGAGTCAACAACGACGATATCTACCGCGTTTGACCGGACAAGTGTCTCAACGATCTCTAGAGACTGTTCACCGCTGTCAGGTTGGCTGACGAGGAGCTTTTCTACATCCACACCAAGCCGTTTTGCATATGCTGGGTCGAGCGCATGCTCAGCGTCGATAAACGCAGCCACACCGCCCTGCTTCTGCACCTCAGCAACAACGTGCAGTGTCAGGGTTGTTTTACCTGAGCTTTCTGGTCCGTAGACTTCAATGATGCGACCTTTTGGGATGCCACCACCCAGAGCGATGTCGAGCGACACACTACCTGTTGGGATAGTTTC
>CALLJT010000076.1 GCA_938050265.1 Candidatus Saccharimonadia bacterium
GCAATTTCTGAGAAAACTAAGGTTGCTATACCTGACAGCCTAGTTTCTGAGCAACAAGAAATGGTATTGCAAGAAGTGCGTCAGAACGCTGCGCAGAGGGGCCTGTCGTATGAAGACTTCTTGGCTCAGAGCAATCAGACAGAAGAGCAGTTCATTGAGTCAGAGGCGCGTCCTGAAGCAGAGCGCCGCATCAAAGCAGGGCTTGTACTCAGTGAAATCGCTGACAAAGAAGGCATAGACGTCACCCCTGAAGAGCTTGAAGCTCGCATACAGATGCTCAAAGGTCAGTACAAAGACTCCAAAATGCACGAAGAACTCGATAAACCAGAAAACCGCCGCGAAATAAACGCCCGCCTTCGCTCAGAAAAAGTCGTCGCATTCCTCGTGAACCAAAAATAGCCAGCCAGCGGCGTACTGACACAATCTTTTAACCGATTGTCTCTGTTCGATCGAGTAGATCATGCAATCGTTTGCCTGTAGATCCGTCCAGCTTCTGTAGCGCCTCGGCAACACGATCCCTACGTGGCGCAAGTAGTCCGGAGGTGTCCCGCTGATGAGGGGGGATGTGTAGAAGTATTGAACTGTGGAGGAAAGAGAGTAGTTCACCGGGTAGTTCTTCGACCATTTCTTCTTCACTTAAGACGACGTCAACATAGCTCGTGTCGGTTATTGTAGCTTGACTGAGTGATATGGGCTGACCTTTTTTGGGTTCCTCTATGGCAGCAGGCCTAATGTGTAGTTTCAGCTCTCTATCGGTTATTTCGTTAAGCAGTCGCCTAGCTGCTATTTTTCCCCATAGCCCGGTTGTTAGAGTAGATTCTGGTCTGTCGGCTCCAAAGTCAACAGTGTATGAGCTTTGGCTCTCTGCTAGTCCAGTTGGGTTCATCCATCCAGGTCCCTCGTATTCGTAGAAACTGTCCATCCATTTTCGATACCGCGCGATAGAGACTTTGTCGTGCTCAGTGATGTGGTGGGCGTCTTCTCGAAAAAGCGCGATCTGAGTCGCACCCCGCATCATTGCAGTTGACACGTTAAGGAGGAGTCCGCGTGCAAGTCTTGTGCAGTCTTCTCTCTCTGGAATATTTCTACCGCTTTGATAGAAAACAAAATCTCTGCCAGCTTTCGCAATTCCGGGGTACCGTTCTTCTTTGGGTTGTGGTAGGTCAGGATTGCTTGCCCTTTCGTTTTTTTCCTGAGCAAGGTAGCTCTCGTTGTTTATCGATTTGTCGTACCAGTGTGGGCGCATTTCCTGTAGTGTACGACAGGCCGACCAGGGCTCGCTACCAAGTGTCACACGGTCACTGACGTGATGGTGTTGTGAATCTGCTGAACTCAGAATATCGCCTTTTGCTTCGTCGTAGCCAGCACGTTTAAGCAAAGCGCCTTTTGCGTCGCTTATTACGCTATCATTTTCAGGGTTCGAGCCTATATTCCAATATCGCCCGCTTGCCAACTCAACGCGTCGACTGATTTCACGTAGTCGGTCTTCTCGTCCAGCGGGGACATGGCCACTATGCGCGTGCTTGGTTTTGTGTGGATCAAGTAGGCTCATAATCATAATAGGATTGTCCGCGTCACTCACGAAAGCGTCTTGTGTGTATAGCTCCGCCGGAACAAACCCAGACTCGCGCAGTATTTCTGAGACGGTACTATCTCCAGAGTGCACCAGGGATACAATGTCCATGCCCGGAAATGCCTCCGCGAGTAGGGACGTGAACTGACCCATAGCTTTTTTTAGTGGAGCGTAGTCGTCGTTAAGCATTGCTTCGTCCGCGATAAAGCTGACTTCTAAAACAGAACCGATGTCAAAGTTAGATCCCCCAAATAATTTGCTTTTGTCGATTCCGCGAGATACGCGTGCACTGAACTGATTGAATATTGTACCCTCACTGGTGTCGGCTACATTACTGCGTACTGTTATAGAATCGGGATCGCTATGCATGTATACAGTTTCATCAAGTGCAAACTGCCCCTGCATCGCGAGCTGGTGCAGGAGGTCCGTGTTAGGGCGTGGTGAAGTAGAAGATACCCCTCCTGGTGTTCGCGAAACGCGCTCGATTTCGTGATAACGGTCACCTTCGCGGCTGGTGACAATACCATTGAGAGTATCTCGTGGGATGGATTGTGCGGATGTAACAGGCTCGATAAATGCTAAACTATCGGTGAGATGTCTGTTCGTTTCTGTGATGTCGCGCTCGAGCAGAGTGGTTGGAGCATGTTCCATGATGCATTTATTATAACATAAAGCGATAAAAATATCAATAGAGTCATTGACAGACTCGTATTATTGGTATAATATATGCTTATCTTATTCATCTTAGTTGAGGTGCTTTTTAATGTTCCTCGGCGAATAAGTGTTTTACAGCGTAGAAGTATATATCGTATCTGGTTGCTTGATATATATGGAGCCACTAGCAAACCCACGTAGGACACCTATGGCTAGAAGAATCTTCTTTTATTCCTGGTTGCTTACAATCACACCACTAAATATCTGCACGCGTTCCTTTTTAGGAAGTGTGTTTTGTTGATGTTTGGCACTATATTTTAACGACGACGTCGTTGTTTTGACGTGCCTGGCGTTTTCAGGACGCACTCCGGAAGTGTCGCGGCAAGGAGAAGAGTCTATGTCAGAGTTTATTAATACAGACGTTCAGGCGGAGCCGGAACGAACGTCAAAGATACTTGCGGGCACCCTCGCTGCGCTTACGATTGTTGGTGGATACTTGGCACTTTCACAGATACAAGGCGAGTCAGGCGCAGATTTGCAAGCTATTCAGACAGGGCAGGAGATTGATATTGCACCGACAGACGGAAACGTCGTGTCTGGACAGCTTGATTGCTCATTGCGAACAGGTGATTGTTACGACGATGGGCGGCAGGTTGATAGCCGCCTCGAAGTAACGGGGGGAGATGCGGATAGTGATTATGTACAGCTGTTGTTCGCTGGCGAACCGCTAAAAACATGGATAGAAGGGGAAGGGCTGGTAGGGGCTGGTGGTGCTAGCTGTTTTTCTGCACGTGGAATAGAGTTTGGCGCTCAGCAGGTGTCGGCACTCAGCATGCCAGACATCGTGCAGTTCAACACTGCATGCGTAACGGATACGAACAATGAGCCGTCGCTCCGGGTAGACACGCGTGAAAAAGGGGCAGGTGGTAATTGGATGTTTTCTGACGGCTCCAGAGACAGCCGTCTTGGGCTCGGCCCAGGTAAACCAGAGTATCGAGTAACGTTTGTACCAGCAGCGTCTGATACATTTGGTCACGTAGAATCCGCGTCGGTTGCAGACAATCTTGCACGAGGGGGCGACGACACCGGAGAGCAAAACGACACACTCCATGTAGATGAGTCAGATTCAGAACCTTCAGAGGGTGTGCTCATAAATGGCGATCCGTGGTGTTCTGTCACTGTCAACGGATTTCTCGACCCGATCGGAGTTCAGCCAGCGTGTACCGCTGACAACGGTCTCAGTGTCGAACTTGAAGCGTCTGTAAGCGGCGCGTCGTTCGACCCAGAAAACTGGTGGATACACATGGATGGACACGTGCAAAGAGAAGACCCAGCGTGCAGTGGTGAAAACGTACAATTTGAACGGAACGGCTCTGTAACGGTAGACGTGAACACATTGTGCCCCGACCGAGCCGGCTTCGCGCTTAACGGCTTGAACGGCTCTCTTGTGTTCGACCAACTCGACCAGTGATTATCTGGCACTCTGAGTTGACGAGTGCCAGTACGGTGTTGTAGACTAATAAGTATGACAACATCGACTCTTATCCCAACTGTTATCGAGCAAGAAGGTCGCATGGAGCGTGCCTATGATATATATAGTCGTTTACTTAAAGAGCGCATCATATTCCTTGGCTCTCAGGTTGACGCGCATAGCGCCAATGTAATTGTCGCGCAATTACTGTTTCTGCAAAACGAAGACCCGAAAAAAGACATACAGCTGTACATAAACAGCCCCGGTGGCAGCGTGTATGATGGCATGGCTATCTATGACACCATGCAGCACGTAAAGTGCGACGTGCAAACAGTCGGTATCGGACTGCAGGCTAGCATGGGCGCATTCCTGCTCAGTTCCGGCACAAAAGGCAAGCGAATGCTGCTACCGCACGCGAAAGTCATGATCCATCAGCCGTCAAGCGGTACGCGTGGAAAAGTGTCAGACATGGAGATTGATCTTAAAGAAACCATCGCTCTGCGAGAACTACTGAACGAAATCTTAGCCAAAAATACTGGCCAAAAACTGACTACAATAGAGCAAGACGTCGACCGGGACTACTGGATGACCGCCACTGAAGCTGTTAAGTATGGACTAGCCGATAAAGTTATCAGTTGATATTGACATTTTTCAGCTATCTCACGCGAATAAACAGAATATAAATTGTAATTATTGATATTTCGTAAAATATAGTTTATAGTATGGCTCAAGTAAGAAGTTCCAAGAGACTATGAGCCAACCTCCATCATCCAGTGCAGATTACGAAACTCCGTTCATGGAGGCATGTGGTGTGTTATCAGGAACTAAGCTTTCATTTTTTGTGAATACACCTGATACGATACTTGATCGGACAAAAAAAGTTCGGTTCGGTAGCTGCGTGGCAGGTACACTTGCAGTCTGCCGTCAGATTGATCCAGATTACAGGGCTATTGAACTGCGGAGGTTTGAGCCTGGTTCGGTTTTATCGGGTCCAGGATTTGTCATGTCTGCGGTTGGCAAGAATAATCAAGACGATATGCTCAGATCGAGAAGCCCAGGGTTTGAAAAAAGCAGAACATACGAAGGCTGTCCTGATCCATATGAGGTCATTAGCGAGGCTGTGCCACCGAAAGTGGAGAGCTACGCCCCCGGTATGTATACCGTACGCGCCGGTGAGCAAGAAGATATCACTTCCATATACATAGTAAGCCCTGACGTGGAGGCACTAGTTGACGGTGCACTGAATACATTTGATCGCCGAGAAAAGACAAGTATAGCTCGCAACCCAAGCACTGCCTGGCCAGCTGTCATGTCTGCATTCAATTTATCAACGGAATAGCCTGTATCTTAAAGGTTGCTCACATGTAGACTGGGCTACTAAAGGCTAATGGGTGTAGGAGTTTTACGTACTAAATTTGCCTCGTTGTATCTATTAGTGTACTATTAATACAATTAAGGAGTTACTATATTATGACTGAACAATTTGTAGAAACACAACAGATTACCGACGGCACTATTGGGCATCCTCAGCCGATGCCTGACGCAGTCGAACCTCAATCGCCTTCTGGTAATGTGGTAGATGCAAGTGAACCTCTATTTGAAGCTCATGCGCTGCCGCTCGTGCAAGGCACGCCTGATAGCGACACTCCTGAGAGTTCAGGCGTCCTAAGCACGGTAACAGCTGTTTCGATGAGCGCACTTGCACTTGCCACAGCAGGTTTTTTACAAAAAGAAGGTAAGGGTGGCTCAGGGGCCGTAAATAATAATAGGTCTCGTCGAGATGGCATGCGAAGAGACGGCGGCATAGTGCGTGGCACTCGCAACGGGAACCCTTACCAAGCTCCTGGTAAGCCAGGTGGCAGATACCGCTTCTAGTGTCTTAGCGCAACCTGAACTCGTACAGGCTGCACTCAGCATTCACAGCTACGTTTGTGGTAATTATTCTTTGCTACAGTTGGCTGACTAGGCAAGCGCGTGCCCTGTTCGAAAACGATTGCGTCTGCTGTAGTATCATCGCGTCTACTGTGCCTGCAACTATGCCTGCATCGTCAAGATTGTGATTTCCTCCCATTGCTTCTCTTTCCGACCCTACGCCTT
Source organism: Candidatus Saccharimonadia bacterium (assembly GCA_938050265.1). Taxonomy (GTDB): domain Bacteria; phylum Patescibacteriota; class Saccharimonadia; order Saccharimonadales; family SZUA-47; genus CALLJT01. The sequence goes on from CALLJT010000076.1 coordinate 5,796, forward strand.
TAGCGTGGATATACGGCGAGCTCTTTGTTGTAGGATTATTGTCACGTATGGATCTTGCTGATTCGCTTTTTAGATCTTGGCAGCCGATGAGAGCTTTTTCGACCATTTTTGGTAGTATGCCTTTGCCGTTCGAGTGGTTGAATATCGCTTCAACATTTACCTTGCGTTGATCGGCATCGGCAGCTTGAGTGAGGTGCTCCATTATTCGGCCACGCGGTACAGCCTGGCTCGCGTGCCATACGTCAGTCTCTGCTTCAGTAATAATTCTGCCTGCTTCTTGAAAGATTGCAGACTGAAACGGAACACCTACGTCGACCATAAGTTTTGTGTAGGGGTCTATCCTGTACTCGAGGTCTGATGTTCCGAGAACCTTGCGTGTGTCGCGTTGTATGGCAACTTGCTGTGTTTTTTGATGAACCCAGTCGGCAACACCCTGGTGAGTAGCGCCAAACGCAAGATCTGCCATGACTTGTTGCAGGTCATGGTTTAGGCCGATTACAGTGAAGTAGTCATTGACGGCACCTATTTTTAAATGTGATCTTCCTGTGTGCAGTCTCGCGATACGTCCGGATGGCATGTTGACGAAGTTCGCAACACTACTTGGTGCTCGATCGACTTCTGCAAGGGCATTTCGTCGGTATCTGGTTGACTGCCCTTCAATCTTTGAAGCGTCTACGATATAGCGCCCTTTTTTCACGAGCTCCATTAAACTATAAGCGTCTGCAGCTATGGAGACCTCTGCTCCTCTATGCGCCGCCTGCGCCATTCTGTCTAGTGCGTCACCAATTACTGGCTATTCAGGGGCAAGACACATGGTCATAACAGATACACGATCACCAGTGCCTGCTGCATCCACTCTTGCGTTGAAGTCGTCGAAGTACTGCGGAGGCGTATAAATATCGATCTGTATTGGTTCACCCTCTTTTTCGAGTTTTGTGGGCTCAACGCCATATGGCCTACTACTGTAATTCATAGAATATATTATACAACTTCAGACACATAAATACGAATACACATTGTACTGACTGCTCCTTGCACGAGTCTGCATATATGCTGCAACGGCGGTGGGTTAGTGGATAAGATCAGTAAATCGCCCGTTGACATATTAGGATATATGAGTGTATTGTAAATTTATTGAATTGCTGGAAGCTATAGATGTATAATGCCGTTATTTAGAAACCGAGACAAGCAAACGAAATCTGAATACCACATATGCACGCAGTCGAAACAAATGACACAGTCATCGCTGTAGTACAGTGGTGTGGATTTACAGCATAATGTCAGTTCAATCTACGCTAGCTTTGGTTGAATAATTTAATTAGAGGAACGAACACGCATCAAACACGTACAAGAGTTTATCGGAGCCACACAGATACTCGAAGACACAAGATGGAGTCCGATAACCTACACACCTGACCAGATACTTGATGAAAGCAGACAGGTCCGACGAGGCAGTTGCTTCGCAGGTACTCTTGCCATTCAGGCGCAACTGGAAGAGTGTCCTCGACTAACCAGGATAGTACGACGTCCATTTATTCGTACACTAGATGATGTAATGCATGAGCGAGAGCTTCCAGTTCATATGACTGCACTCTGTGTCGACCTCAATCAGTCGCGGGTTCTGGAGTCTACAAGCCCAGGGTACCCTACTGATGACGGAAAATACTATATCGAACACGAGCTAGGGGAAGACCATCCGCTATCAGACGTATCCAATCTCGTAGGTGGTAGCATATTGTGGAAAGACGATGATGCAGACCCCGACAAACCACTAGTTGAACTAATAGTGTGCGAAACTGACCTCACGAATATAGTAC
>CALLJT010000077.1 GCA_938050265.1 Candidatus Saccharimonadia bacterium
TGGTTCAAATACCATATTTCTGGGAGGAGCCACCACTAAAACAGATCAGCGTAAGCTGGTCTTTTTTTAGTGGTGCCGACGACCAGACGAAGAACTGGAGGACTGCGTTAGCAGTCAGTTCGCTATTTGATCCAAGACCGAGGAAGCTCGCGCTTACTCGCAGCTTGGTTCAAATACCATATTTCTGGGAGGAGCCACCACTAAAACAGATCAGCGTAAGCTGGTCTTTTTTTAGTGGTGCCGACGACCAGACGAAGAACTGGAGCTTTATTCTTCTAGATCACTCGGACGTTGTGTGGGTGAGATTCACGGATGCCAGCTGATGTGATACGGATGAGTTTTGTTGACGCACGATGTGCGTTGATGTCGGCAGCTCCGACGTAGGACATGCTTTTTTTCAGTGCTTTGGTGTAGTGGTCCATGACGTCGTGGACGGGGCCTTTGTAAGCAACGTGAGATTCAACGCCTTCAGCCAGCGGCTTGCCACTGGAGGCTGTGGCACCGTAGCGTTTTCGGGATGCTTCGCTTTCTCGCATCGCACTGGCAGAGCCCATGCCACGGTACATTTTGACCATTGTGCCGTCTTCGCCCATGACGACGTCGCCTGGGCTTTCTTTTGTGCCTGCTAGTCCGCTACCGAGCATGACACTCGACGCACCAGCAGCGACCGCGATAGAGATGTCGCCGGCGTTAGTGATACCTCCATCAGCGATAACCGGGATGTCGTATTGTGCGACGGCCTGAGCGCATTCGTACACAGCGGTTACTTGGGGGGTTCCGATACCTGTTTCTATGCGTGTCGTACAGATTGACCCAGGGCCTTGGCCTACTTTGATGCCGTCAGCGCCTGCTTTAGCCAACGCGGCGGCTGATTCTGGGTTAGATACATTGCCGACTACCACGTCGAGCCGAGGGAAGTGATGTTTGATACGCTCAAGCGTTTGGAACGCGAACTCTGAGTCTCCCTGTGCGGTATCAACCACGGCAACATCCAGGTAGTCGATCATGCGTTCGATGCGCTCGAGTGCGCCGTCGTCTGTCGGCACCGCTGCCGCAACACAGAGTCGACCCTGTGCGTCCAGGTTGTATTGGTCTGGGTTGCCCCTGAGTACTCTGGTGACGTCGGACAGTTCATACATGCCGCATACAACGTCGTGTGTATCAACGAGCGGTAATGCCTTGCGGCGGAGTTGCTGCATGGTTTTGTGGGCAGATTTAGTGGTTGTTTTGCGTGTGCCGACCGTGAGCTCAGAGCGCGGCGTCATGACTGTTTCAATTGTGGTGTTAAAATCAATTGCGAATGCAAAATCCCTGCGCGTAACCAGTCCAAGTAGTTTGCCAGAGTCGTCAACAACAGGGAAGCTACGAAACGAAAAGCCCTTCTGTGCGCACATGTCTAGTACGTCCTGGAGTGTGTCTGTCGGGCTAACGGTGATAGGGGTGTCGATGATGCCGTTTGTGTGGAGCTTGACACGGCGCACATGGCGGAACTGTTCATCGATACTCAGACCAGCGTGGATCACCCCGATACCGCCGCACTTCGCCATTTCGATTGCCATAGGCGCAGTTGTCACGGTGTCCATCGCAGCGCTTGCTATCGGCACGACAAGCGGCACGTTTTTAGAGAAGCGACTCGTTGTGTTGACGGATTGTGTGGTGGTGCTGCTGCGAGCAGCCATGAGTCGCACGTCGTCGTAGGTTAGTGCGATTCCTTGTGTATGTAGGTTATCAAAAAAATCCGCTTTGGCTAGCATTGTACCTCTTGTATATGGTTGGTTTGGTGTAGTTTGTTTGTTCCTAGTCTACTACATACTCGACGCTGTTTGAGTAATCTGTGCAGCCGCCGTCTATGTCTGCGCTCGCAGTGTATTTACATACACGGACGTAGTATGTGCCTTGTGGTTTGTCTGGTAGCTCCGTTGCCGTAGTGTCTGCCCCGACGTACTGGATGCTGTTGGCTGGGTATGTTGGCTCTGTCGTATCTTCACTGAGCACTACTTTGAACCCGTGTGGCGCGGTCCCGGCGAATTCCCATTCAAGTGCATCCTGATCTATCGCAAGCTCAAGCGCGCCGCTCACGACTTCAGCTATTTCTTCAAACGGTGCAGTTGCAGTGGCGGTGTTGCTATATGAGCTGCATGAGCTGTCAGATACTCGGTAGATACACACACGGAAATTATATTCTTTGCCATCAGTGAGCTTCAGTTCGTAGCTACGCTGATCACCACTGCTGATATAGATGGACGTGTGGTCACCATACGACGGTGTGTCAGTGAACTCGTCACGTACAAGCTTGAAACCATCAGGTGCTTTGATCTGTGCGCTACCGGCATCCCAGGATGCTTTGATGCCTGTTTTAGTAGGCTGCACAGATAGTGTTATTTTGTCAGTTGATGCAGGGTCTTGCTCCCAGATGTTTTCTTCTTTGACAGGGGCTTCCTTGGGTGGGTCTTTCTCGAGTAGCCCAAGTTGGGTTTTGAACGTGTCGTTTTCTGTGTCTTGCAATTTGTTCCACTGGATAAACGGATCAGACGCAAGCTCGTTTAGGTCAATATCCACGATCTTTTTGTCAGTTGTGTCGTAGTAGTTGCCTGAGCTCACGATAGTGTCGCTCGAATCGACTTTAACTGAGCTGTGATAGACGTCGAGTTGGTCACCGTCTGTATTGCTTTTTGTTTTAAACGCTGTTCCTTGTGCTTCAAACCGTTCGTTCGCTGTTACGACAGCAAACGTTCTGCTGCCGTTTTCTATCACACGTGAGTAGACTTGGCCTGCTATGAGCGTGACTTCGACAAGTGAGCTGTCCGATACAGTAAGAGCTATGG
>CALLJT010000078.1 GCA_938050265.1 Candidatus Saccharimonadia bacterium
CTAAATAAACAAAATACTATCAAACAGCAACCTTTATAGTCTTAGTCCACTCCCAAAGGTGGCGGGCGTGGAAGCGATCAGATGATATAAGACCCCACACTGTATCTGATGTCTAGTGTGTGAGTCAGCGGCTTAAATTAAGCTGCTAGTGCGAAGTCAGCATTTTTTGCGGAGAAAATCTCGTTAAGGTCTGCTGCTACGCGAGATGAAAAATCTTTTGCATCTGTAATGTTTACCCAGCTAACGTGTAGGTAAATCCGGCTTGCCATTCCAACTTATCAAAGTCCAGCGTCGAATAAAATCAACCCCATGTAACTACATTATAGCATAAACCGTGAGCACAATCAACATTTGGCCTGTATTTGTAGCTTAACGGTTGTTGCGTGCGGCTTTTTTCTCGGCTACGCGGCGTTTGTTGGCGACTGAAGGGTTTTGCTTGTCTGACTTGTTGTCGTCGTCTTTGTTATCGTCGTCTTGATCATCATCCCAGTCTTCGTCCCAGTCGTCTTCAGTGCCGTCGTCATCCCAATTGTCACTCTCAGCGCTTGCGTAGTGTATTGCGTTGTTGCTGCTGTCAGCTGTTGGGGCTGGATCACGCGTAGGTTGTGGCTCTGCTGGGTCGGGCACATCAGCTGCTACTGCAGATTGCGGCTGTGTAGCTGGCTCTTCTATGGCTGGCGTACTGGCTGCGAAGATGTACGGTGTCTCTGGTCTGTCGATGGGTTCATTGCGCCTGCTTTGTTGGTCTTCGACGACATCTTCGACGTTGATAGCCGGTGCGTCCGGGTCTTCTTTTTCTTCTTCGATACGAGAGGCGGCTTCAGCGGGAATAGAAAAAGGATCCTGTGCAACGTTCGGACCACTGATCAGGGTGGCAAATCCGACAAACGCGATGATGCCTACGGTGGCACCAAGGGATACGACTAGTTCTTCTTTCATCATTTTGTTGATCGTATCAAAAAAACGTTATATAGAAAAGTGCTTATGATTTTTTACGCCCCGGTAGTTTCTGGCGTGATCTGCTCTGATGGGGCCTGCTCTGGTACAAGGATGGTCATGGGTAGTGGAGCCGACTGCACAGACTGTCCACCTGTAGTCTCAAGCGAAACGACGAGAGTGTACGTACCGGACAGTGTAAACGCGGACACGTCAACGGTCGTAGCGCATGTCTGACCGCTCGAAATCTGATTTGATACGCTCAAAACTGCATCTGTGTTTACAAATGTGTAGGTGCAAACTCCGCTCGCTACGGTTGAAATCTCGCCATTGATGCGTATGAGGTCACCGTCTTGACCACCGTTTATCGCAGTGAACTCAAGTGGCGTGTCAGGGAGGGGGAGTGTGACAGCTACACCATATGGCCCGCCACTGCCACGTTTTGTGCCGTTGTTCGCAGTGTATGAATGCGTAACGCTCCATTCTCCGGATTCAGTAAACGACGCTACTGGCAGTACAGCCTTGCACGCGTTCGTGAGAGCAGGTACAGAGCGCCTGATGGTTGCACCGTCGAGCGTGAGGGCAAAAGTACATTCACCATTCAGCTCATGTCCTACAGCGTCAGATACGACTGTTATCGTATCGTCCTGTTGAGCTGAGTAGTTCAGTTCAAACGGTATAGTGATCGCCCGGTTGACCCCTGGTGCCGGTGCGTCTGTGGCTAACTCGTCTGTGTCGGCCTGAGGTAGTGTGTCTGGTGTATTTTGGTCTGGCGATGTCGTGCCGTCTGTTGTATCGTTTTCGTCATTTGTCGGTGTGTCGGAGTCGTCTAGTGCTGTTTCGCCATCTTGTTCTGTGCCGTCATTTTGACCTGATTCGTCGGTGTTCACAACAACTGTTGACGGTATATCTCTGGGGCTGACCTTGCTCAGTACGGCTGATTCACCGATGGTAGGCTGCTTTTTCTGGATTGCGCCCGTAGAAGTAATAGCGTTCGCAAAAAACGCCACTCCGATAACGGAGAGGATCATACCGATGTTTATCCCCATAGACTTTACGTCTTTTGCGCCCATAACTGCGTATGAGTATAGCATAAGTATCGTGACCGCAAAACAAACATATCTCCCCAGGGCGCCCAGCAATGAGCTATGCGCAGGGATCAGGTATTGATATGTCACTATGATATTCTGAGTGACATGAATACGACATGTGCAGACAAAATGGTGTTCGATACCCAGGCAGAGGCAAAAACAGCCGCACTGGTAGCGGACTTGCAGCGCGGCATACGACTCAAGCCCTATAAATGCAAACACTGCAGCCTCTGGCACAACGCTACATCGTATACGTAGGAACTGTCCTGGCTGTACTAACTAGGTTTTTTTGCAGCGGCTTTTTTCTTCTTGAGGCGTTTGAACGACGCACCGTGCTTGTTTCTCTGTTTTGCCATGACTCTACTGGTACCTAACTTTTATTCTAATATCCTCTTACCATACCACATATACACTCGTTTACTAAATGCCCCCTATCTGGTAAAATACGCCAGGTGTGGCTCTTTAGCTCAGTTGGTAGAGTGAAGAATGCCAGTGGCATTCTGCAAGGGAGTTTTCACCTGACAGCTCTGCTGTCTTGGCAGAAACTCCGGGGTCGCCAGAGGTGACGAGGCTTGAAGCAAGCATCTGCGTGCATTCAATCTCAGTTATGCTAGAATAAAACAGAAAAATAACAACCGTGGCTCTTTAGCTCAGTTGGTAGAGCAGAGGCTTGAAGCGCCTTGTGTCCCCAGTTCGAGTCTGGGAGAAGCCACCAAGAAAAGAGTCTACAGCCTGTCTGTAGGCTTTTTTCTTGATTGCCGTTCAACGGCATCAGACTCGAACGTCCAGTTCGTGCGCCAGCCCAAGGCGCAAAGCGAAGCGCCATCTGGGAGAAGCAGAAGTAAGTCTGCAGGTTTTTCGCTCCGCCTAAACTGCACGCCGCGACTCCAAAAAATTCACAGCCAAAAA
>CALLJT010000079.1 GCA_938050265.1 Candidatus Saccharimonadia bacterium
GCTCAAACAGCAAATCGTACTCGAGCGGATCTAGCTCAGTTATCCGCAGTGCATAGGCAATAATTGACCCTGCAGCACTCCCGCGACCTGGACCGAACACGATGCCGCGTTCTTTACCCCAAATCATGAAATCAGCAATGATCAAAAAATAGCCGTTAAACCCCATCTGATCGATAATCTGCGATTCAAACCGCGTGCGTTCTAAGACTTGCTCTGACAGCAGTTCCTCTGCTTGTTCTTTTGTCAGCTCCTGTGCTTCTTCTTCGGTTTTGCCACCGTAGCGAAACGCCAGTCCCTGGTAGACAGTTTCATCTAAATGAAATTTTTCTGTGACGCCTTCCGGCAGTGGGAATTCCGGGATCAGGATCTTATCAAGCTCGATCGTAATTGCGCAGCGATCAGCAATCGCTTTTGTGTTAGATACGGCCTGTGGCAGCATCGACTCCCAGCGAGCAATAATGTCTTTTGGGTCAGCGATATGTAGCTCAAAATTACTCAAGCTCATACGATTTTCGTCGTCCAAAAACGACCCCGTCTGCACACAGAGCAATATCTCGTGCGCTTCTTGATCTTCGTGCAGCCTATAGTGGGAGTCCATAGTCACAACTGGCTCGATATCAAGTTTCTGCGCGAGCTCTATCAGCTTCGCATTAACCTTTTTCTGTTCGTCCCAGCCACTTGGGTGATCAGGGTGACCATGGTCTTGCAGCTCGATATAGTACCTGTCGCCAAACACACCTTTGTACCATGTAGCCAGCTCCATGGCTTGTTCGACCTGATCACGTCGGAGCGCATCACCCACTTCGCCACCGATACACCCAGACAGTACAATCAGTCCTTCGTTGTATTTCTCGAGCAGAGCATGATCAATGCGAGGTTTATAATAATACCCTTCGAGGTTACCGATCGTACTGAGCCGCATCAGGTTTTCATAGCCAGTATTGTTCATCGCCAGCAAGATCAAGTGGTAATTGACCTTGTCTTTGCCCGCCTCTTTTTGGTCATGTGACCGAGCAGCTATATACGTCTCCATACCGATAATCGGCTTGATGCCTTTTGCATTGGCCGTCTTATACAGTTCGATCGCACCGGACAGAGTTCCATGATCAGTAATCGCCACGGCTTCCATACCGAGGTCTTTGACATGGTCGACCATAGGACCAACTTTTTGCAGCCCATCAAGCAGGCTGTAGTGTGTGTGGTTATGCAGCGTTACATAGTCGCTGGGCTGCAAGGCCGTATCGTTTTTTTTCGCGTCACTCATCGTTAGGTCTAGTATATAGGACTGACCCGTACAGGCGAGTTTAAAAGTGTTGGTTTTGTCTTGCTGTGGCTATAGATACGCGTATTTAGTAGTTTTGGACTTTATCGGTGATGATTTCGATCACAGGCCCCAGCAGAGGCACATTACCAAGGATTGAAAACAACCAGAGAAGTAGTGCCACCACCAGTGTCGCACCAATAACACCCCCAAGACCACTCACGACGCCTTTTAGAAACGCTACCTGGTAGAGTTTTCTATGATTGGTCACACCTATTTCAGCCACTGAATGCAGCATACGACCAAGTTTTTCGTACTCTTTTGATGACAGTTTCTTGGTATTAGACATGAGAAATACGTGTACCACAATTGTCAGTTTTTATAACCAACGCTTACTTAGCTAGGAATGATTTAAGTGACGTTCGAGCGCCTTTGAGCTGTTTGATAGCACTCTGCAGGTCTTTGTCATCGGCTTTGCCGGCTTTGACCGAACTCACTACTTGAGCGACGTTTTTTGCCTGTTTTTTAAGTTCAGTAGCATGCTGTTTCGCAGACTCCTCTGTTTTTCCCTTAGAGGCTTTTGCTTTTGCGTCAGCTTTAGCTATCCATTCTTTGGCGTCTGACTGCAGCTTTTCGGCTTCATCATGTAGTTTGTGCGCTGTATCTGTCGTCGTGGATTTGATAGCGTCTCTGGTTTCTTTGCCGCTTTTAGGAGCAAACAAAATCCCTGTGATAACACCGACTACTGCACCAAGTAATACGCCGATACCAATGCCATTCTGCTTTTTGTTCATTTTTTCTTGCTCCCGTTAAATGCTTTGTAGATCTGTTTGGCCGCCGAACTGAACGCTGCAGCTTTTCCTGCGTTCTGAAAACTTGATGTGAGCGCAGCTACGTTTTCTGCTGTTTTCTGGGCTGTTTCAGCTGTTTCTCGTGCTTTTTTAACTAACTGAAGCACGAGTACACCAACTGCAAGCCAGACAATGATAGAAAACCCAAGTGCGACTGACAAAATAATAACTAAAATATCGTATGAATCCATACACTCAAGTATACCCCAATTCAACCGTTACCGATACCTTTTTCTGGCTATAGCATCGTCACTTTATGCCGCAAGAACTCAGCAAACTCAGGACCGAGCTGCTCATCTTTAAGCGCCATATCAACGAGCGTACGAATGTACACTTCCGGACTCCCGGTGTCATGGTACTGGTTACGCACGATATGCCCGTACACACCATGGCCGTCATGCGCTAACTGAGTCACGCCGTCCGTAATCTCAATCTCACCTCTTTTACTTGGAGGGAGGTTTCTGAGAATTGGGAATATATCAGGCGTCAGCAAATAGCCGCTTGCCACTGCCAAGTTAGACGGAGCATCCTCGATAGATGGTTTCTCCACCATGTCCTTGATCTTAACGATATCGTCAGACACACGCTCCTCTACATCAGCACAGCCATACGCGCTAATGTGCTGCTTGTCTATTTCGCGCAGCGCGACAACTGCTTTTGCGTTGGTTTTTTCATATGTCTCGATGAGCTGCTGTGCGACTGTTTTTTCACCAGTGAAGAAATCATCCGCAAACAGGTATATAAACGGCTCGTTACCTACAACGTGTGAAGCATTAATAATTGGTCGCGCGTTGCCAAGTGGCTCGCCTTTTTGGCGTACATATATGAAGTTGGCCAGGTCACTGATAGCTGACACTTGCGCTGCTTTTTGGATCTTGCCTTTTTTATGCAGCGCTTCTTCAAGCTCTATACTCTGGTCGAAGTGGTCTTCAAGCGCGCGTTTAGTCGGACCTGTGACGATAATAATGTCTTCGATACCTGCTGCGACCAGTCCTTCGACGACGATCTGAATGACAGGCTTATCGATGATGGGGAGCATTTCTTTTGGCATAGCTTTTGTCTGGGGCAAAAATCGTGTCCCCATACCAGCTGCTGCGATGACTGCTTTTCGTACTTTTGGCATGTGTGTTTCCTATTGTGATATTAGAAACACATAGTACCATAACCACTTTGACGACGCCACTCGCGCCTGACCCACAGTCACTTTTTTTCTCCACGAGTAGTATAAGCGTAGTGCAGCCAGAGACAACCCTGCTAGGGTAGTAAAGGCGTAGTTGTCGTACGTTTGCTCCTATGCGATGAGTTTTGTGATGATTTCTTTGGCCAGGGCTGGGTTTGCTGTGCCCTTAGACACTTTCATCACCTGCCCAACGAGAAATCCAATAGCTTTTTGTTCCCCGTTCTGGACGTCAGTGACTGCTTGCGGATTGGCATCGAGCACCTCTTGAACGATAGACTCTATAGCTGAACTATCAGACATCTGGATATAGCCTTTGCTCTGCGCATGTGCCTCGAAGTCAGCGGGCAGCGTATCAGTAGACAGCAGCTCGACAATGAGTGATTTAGCGTTGTTCGAGCTCAGTTTGTCCGCCTCTATGAGCAGAGCTACGCCGTCGTACACAGACGTTCTTCGCTCGGGCGTCACGTCGATAGCTTTAGACTGCTGAGCGCGCTCTTTTCTGAGCGGCACCTCAATATTAACGATCCAATTAGCGTATGTCTTGACGCGTGCATCTGATCCAGCTGCAACGATACAGTCGAGAATCTGCTCATCGACGTCCACTCGTGCCTCTAGAAGTGTCTCGATAGTTGCGCGCTCAACCCCAAGCGCACCCAGCCTACCACGCCATACATCGGGCATATCCGGTACAGACGAAGCCACGTCAGCGATATACTCCTCGCTCAGTACGATCGGCGGTATGTCCGGATCCGGGAAATAGCGATAATCATGGGCATCTTCTTTGCTGCGCTGTGACACTGTTTTCTGCTTGTCGTCGACCCAACCGCGTGTCTCCTGAACAATCGCCTCTCCTTGCTCAAGTAGCTGTATCTGTCGAGCGATCTCGTAGTTCACTGCTTTTTCTACACTCTTAAAGCTGTTCAAATTCTTGGTTTCTGAACGCGTCCCAAGTTCCTCTGGATTCTTGCTGACGCTCACGTTGACATCAAACCGCATATTGCCCTGATACAGATCGACGTCACTCACGTCTGCAAACTTCATACGCAGCCATAGCTCATGCGCAAACGCTTTTGCTTCATGTGCGCTATGCATCTCAGGCTCAGATACAATCTCAAGCAGCGGTGTACCGGCACGGTTTAAGTCGACCAGCGAATAGTCGCCCCCTGCAGGATGCGTTGATTTGCCTGCGTCTTCTTCTAGATGCGCACGTGTTATATTGACGGTTTTCGTTGTGCCATCTTCCTGGACAATATCGATACTGCCGCCAAGGATAATCGGCTCTTCAAACTGACTGATCTGATAGCCTTTTGGCAGATCAGGATAAAAATAATGTTTTCGGTCAAACTTAGAAAACGGCTGCGGTGTCGTGTTAAGCGCGAACGCAGCCTGCGCGGCACGGCGAACTGCTTCCTCATTGAGCACTGGTAGCGCCCCCGGCAGACCAAAACACACCTGGTCAACAAGCGTATTTGGCTCTGCACCACGCGCGTCGTTGCTCATAACACCAAACAGTTTCGTCGCTGTTCTAAGCTGTACGTGGCACTCTATGCCGATTGTCGGTAGGTACCCGTCTACAAGGTAGGTGTCGTCTGCCATTACAGAATCTCCAGATCTTTAAACGCATGCTGGTAAGCCATCAATGCGTCCTTAGTTTTCTTTTTGGTCATTGTTACATCGGCATCTTTTCTAAGTGAGTTTGCTAGTTTATGTGCAGCCCATATGTCGTCGCGCTTACTGAACTCTTTTTCTGCTGCGACCATCCGCTCACCCATGGTTTTGCCAGCAAATTTTTTCTGTTCAAGGACCTGCTCGAGGAACATGTCGGCATGTATGATTGCATGTGCCCAGTCATCTTTGTTGCGGCACATTTTCTGGATACTGCGCCACTCTGATGCGTAGTCTGCAGTTTTCGATCTGCGGAGCCAGCGCCTGTATAGCAGCAGTCCACTCGCAAGCGCGACGCATACGCCAAGACCAACGAGCACCCATGACTCTGGACTCATGCTGAGGCCTCCATAAGAGCCTGTGCAGCACCAAACAGTGCGCGGTCGTCGTTGCGCTGTGCCATCAACTGCGTTCCGATCGGCAGTCCGTCCGGCGTTGTTCCAAGTGGCAAGCTCACTGCAGGCATTCCCGTCAGATTAACACTCACTGTCAAGATGTCCTGGAGATACATAGACACCGGATCTTCGTTCTCTCCTATTTTGAAAGCCGGGTTCGGTGCGACTGGACCAATCAGAAAATCAACGTCTTGTAGCACAGCGTCAAACTCTTGAATCAGCTTCGTGCGCACAAGCAGTGCTTTGTTGTAGTACGCGTCATAGTAGCCACTCGACAACACATGCGCGCCCATCATGATACGTCTCTTTGCCTCTGCGCCAAACCCCTCGGACCGTGACCGTACGTACGAATCCTGCAGGCTACTTGGTGTTTCGGCGCTGAACTGGAATCGCTGCCCATCATGTCGTGCAAGGTTACTGCTGACTTCCGCTGGAACAATTATGTAGTACGTCGCGAGCGCCGCAGCAACGCTTGGTAGCGTGACTTCAGTAATTTCTGCACCGAGTTCTGTGAGTTTGTCTATGTGGCGTGAAACATCTTGTGCGACAACCGGGTCAAGTTCTTTCGGGAAATATTCTTTAATGACACCGATTTTTTTACCCTTCAGAGACGTCGAATAATCGGTATAGGTTACCGTGTCGCGATTGATCGTTGTGCCGTCTGACGGGTCTACGCCAGATATGACATCGTTCACAATGGCGACGTCGTCGATACTCTGTGCCAACACACCGATAGTGTCTGTACTGCTCGCCATCGCGACTACGCCGAACCGCGAGTTCAGTCCATATGTTGGTTTGTATCCCACGACACCGCAGAAACTAGCAGGCTGTCTGATGGAGCCGCCTGTGTCAGTACCAAGTGCGAACGGCGCCATGCCAGCAGCGACTGATGCAGCTGAGCCACCGCTACTCCCGCCAGCAACGGTACTCGTATCATGGGGGTTTTTCGTGACACCGAAGTCGCTGTTTTCGGTTGATGCACCGTGCGCAAACGCATCTAGGTTGGCTTTTGCCACACAGATAGCACCTTCTGCCTCGAGTCGTTCGATGACTGTCGCCTGGTACGGCGCATCAAACCCAGCTAGCATATTGCTTGCTGCTGTTGTATCTGCACCGAATGCCAGCATGTTGTCTTTTGCGATAAACGGCACACCGGCCAGTCTACCGGCAGATTCACCGTTTTTAATCGCTGCGTCAATTGCCAGCGCACGCTGCAAAGCACGTTCTTCAGTCGTCGTTATGATGGCCTGTATGTCCGGGTTTTTGTCTGCGATAATCTGCAGCGCTTTTTTCACGTTTTCTGTGGCCGTTACAGTTCCAGACGCAGCTTCTGCAGCTATATCCGTGACACACGGCCATGCACGAGACACAAGGTTATCGTCGGTTGGCTTCGCTGTCGGCACTATATCATCCTGCCTACGCGTATATAGCGGTCATCGCGCGATGGAAGTCGTTCAAGGAGCTTTTCGGCATCGGCCTTGGCTGGCTGCACCGTGTCTTCGCGCATGCTGTTAGTCAATCCGCTCACTTGATATGTTGGTTTCAGCCCATCTACATCAACAGCCTTTAGCTGGTCGACATAGTCGAGGATACTTGCAAGCTCAGTGCGATACTGCTCAACTTCGTCATCAGACAATGTCAGACTACTGAGTCGAGCCAACTTTAATACATCTTCACGAGTTAATTTTGACATCTTAGGTGTAAGTATATACGAGGACACAGGGGTGCGTCTACGCCATTGTTGGATAGTGTATGGACTTTTTTATTCCGCAAGAAAGTTTAAAAAGACCCTTCCTTGTATACGGTAGGGGTCTTTTTTAGCACGTAGCGTACGTCACACGTAGTATGTACTGCGTTTCGTACGGACGACTATAGTAGTGCTACAGGTACATCGCCCAGAGAGCGATCTGATCTGGAGTAAGGTCGCGGCTGCTCGATACGAAATCAGCGATCACCGACTCGTCAACTTCGATTGTATCGTTTGTCGTTATGATGTCGTTGCGACCAACGCTGTTAACAACATTTGTTTCTACATAAAGTCGCTGTTCTGCACTGATACTCTGTCCAGACTGTGTGGCGAAATCATCAACCATCTGACGTACGATGAGTGTTTGGTTATCTCCGGGGCGCACTGTAGCTCTCAGTGTTGACTCTTCTTTTGACACTACGACTGGACCTTCTTGTGGCTCAACTGCTACAAGGTCCTCGATAGCTTCTTCCTGATCTACTTCGAGAGACGCCTCAGGGTCAACAGCCATGAGCTCATCAGTCATATTGTTGTCGTCAGTACCATCGATAACTTCAACGGTTTCTTCTGGCTCGTTTTGGTCAGTGGATGCGCTGTCGCCGCCACTGTTGCCCCCAGCACCAACAGCTATTGCTAATATTCCTGCTGCTACCAATGCAGCTACGACTGCACTTGGATTTTCTCGTAATCTATCTAACATGGTGAACCCTCACTTGTTTTCACCCACCCTTTAATTGCTAAGTATTCTTCCAATATACACCACCGATAAAGCTCATGACTATTGCACAATTTACAACTACCCACGGCAGTAGTCATATTGCTCCTTTTGAGCCAGCGAGGTATACTAGTGCGTATGAGTACCGTATTAAATAAACGTAAAAAATCAGTCAAAAATGCAATAGCCAACGAAAGACTTGAAGGCCTGCATGTATCGACTGCTTCACGAAAAATCGCCGACAGCTACGTCGTGGGCACAGCATCTGCCCAGGACGCTGCCAAAAAAATCCGTGCCCGCTATGGCACCTTACTCGATGAAGCCTAACGATCCCTACATCGACACTTCACTAGGCATCCTGCGCAACTTACTGAAAGCTTCCACGTCCGAGGAGCTACGTCTACTTGAAGCACAGATGGTGTTTGCTAATGAGATCGAGATACACGCTGATTCGATACTGAGAACCAACGATCTCATAGAAGTCTGCATGATCCATCGGCAGCTGTTTCAACAAGTGTACGACTGGGCGGGACAAACCCGCAGCGTTGACATTCGCAGAAATGAAATTAACTCGGAGTTTTTTCTCCCACACGGCATGATCGAGCTTGCAAGCTCCTATGTCTTCAACGAACTGTCAAAAGAAAACTACCTACGTTACCAAGACCGAGAAGTGTTCGTGACCAAGCTGGCGTCTTTCTATGATCAACTGAACTATATACATCCATTTCGCGAAGGCAATGGTCGAACGCAACGACTATTCTGGAGTAGAGTTGCAAGCGACGCAGGCTACTGGATAAACTGGGATGGCATAGAGGCAGCAGAAAACGACACTGCCTGCAAGATAGCTGCTGAGCAGATGGACACTACGCTCCTCGTAGACATGTTCTCTAGAATCGTAACCAAAGAACCTCAATCTACGCCTCTTTAACCTCCTGTATAAGGTCGCGGAGTTCGGCGGCTTTTTCGAATTCGAGATTGGCGCTGGCAAGTTTCATCTGACGTTCGAGATCTATGATCAGGTTGTTGTGTTCGTCTTTTGGTATTTTCTTCAGGTTGATGCCAAGCTTTTTAGCAGTTGACTGGTCTTGTGGCTTGACGCGTTCGATGCCTTTGCTCATAGCTTTGGCGACAGTTGCCGGGGTGATGCCGTGCTGTTTATTGTGGGCTGCCTGAATGTCACGGCGACGATTTGTCTCTGAGAGTGCTGCTGTTATACTTTTAGTCATCACGTCTGCATACATGATCACTCGGCCTTCTTGATGACGAGCGGCTCTACCGATAGTCTGCACTAATGCCGTTTCACTACGCAGGAAGCCTTCTTTGTCCGCATCGAGTATCGCGACAAGAGTCACTTCCGGGAGGTCAAGCCCTTCTCGCAGCAAGTTAATACCGATCAACACATCGTAGATACCCATGCGCAAATCACGCAAGATATCTGTCCTATCGAGAGTGTCAACGTCGCTATGCAGGTACGCGACTTTAATATCCAGCTCCTTGAGGTAGTCTGTCAGGTCTTCAGACATGCGTTTCGTCAGTGTCGTCACTAGCACCCGTTGCTGCTTGGCGATCGTTGCGCGTATTTCAGCGATCAGATCATCAACCTGGTGCTCAATCGGTCGGATTTCGACTTTAGGGTCGAGCAGTCCAGTTGGACGTATAATTTGCTGCGCGGGTGATGGACTGCGCGACAGCTCGTACTCTGATGGTGTTGCGCTCACGTATACAACCTGGTTGACGTGCCTCTGGAACTCCGTGAACTTGAGCGGCCTGTTGTCAAGCGCGCTCGGCAGGCGAAATCCATAATCAACCAACACCTCTTTACGCGCTCGATCGCCGTTATACATACCACGTAGCTGCGGCATCGTCATATGAGACTCATCAATCAAAAGCAGGAAATCATCAGGGTAGTAATCCAGAAGTGTTGCTGGCTGCTCGCCCTCCTCGCGGTCGGTGAGATAGCGACTGTAGTTTTCTATACCTTTGACAAACCCAGTCTGCTCCAGCATCTCCAGGTCAAACTTCGTACGTTGCGCCAGTCGCTGTGCTTCGAGTAGCTTGCCTTCGGACTCAAACTGCGCCAATCGCTGCTGTAGCTCGTCTTGAATCTTAACGAGCGCACCTTTGAGTTTTTGCTGTGGGGTCACGTAGTGGCTACTCGGAAATATCGTCACAGAGTCAGGTTTACCGAGTACCTCACCAGTCAATGCGTTCATCTGCGTAATACCGTCGATCTCATCACCAAAAAACTCCACACGGTACGCGACTTCTTCGCTGGCAGGAAATATATCTATCACGTCACCACGCACTCGGAACGTCCCGCGGGCGAAATCGATGTCATTGCGCTGGTACTGGATGTCTGTCAGCTGGCGAATGAACTTGTCGCGTACTTTTCGCTCTCCGTTCGTGAGCGTTATTGACAGGTCAGCGTAGTCACTTGGGCTACCGATACCGTAGATGCAGCTGACGCTAGCGATGATGATCACGTCGTTGCGTGACAGCAGCGCATCCGTAGCTGCGTGCCGCAGGCGGTCTATTTCTTCGTTGATGTCGCTGTCTTTTTCGATGAACGTGTCCGAACGAGGCACATACGCCTCTGGCTGGTAGTAGTCAAAATAGCTGACGAAATAATGCACCGCGTTGTCCGGGAAAAAGTTTTTAAACTCTTCATACAGCTGCGCTGCGAGTGTTTTGTTGTGACACAGCACCAGTGTTGGTTTCTGTGTCTGTGCGATCACGTTACTCATGGTAAACGTCTTACCGCTTCCCGTTACCCCTAGTAGCACCTGCTCTTTGATACCCGAATTCACCCCAGCCACCAACTGTTCAATAGCCTTCGGCTGGTCACCAGTCGGTTTGTAGTCACTCTGTAGCCTAAACGTTTGGTTGCTCACTTTCATACACCCATTGTACCAAGCACCCGCAACCAAACTTATCCACACCCAACCCAAGAGATTGAACCTGCCTGCACTGCAATGGACTATACTCAGTAATATGTTATTATATATTGATATTGAACGAGGAGTTTATCTTTGGCGTCACCGACAGAACATACGACAGTCAAGTCACCATTTACAGAAACATTTGAAAATTTACAAACACAGCTAGACAGTCTCGTAACAGATGAACGTAACGCGAAAGATGTCACTGACGCTACGAGCTGTGCAGGTGGATACAGCTGGGATTCCGAGCTATCGTTTGTTGATCACGCGTCTTACCGTGAAATAGCAGGACGTTTTATTGGGGTCGACATGCTCGGCATCATCAACAAAATAGCAGAAAGTAATGCGACTACACGTGAGCGAACCCTGGGGGGGCTCGTTGCGTCTCAACACGTCCACAGACTAAGACTGCAAGGACTCACCGCTGAGCACCTCCAACGTAAAAGCCAACATTTCCCTGATCAGCTCAGCGATCTCGAGAGCAACGCCAATAGGCTCGAAAAGGCAGTGAACGGACAGCCGGTCCTACAGCTCACAAACTCAGGCGATGGTGCTGCCGTCACATTTCTAAGTGATGCGAGTGTCTCATACCAGCCTGGTAGAGTATCGGAGCCGAATGAGGGCAACGGTAAACGTACGCTCATCGAGGCCCCTCGAATACAATTTAATTCTTCAGAATCTACAATTGTTACTCATGCAAATGCTACTGAACCAAACGGAAGCCGCCGGCCCATAAAAGAAGAAGACTGGCAATACCAACATGACAAACCTGGCTCCCCCATCGAAGCTGTTACCCATATCGATGCGTTCATGAAAGCCACTAATAACTTCTGCGAGGAATTTCCTTACACGGCTAGAAAGCGCGGAATCATAGTAGTTGGAACAAACGCGATAAACAGATACACCAATGAAGTCGTCGTTGATAGTCCGCAAGGCTTGGCCATCGAATTAGCATTGCATGGCCCATTACCGTAAGTCGATAGTTACCCGGCGCGTTTTGAGGTGTGTGCTTGGTCGCTCGATGTGAAGCCGTGTTTGCCAGCGAGAGGTTCGCAGACACTGGCTTTGACCATCCATTGTTCTTTGAGCTCATCAAGTTTGATGTCGCTGGTTTCTTCTTCGAGCACTGATACTATTTTTTGAACGAGTTTAACCGGGTCAGTGTCAAAAAACACACGGCTGCCAGACGGCTCTTCAAGTTTCTCGAGCAGCTCAGGAATGACGTCCGCCAGACCACCTGAACCAAGCAGCACACCACACGGCATGTGAGCCTCAAGCGCTGTCGTGAATTCATGCAGTGAGCCCATACGTCCACCTACTGTTATAACCGCGTCGCTGCTCAGCACAAGGTGAATATCCCGACCTATATAGTGCATACCGGTATAGTTAATGTAGTCAAAAAACCCAACCGGCAGTCGATATTTCTTAGTATGCGCACGCAGACTAGCAGCAGGGCTAAACCCAATGCTCATGCCTCCGGCATCTTTAGTGCCCTTCGCTGCATACAGCGGCAATCCGACAGTCGCTCCGGTGGTCAGTACGTTACCAGATTTAGCGATCTCCACGCCCAGTTCGTACGCTAAACCACAGCTACTGTCTACTGACTCACCTGCCGCTGCTCCAGATACGCAAATTGAAAAATTCATACTTGTCCTCGTCTACTCGTTGTTTAGTGATAACCTGCTTATGCCTATAATACCACGGCCGAAGAATACTCAGAAAGCTGCTGTGCGAGTGACCGTGCGAGCACGTCTTCTTTGAGATAGCGGATATGCAGCTCGTTCCACAGTGACGCAACGCAGTGGTCTGCCAGCCTGTCTTCATACCGCAGGCGCGCAGCCAGACATAGTGCTACGTCTAGCACGTGCATCGACACCGGTAACTGGTCAGTTTTCACACCAACGAAATGACCACCGACCCAGAAATCCATGGTTTCATCAATAGCAGCGAGCTTAGACTCCGTGCTTTCCCAGTACAAGTCAAACGAGTCATACGCAAACACATCAGCGGCGGTCGCTACATGCCCATCGCCTATCAGCTCGTGCACGACTCGCCACGTAGGCTGCATCGAATACACGGTATCGATAACGTGCACTTCGCCGCTCGATATCCGCACCACAGAGTTATTGAACCCGTCCGCAAGTGACCGGGCCCTGTATGGGATGGATTGTGTACTGATGTGCGTTGCTGCCTGCAACACCAAACCAAGACTGAGTAGTGTTGACCCGCGCTGATTCACGTCAACCACAGGTAGTACGCACACGACGCCTGTTTCATTGTTCGTGAGCGCCACACCAGAACTAGCAAGCTGCCTGACAGCCTTGCGATACCATTCAACAGGCATGGTTAGCACGTGTACCGACTGCCACTGGATGTGTTTAGCTTCCAGCCGGCGCATCTTAGCAACAATTTGCGTCCTCCATGACTCGTTTTCGACTGCACACGCCAGCGCGTAGAGTACTCGCGCATCGTAGCGTTTGACTACCGAGTCGATCGATCGGTACTTCAGTAGTCGTAGTGTACGCTTCGGGGGCACTGCTTTAAGTAGCCGTTTAATGCCAGATGGCATGATCGCCATACAGTGGTCTTGGCCGCTCAGCTCATCCGCTTGTGCTGCTATTTTGACAGCAGCTTGTTCCACGTTACTCGTGTATATGCCCAGTTTTGTGGTTATTTTAACATCGTCCTCAGCCAACCGAGCCAACAACGCATCATAGACGTGTCGCGCAGATGTGGTCTCCACATTGAGCCCAAGCTGCGTAATCCGGTTGCGAGAGCTCGACACTACATCGGCAGCCAGACGCACATCAATACCGGGCCGAAGAGCAACTGACTCCAGGCTCTCTATATAGTCTCCGAACTTGTCCTGATTCACTCCGAGCAGCGACACGAGTAGCTTAGACATTGTGCAAATAACCCAATCTTACAGTTACATCTCTTTAGGATGGTAGTTTGAAGGCGCGTTGCGCAGATAGTAGTCCAGCTGCTCTTCGCTGAGGAGGCCTTCCTGTGCACCAACATGCTGCACGACATTCATAGAATTGATCGGTGCCCATAGGAGTGCACTCGGTACATCTGCGCCCTTCATAAGAGCGGCGGTAAACGTCGATGCAAACGCGTCGCCTGCACCAGTTCTCTCAAGCGGTGGTGCTGGATCTGGGTAGAGCGGCATCCACCAGCGCTTGTTGCCGTCAGATGCATACGCACCGTTTGGCCCGTCAGTGACGAGTGCGACTTTTATACCGACTTCGTGCATCTTGTTAAGTTGGTCATGGACGTCTTCATGGTTAGCACTGAACACGTCTGTTGCCTCTTCGCGGTTCAGCGCCACAACGCTCGCACGGGCGTAGAGTCGACGCATACGGTCGTCTAGCTTCTGCTGCATCTGGAACGTACCCGGCTGATACGCCAGCTGCACTTCTGGGTTTTCGTCGAGCCAGTCGGATATGTCGTCGTGGTACGGCAGTGCGTTTTCAGCTATCGAGCTAAAGTATACCCAGCGTGGCAAGTCGGTTTTCCGGAATTGTGGCCACGCATAATCGTAGGCTTCGTGTTTAATAAATATTGTTCGTTCTTCTGCATACCACAGTACATAGTGGTAGTTACTGACTTTTCCTGGGTTTTCATGCACGAACCGCGTGTCGACGCCATTTTTCTTCAGCGCACGGATGATGTCTTTACCCCAGTCATCACCACCGACGTTGGATACCAGGCCGCTATTCAGCCCAAGCCTTGCAAACGACACACTGGCGTTCGGTGCGTTACCGACGCCTTCTATGACTTCTGCATGGTCGTACGGTAATTTAGTGCCCAGCGGGATATTCAGGATAGGTCCCTTGTCCGGATCCTGATCTACAAACTCATATTTTTCTATCAAATTTATAAATGCATCTGTGACGACGTCACCGACACACAGTACGTCTAGTTTCTTATTCGCTTTTGAGCTCATACGATTTCCTTTGTCATAGTTTATACTTTTGCCTTACCAGCACTGTTGAACAGCGCGATTTTCGATTCTACGACTGCCTGTACGGCAGCGATCACCTCGTCCATGAGTTTCACAACAGCATATTGCGTTTTGTTTTCCTCCAGCACTCGCTCAAGTGTCGTACGGTAGGCTTTACGCATGTCGCTATTGATGTTGACTTTCTGTACACCTATCTTTGCGGCTTCTTCGAAATAATGCCCCGGCGTACCGCTTCCTCCGTGCAGGCTAATGTTGCAGTCGATGGCGCTGCGTACCTGCTGTAATAGTTCAAGATCCAGTATTTTTGGCGTTGGATAGCTACCATGCAGATTGCCAATTGCCGCTGCGAACGTGTCTATGCCCGTTGCTTCTACGAAAGATCGAGCGCCTTCAGGCGTACTGAACGACTTCTTAATCTCTTCATAATCTATTTCTTCAGTGTGGACGTTTGACCCACCACTGAAATAATGTGGCTCGCTTTCGACGATAGCACCGGTCAGCTTGGCATGCTGGACAATAGCCCGGGTACCTTCGATAATTTCTTCTGGAGTAGCATCATGTTTGCCGTGGCTGATGTCGATATGGATAAATTCATAGCCTGCTTCGATCCCACGTATCGCATCTTCAACCGTCGGGGAGTGGTCCAGGTTGATGTACATTTCGATACCATAATGATCTTTGTAGTTTTCGACCATATCTCGGACGTTATCTATGCCCATGGCCTTTACTTCGCCGCCGCTCACCTCTACCAATACCGGAGAATTTGTTTTTTGAGCAGCACGACTCACGGCTATGAGCGTTTCCTGGTTGTCGAGATTAAACGCTCCGACAGCAAACTTCTCTGCATGAGCTCGCTTCATGAGTGCACGCGCATCCGCGCAGTTTTCTCTAATCTGTTCTAACGTTAATGGCACATAGCCCCCTTATTTCATACGCCTATTTCATGACTCTTGGAATCTATTGTAACCGCTTATGCTCGAACCTCCAAACCACAGCTTTCACTCGTACTGCGCACTAACAGAAACTCTGAATGGATCTACTTCTTCATGTCTACAGCGTGATGGGCAGCCATCATGATGTGATGTTTGCTGAGGCCATAATGGTGAATCAACTGCTCTGGTGTACCCGACTGGCCATACTGGTCACGTACCCCAACCCGGACAACTGGCACAGGCAGGTTCTCTGACAAAAACTCAGAAACCGCACCACCGAGTCCGCCAGCACGCTGCGCTTCTTCGACAACAACGACTGCCCGTGTTTTTTTGACGCTCTTATAGATCGTCTCTTCGTCGAGCGGCTTTACAGTCGGGCTATGTATTACTTCTGCATCTATAGCGTCTTTGAACAATGATTCTGCAGCTTGCACAGCGAGAGACGTCACGGTGCCGTTCGCAATAATAGTGAGATCGTGACCCGGTGTATAAATGTAAGCTTTGCCTATCTCAAACGGCGTTTGGTCAGTGGTCATGATCGGTGATTTGTCTCGTGCAAGTCGGAGATATGTCGGTCGTGGATCGTTGGCGATCGCTAGTGTGGCCTTGTACGCTTCTAGGCTGTCACCAGGTACGATGACGACCATGTTTGGCATGACACGCATAATGGCTACGTCTTCGAGCATCTGGTGCGTTGCTCCGTCTGGGCCAGTGTATAGACCGGCGTGAGCGCCTATTATTTTGACGTTCTGATTGTTGAGTGCGACGGTTGTCTTGATTTGTTCCCAGTTACGTCCAGGACTGAACGCGGCATAGCTTGCAGTGAATGGTATCTTGCCCATCGCCGCCATACCACTCGCGACTGTCACCAGGTTCTGCTCCGCGATACCGACTTCGACAAATCGCTCAGGGAACTGCTCAGCAAACAGTGAAATCTGCGTTGAACTCGTGAGATCCGCGCACAACGCTACTATCTGCTCGTTTTTTGCGCCTGCATCAGCAAGCCCTCGTCCGAAGCCTTTGCGTATGGGCTCAAGCCCCCAGTCTTTCGTATCCAGTAGATGTAGATTACTCATGGTCACCCGTGATCTTTCCCCTGAGGCTTCGCAGGTCATGTAGTGCTTCGCGTGCTTGCTGGTTTTTCGGTGGTGCTCCGGCAACATCAGCAATTCCTACAGGCATACCATGCCAATGATGGTCAAACTCCATGTAGTCGACACCTTTGCCAGGGATCGTGTGTGCGATAAGCACTGTTGGTTTTTCAACGATCGCGC
Organism: Candidatus Saccharimonadia bacterium; assembly: GCA_938050265.1. Lineage (GTDB taxonomy): Bacteria > Patescibacteriota > Saccharimonadia > Saccharimonadales > SZUA-47 > CALLJT01. Next base: position 16,927 of record CALLJT010000079.1, read on the forward strand.
GCGCCATAGAACATGCGTCGATAACGGCTTCTATGTTGTTGCCGTCTACGTCGACTACATGCCAACCAAACGACTCCCACTTGGCGCGCAAGTCTTCTAGCGGCATGACGTGTTCGGTCGTACCGTCAATCTGGATATTGTTACGGTCAACTATGCCTATCAGATTATGCAGTTTGTACTTATTCGCAAACATGGCAGCTTCCCAGATATTGCCTTCGTTAAGCTCGCCGTCGCCCATGACAACGTAGACCCAGCGGTGGGACTGCTTGTTCATACGCATTGTCAGTGCCATGCCAGCGCCCTGACTCAGTCCACTACCGAGAGGCCCACTGGTGTTTTCGAGTCCAGGCAGTGCATGACGCTCCGGGTGGCCTTGCAGGCGGCTTTTGTACGACCTAAGCGTCAGGAGTTCTTTTTTCGGCAGGTACCCTGCATGCGCCATCGCAGTGTACTGCACCGGCACGCAGTGGCCATTACTGAGTAGTAGTATGTCGCGGTCGTCCCAGTCTGGATGTTTCGGGTCGTGTTTGAGTATGTCAAAATACAGCGCTGTGAATATATCTGCCAGGCCGAGGGGACCTGCACTATGGCCGCTGCCTGCGGCTTCCAGGCTTTTGATGATATCTTGCCGGATGTCGTTGGCTTTCAGTTCGAGTTTCTGCAAACTGAGCTTTTTATCTGTGAAGCTGCGTGGTGTTTGAAATTTTTTAGTTTTACCTTCTGTGGCTGTCATAGTGCTTATGATAACAAAGATACTAACGTATCGTAAGCTTTTTCTGGATCATCGGCATTTTTAATCGCACCGCCAACGTTCAATACATCGACACCTGCAGCAGCGATCTCCTGCACGTTTTCTATACTGACACCGCCGTCCCAGCCAATCTCGACATCCGGGTAGTTTGCCCGTAGTGCACGTACTTTGTCCAGCTGCTGCAGGTCGGCTGTGCCTCCTTGATGGCCTAAGTGTCCCGCAAAAACCAATACGTGGTCAAACAAATCGCCCAGATCTAAATCCTGCAGTTCCTGAAGTTCTGTCTCTGGAAGCAGGGCCACGCCAGTACGCACCCCTGCTTCTCGCAGCTGCTCCAGGCTACGACGCACATTGTCAGATTCCGCATGTACAATTACCAGGTCTGGCTCAAACGACACCAGCTCAGCAACATGAGGCAGTGGGTCCTGAAACATAACGTGTACGTGGGTGATGACGTGCTCACTACGCCAGGACTCGTCCAGTCCAAGTAGCTGCGTAGGGGCAAAATTACCATCCGCAAAGTCAACATGCACTCCGTCAGCGAAGCCTTCAATACGACCCATCTGGTCCCTATATTCGTGGACGTCCGCGGTAGTAATAGTCGGTGTAATAACTGCCATACCTCTAATGTATCAAACAACCCCTCAGCCCGTAAAATCTCGCCCCCTCAAACCTATCTAGTTATCTCTTGTGTCTATGCGGCCACGCACGAGGCGGGATTCAAACTACTGTTAGTGGGCGATTTCGTCGAGTAGTGCGTTGCGCCTTTTGTAGCGCGTCGCGTTAGCGAACGGCGTTGCTATCCATGTGTCTATGATGTCTTTCCAGCGATCACCGTCTTCCAATATCTCCGCAGGCAGTGCGAGAACATTGCTATCTTCATCGTTGCGGATTGATCGAGCTGCCATGACGCTCCAGCCGAGACCTGCCCGTATGCCTTTAAACCGATTAGCGGCGATCAGCATACCCTGGCCGCTCCCACAGACCAAGATACCCCGAGGCGTGCTCGATTCACTTGACTGCATGGCATGCACGACTTTTGATGCAAATAGTGGGAAATCGTCGTCTGGATTGAGTGTGTCGTCGCCTTTGTCGTCGACGTCAAAGCCTCTGTCGATTAGGTATTGTTCGATTTGTTCTTTCAGTCTGTACCCGTTATGGTCGGCCCCGATATATATCTTCATGTACTCGCAATCCCGTTAGTTAACCCCATGTCGCCGCGTAGCTACGACGAGTGCAGTCCGCTGCCTATGTCTGATACCAGCTCAGCAAGTCGGTTTGAATAGCCCCACTCGTTGTCGTACCATACGACTACTTTAGCGAGGTTTCCATCTACAACTTTTGTGAGAGGTAAGTCTACGGTGCCACTATGTGCGTTACCGATAAAGTCACTACTCACGAGCGGTTCCTCTGTGCAGTCTATGA
>CALLJT010000080.1 GCA_938050265.1 Candidatus Saccharimonadia bacterium
GCGATTTTGATTGGACGTATTATTGATCGACCTATCCGCCCATTGTGGCCGAAAGGCTACCGATATGCTGTCCAGGGTATAGCTAGCGTACTCAGTATGGATCCTACGATGCGCCCAGACATGGTGTCGATGATTGCCATATCTGCAGCACTCAGCCTGACAGGCGCACCGTTCGAAGGTCCTGTTGCTGGCCTACGAGTCGGGCTGACAGAATCAGGTGAGCACAAAGCGTTTATGAGTATCGATGAGTACGAGCAGAGCAAGCTCGACCTCGTAGTAGCTGGTACAAAAAACGGTGTGATGATGGTTGAAGCAGCCGCACGCGAAGTATCAGAAGAGCAGGTTATCGCTGCTATCGAATGGGCACAAGAAGCGATGCAGCCAGCAATTGCACTCCAGCAGGAGCTCGTTGATATGGTTGGCGTGACACCGCAGGAATACGAACTGACAAAGCCTGAACAGAGTATTTCTGACGCAGTTACCGCATGGTGCGCAGGCAAACTTGGTGCAAAACTCCGTAAAGACTACCCAGAACGTAACGCCATGATCGACGATATCCGCTCAGAGATGCATGCGCATTTTGAAGCGCAGGTCGGCGAAGAGTACGCAGACGTAAAAAACGACTACGCAGAAGCATTCCAGCTGGCTGTGCACGCAGATGCACGCGAAGGTATTGTCACTGACAATGTACGACCAGACGGCCGTGCAATGACCGAAATTCGCCCGCTTTCGAGTGACATTGGGTTTTTACCACGGGCACACGGATCAAGCATATTTACGCGCGGCGTAACACAAGCTATGAACATTGTTACACTTGCGCCTCTGAGCTACGCACAGATCGTAGACACAATGGAGCGCGACACAGAGCGACGGTACATGCACCACTATAATGCACCTGGCTGGACAGTCGGAGAAGTGAAACGGTTGATGGGTCCTGGGCGTCGTGAGATCGGTCATGGCTACCTCGCTGAGCGGGCAATTTTGCCAGTGTTTCCTGATGAAGCAGACTTTCCGTACGCCGTACGGAGTGTCACTGAAATTATGAGCCAGAACGGATCAACGTCTATGGCGGCAACATGTTCAAGCTGTCTCGCGCTACTTGACGCTGGTGTACCATTGAAGCGCCTCGTTTCAGGTATCGCGATGGGTCTTATGCTCGACGGCGATACGCCGTATATCCTGAGTGATATCGCTGACGCCGAAGATTTCGCTGGCGACATGGACTTCAAGGTGACCGGTACAAGCGAAGGTATCACGGCGCTACAGATGGACATGAAAGTGCACGGTCTTCCAACAGAAATCTTGGCACAGGCATTGAGCCAGGGTAAAACAGGCCGTGCAGAGATACTGCAGCATATGACTGACGTTATTAGCGAACCGGGTGAAATGAGCCCATACGCACCGCGTGTCGAATCAATCAAAATCAACCCAGACAAAATCCGCGAGATCATCGGCAAAGGTGGCGAAACGATACAGCACATTACTGCAGAATCAGGCACTGAAATCGACATCAAAGATGACGGTACCGTGATGATAGCCAGCCCGGACAAAGAAAAAATAGATCTCGCAAAACAGATGATCAACGACATTACAGCTGAACCAGAAGTTGGTGCCATCTATAAAGACAAGCCGGTGGTGAGCGTTATGGACTTCGGTGCGTTTGTGCAGATCATGCCTGGCAAAGACGGTCTTGTACATGTCAGTGAGATGTCCGAGGAACGAGTCGGTAAACCAAGTGATGTTGTCAGCGAAGGTGACACAGTGACAGTCAAACTTGTAGCGATCGATGATCGCGGCCGTCTACAGCTCAGCATGAAAGCTGCCGCACGCGAACTGAATCAGTAGACCAATAATATAACCAAAGGATATGAAGTATGGCACAGGGTGAGCTGCCACAACAACACACGACTGCACGACGCGTACTGTACGCGCTCATCGCTCCAGTGGCGGCGTACGCTGCTGCGTCGTGGGCTATTGATTCAGGAAGCATGTGGGCCTACGGTGCGACGATTGTCGCAGTATATGCCACGGTACGGTTCACGACTGCAATCATTATGAATTATCGCTCACAGGAAACAGTAACCACCCGAACCACCCATACAAATCAGACGAACAGTCAAGAAAGTTAAATAAGTATCATGAATAAACAACGTAAACCAAACGAACAAAACAAACCAACGCGCAATGCGCCGTCTCGGGGATCTAACCAGGGTGGCGGACAGGGCCGGAAGCAGTCGCAGGGTAAAAACCCTCGTAAAAACACGGCAAAAACCGACCCACTTAAGCCAAGCAAACCGCGTCCAAAAACAACCGTGCAGGCTCGCAGTACGTCACGTGGCGAAGCCATGCGTGCACAGCGACGCAACCACGATGATGCGAACAAAATCATCGAACAATACCTTGACCAGCCAGGGGACCGGGATAAAAAACGAGCAAATGTGATCAAAAAAAGTCCGAACCTCCGCATCATGGCACTCGGTGGTATGGACGATGGTGGGTCCAAAAACATGATCGTTGTCGAGTACAAAGATGAGGCAGTGATCATAGACTGCGGTAACGACCTTGGTGTTGATTTGCCAGGTATCAACTACGGCGTGTGCGATACGAGCTATCTCGAGCAGATTAAACACAAACTCAAGGCATACATCATCACGCATGGACACCTCGACCACATCGGAGGGTTGCCTCATATCGTACCGAAGTATCCGGCACCGATCTACGGCTCTAATTTCACAATTGGTATGGTAGAGAAGTTTTTCAATAACTTTGGTCTGCCGATGCCAAATGGGTTCAAACTAGAGACAGTCGTGATGAACGAAACGACGCACGAAAAACTCAAAATAGGTCAGTTTTTCGTTGAGCTCGTGCGTGTGACACACTCGATCCCAGGTAGCTGTGTCGTTGTGCTCGATACACCTGTTGGACGTATCGTCTGTACAGGGGACTACAAACTTGACCCGAACCCACATGACCACGAAATATCTGACATCGAACGGTTCAAAGAGATCGGCAAAGAGGGTGTACTGGTACTGTTGAACGAATGTTTGACGGCCTACAAACCAGGACGTACTCCGACAGAGCAGTCTATCGAACAGACGTTTATTGACCTGTTTGAGCAGGCGCGCGGACGTGTGTTTGTGGCGCTGTTTTCAAGTAACATTAACCGTATTCAGATGCTTGTGAACGCAGCAACCACCCATGGACGTAAAATCGCCATGGACGGTCGCAGCATGATGAGCACACTGGAAGTCGCGATTAAACTCGGTATGATTCGTATCCCGAAAGGAACGTTTGTGCCAATAGCCAGCGTGCCAAACATGAAAGACGACGAGATCGTTATTATCTGTACGGGATCACAAGGCGAACCTAACTCTGCCTTGCAGCGTATGTCGAGTGGTGATCATAAAAACATCAAACTCAAAGCTGACGACTCAGTAATTCTGTCGAGTACGCCGATCCCGGGTACTGGTAACGACAAAAAAATCGAGTTCATGGTAGACGAAATGAACCGTAAAGGCGTACACGTATACCGTCACCAGACACGAGAAGCCGACGGCTGCGGACCACTGCACGTGTCTGGCCACTGTTCGCTCGACGACTACATGGACATGATCGAATACATGCAGCCAAAATTCCTCATCCCGATCTATGGTTCGTACACGTCCCAGATCTATCACAACCGTGAAGCACTCAAACGAGGCTTCCCGAAAGCCAATATCAAAACGATCGACAACGGCGAAATTATCGAATTTACCGACTCAACCATGAAAACAACAGGTGAAGTACCTGTCGGTACGGTGCTTGTCGACCAGACGGGTGCCACTGTGAGTGGAGTTGTCGTGAAAGACCGGCTGATCATGAGTGAAGACGGGCTTGTTGTTGTGATCCTGACACTCGATAAAAAGTCTGGCCAGCTGCTTACCAGCCCAGACATCATCAGTCGTGGGTTCATATACATGCGTGATAACGAAGAGCTCATGAACTTGTTCAGAAGCGAACTGAAGCGAGCTGTCCTGCAACGTTACAAACGCGTAGACCTCGACCGGTTTAAAGTCGAAATCAAAGATTACGTGACGCATTTCCTCTACGAACAGACGCAGCGTAGCCCGATCGTTATACCGGTTGTGAACCTGATCAACTCTCGTGGCGGCGGTGGCAAGGGCCCTCAGAAGAAAGACGACCAGCAGGGCGGACGCCCAGACAAGAAGCAGCCAGAGCCGAAGTCTCCTGAGCAGATCGCACAGGAACAGCAAGAACGGTTCGCAAATATGCGCCAGCAGCTCCTCGGCCACGACCCAAGAGTTGACTGAGGTTAGACGAAGTGAGGGGCGAATTACGTAAAGCAGCGCAGGATGTATTGCCGCAACGTCGCTTGCGGGTCCTGCTACTTTTGACCTTATCTGGCGTGGCGTATGTTGGGCTTAAATTTGTGCTTACTGAACATATTGGGTACCTGTCATTGATGTGGGACGTTTTTTTGGCTTGGTTGAGTGTACCGCTGACAGTGCTATTAGTATATGCGGTACGCACGCAGCGTCAGTGGTGGCAGCAGGTGTTAGCGTTTTTTGCGTGGCTGGTTGTATTGCCCAACAGCTTTTACTTGGTGACTAACTTTTATCATATTGCTCGGATCAACGGTAGCTATATAGGTCGTGATACCAAAATGTCCGACTTGACAGTTGAGCAGGCGCTTGCAGTAAATATAGATATCGTTGCACTGCTACTGCTCTGGGTGGTCGGTACACTAGTGGGATTACATGCGGTACGTGCAGCTCATCGTGTATGTGTTAGTCGTTTTGGTCGTAAACGAGCAACTGTAATTGTTGGCGTGTTGTTGTTCGGTAGTAGTTTTGGCATATATGTCGGACGGTTTTTACGCTGGAATAGCTGGGATGCAATTTACCGTAGCTCCGACGTTATCGGCAGTTTTACCGACATAATTGTATCCCCATCTCAGCACCTAGAAGCGTACGGTATCACATTCTTGCTGAGTGTTTACTTGCTCATACTTTACGCTGGGTTTGTGTATTGGAGCGAATAAAAACCTTGGACGTTCAATCCTGGGTGGAATGAGTGGGCTTGTGCTTGACAAATGCTAATGCTTATTGTTATAATGACAACATTGACTGGCTCGTCCACATTCTAGAATGATTGATGCCAACTGATATACTAAAAGCCAGCAAACGAGGGTACGTACGTGGCAAAAAAGAAAAAATCACGATCTAAAAAGCGCACAACCAAGAAAAAAACAGCGGTAGCAACTGGGCCTAATATGTTCGTGCGCCAAGCAGGCGCTGTGTTCATGATAGTGCTGGCCGTGTTTGTGCTCATGGGGGGATTTGGCGCTGGAGGTGCATTGCCGACAGGGCTTTTTGACCTGCTGTATAAGGCACTCGGCATCGCTGCGTATATAGTTCCTGTTGCACTCGTATATTGGGGTGTGCATAAGCTCAAAGCCGAGGATCACGACCTACCGACCAAACATGTCGTGAGCATGACGAGTGTACTACTCGTGGTGGCAGCGCTGTCGCATGTGTTTTTCGCGAACAAGCCTACACCAGCGTCTTCATGGGTGGACGGCAAAGGCGGCGCAGTTGGCGACCTGATCGGTGGGCTTGTGCTCGCTGCTTTGGATAAATTCCCGGCCGTTGTTATGTTTGTCGTGCTCAGTGTACTGGCGCTCTTCTGGACGTTTAGTTGGCCACTGAGTGCACTCCTCAAGCCGTTCCGCCGTCCAGAACGTTCTGACGACGAACTCGAAGATGGGGATACTGACCTGAGTGCGCTAAAAAAGAAAGCAGATGCGAGTGCCGGCCTCAAGCTTAATGAAGGTGTGCCAGTCGAACGCAATACCACACCGGCTCGGAGCAGCCTTAAAAACACTGCTACTAAGCTGAGCGCCACTGAAGACCATCAGGCACTAACAGAGGCCACAGACCCCAACTGGCAGCAGCCGGGACTGGATCTACTCATACAGAAACAGGACAAAGCTGATGCAGGCGACGTCAACGGCAACGCAGACATTATCAACGACACGTTCGCGAACTTCAATATCGACGTAGACATGGAAGGCGCGAACATCGGCCCACGAGTTACACAGTTCACGCTCAAACCACCATCAGGCACCAAACTGAGTAAAATATCTGCACTCGATAAAGAGCTATCTCTCGGGCTCGCTGCTCAGAGCATTCGTATAGAAGCACCAATCCCAGGTAAACGACTCGTCGGCGTAGAAGTACCGAACATCAAAGCAGCAACTGTGCGTATGGCTGGTGTACTAGACACCAAAGAATGGAAGTCTATGCAGGATCCACTGTCGTTTGCTATCGGTCGAGATATCGGTGGTAAACCAGTTGTCGGTGCGCTGAACAAAATGCCGCACTTGCTTATTGCAGGGCAGACCGGTTCTGGTAAATCAGTCATGATTAATACGCTATTGACCAGTATGCTGTATCGCAACAGTCCATCTGACTTGAAGCTCATCCTTGTTGACCCGAAACAAGTAGAGCTGACGCCGTATAACGACATCCCGCACCTGTTGACCCCGGTCATCACAGATCCTGAAAAATGTATAAGCGCACTCAAGTGGGCAGTGTCAGAAATGGAACGTCGCTTGAAGACGTTTGCCGAGTGTCACAAACGCAACATCGCAGAGTATAACAACCTCAAAAAAGACGAAACCATGCCATATATCGTGATTGTCATCGACGAGCTAGCCGATCTGATGATGATGGCAGCGCGTGATGTCGAAGCGTTGATCGTGCGAATCGCCCAAAAAGCGCGTGCAGCGGGCATACACCTAGTACTAGCAACGCAGCGTCCGAGTGTTGACGTCATAACCGGACTGATCAAAGCTAACGTGCCGGCTCGGATTGCGTTCACAGTAGCGAGTCAGGTGGACAGCCGAACGATCATCGACGGTGTTGGCGCAGAGAAGCTGCTCGGTATGGGTGACATGCTGTATTCGACTTCGGATATGCCGAAACCCAAGCGTGTCCAGGGTGCGTTCATTACTGACGACGAAACCGTTAAGGTCAACGATTTCCTACGTATGCAGCGACCGCCGCAGTACGATGATGAAGTGGTCAGCCAGCCTGTGCAGCTGAACGGCAAAGGTGGCGTCGTTGTTGATGCTGGTGGTTCAGATGCCGACGATGACATGTGGGAAGATGCAGTCCGTGTGGTGCTCGACAGTCGCAAAGCAAGCACAAGTCTACTGCAGCGTCGACTACGCATCGGTTACGGTCGGGCGTCTCGTATCATGGACATGATGGAAGAGCAGGGGATTATTAGTCCTGCAGATGGCTCTAAACCGCGCGACGTGCTCATAACGTCGATGGACGATGTGTTCGGTGGCAGCTCTACCGAAGGCGCAGTAGCTGCCGACGAAGAAGCCGCCCTCGACGAGATATAGACGACATGTAGTGTCGTTGTGTAGACAGGGTGTGGTTGCGCAGACTTTTTTGTGTTTGTGTGTGTCAGATGGTATAATTACCTCTGTAATAACAACTTTAGCTCGTGGCAACTTTAGGCGCGCGAGCTGCAACCAAAGAAAGGAGACATATGGATCAATACGAATTGGCGGTGCTTTATCACCCTGATCTAGAGATCGATCTAGAAAAAGCCTCAAAACGAGTCGAAAAACTCGTCGATACAGCAGGCGGTAAAATCACAGAAACCGACAGCTGGGGCAAGCGTAAACTTGCGTATCAAATCGCAGGACACGAGCATGCCGTATACGTGTTTTATACACTTGAACTGCCAGGTCAGGGTGTGCGCAAAGTGAACGACGCGCTCAACATCACTGACGAAGTGATCAGGTTCTTGCTCACGAAGCCAGACCTAAAGAAAATCGCTAAAGCAGAAGCAATGAAAGCTAACCGCGACAAACGACTTGCGAAGCAGAACGAAGAAGACACAGACACTACGTCTGAAGATTAATTTGACGAACATATAGTGCGTGCACTATATGTAGAAGTACAAACTATATAAACGACGCGGAACGCGAAAGACAGGAGAACGTACGATGGCACGAGGATTTAACAAAGTCACACTCATGGGGAACCTCACAAGGGATCCTGAGCTACGAACAACACCAGGTGGACAGAACGTAGCGAGTTTTTCACTGGCAATTAACCGTACATGGCGTAACGCCAGTGGTGAGCAGCAAGAGGCCGTCGACTATATCGACTGTACGGCGTGGGGCAAAGCGGGCGAAATCATTAGCCAGTATATGCAAAAAGGCCGCGCGCTACTCGTGTCTGGCCGCTTGCAGCAACGGTCTTGGGAGCAAGAAGGTCAGAAACGCAGCAAAGTCGAAGTCGTTGTCGAAGATTTCAACTTCGTCGGCGGCGGAGAAACTGGCGGCGGTTCGGGCGGATCATATAACGCCGCACCAGCAGCAAAAGCTGCTCCAGCCCCATCCAAGTCTGATGCTAAAAAGTCGGACAATGCAGCGTCCTCGAAAACATCTGACGATATTGGCGATGAGCCAATAAACCTCGACGACATCCCTTTTTAAGAAATTTATGGACGCGCATTCTGGGCGAAAGTTTGCGCAAATAAGGAGAAACTACATGGCTAAGATATTTAAACACAGAACAGACATACCGTTTTTTGACTATAAGGACTTCAAGACCTTGCAGCGCTACGTAAACCAGTACGGACAAATCGAAAGTCGACGTAAAACTGGCCTCACTGAGAGCAAGCAGCGACAACTTTCTAAAGCTATCAAGCGAGCCCGCCACTTAGCACTGTTGCCATTCGTGAGCAGCAACTAGTTATATACGTACTAACAGGTAAGGAGTAGCTATGGCACTAGGGGTAACCGATTTACGTAAAGGTACGGTTTTTGCGTTCGAAGGAGAGCCGTACCGCGTCGTAGAGTACGCGCAAAAAGTCATGGGTCGTGGAGGCTCAATCGTCAACGTTACGATTAAGCATCTACGCGACGGCAAAGTATTGCAAAAAACGTTCAAAGGCAATGAACAGCTCGACAGCGTCGATTTGTCGTATACAAACGTGCAATATCTGTACAACGACGGCTCGAAGTTCTATTTCATGGATAACGAGAGTTATGAGCAAATAGAGTTACCTCAAGATGTCGTTGCCGAACAGTCCGGCTACCTGAAAGAAGGCGACACGGTCAAAGCTATGAAGCTCGACGGTCACGCTGTGAGTATCGAGATCGCTAAAAACGTGTATCTGAAAGTCACCTATACAGAAGACGTTGTGAAAGGCGATACGACCAGCAATGTCATGAAAGACGCGACACTCGAAACTGGTATAGCCGTCAAAGTCCCCGCGTTTATTAAACAAGACGACGTCATATCGGTCGACACCGAAACAGGCGCTTACCGGGAACGAAAGAAATAAAAAACATTTTTAACTCTCGATCAGTGGAGTAGTGTCATGGTAAGAAACCGGATCGACAAAGAACTCGTGGCACGCAATCTCGTGACTACTCGTTCTCAGGCTGAGAACTTTATCAAACTGGGCTTGGTGCGCATCAACGGGTCGGTTATCAAAAAACCAAGTTGGTCCGTTAAGCCAGCCGACAAGCTGCATGTCGAAGGCGAGCAGTATGTGTCTCGTGCCGCGTTGAAGCTTGCATCAATCACTGATCAGTTTGCACTAGATTTTCAGGATACAATAGTCCTAGACGTCGGAAGTAGTACAGGGGGGTTCACGGACTATGCATTGCAGCATGGAGCAAAGAAGGTGGTAGCTGTTGATGTCGGGACAGACCAACTACACCCAAAGCTCCGAGCAGACACACGCATCGAGCTCTATGAGAAGACAGACATACGTTGCGTACGCAACAAAAGAGCGAAGACTACTGAGCAACGAGCACTGAATGGCTGTAAAAAACTTGTTACCATACGTGAGACTCCAGACATTGTCGTAGCGGATGTCAGTTTCATATCCCTTAGAATGGTTCTCCCACATATCTCAAAGCTCGTATCTCAAAACTCACTGCTCATTATGATGTGTAAACCACAGTTTGAAGCTGAAAAACACCAGATCAACAAAGGCATTATAAAAAACAGTACGATGCGGCGCCAGATCCTTAAAAACTTCGAGTCGTGGCTCAAAACACATGGGTTCGTAGTGCTTGCCAAAGCTGATTCCCAGGTTGCGGGTACGAAAGGCAACGTCGAACGTTTCTACAAGTTGAAATATAGATAGGCTAGGGGCTTAAAGCATCGCTTCAAGCGCGTCGCGGTCACGGATAATGATGTGGCCACCCTCTGAGGCTACGAGGCCTTTTTTCTTGAGGCCGTTGATCTCTCGACTTGTAGTTTCACGGGTTGCGTTTACTGAACTCGCGATGTCGGATTGTTTGTAGGGGATTTCTATCGTTATTGATCCATCCTCGTTCTGTATACCAAACCGCCTTGTACAGTAGAGGAGAAATGACACAATACGCTCACGTGCGGTACGGTAGCAGAGTGTGATAACCCTGTTTGAGTGGTCGTGGTACGCGTCGATAGCTTTGTCGAGGATAACAGGGAAGATCTCAGGGTTTTTTTGTAGGAATGACGTGTAATCAGATTTTGAAACACGCCAAAGTGACGTTGTTTCCATGGCTTCGTATGTCACTGAGCGGTGCTCGCCGGTGAATGCCCATATCATCGGGAATACTGAGCCGGCGCCACGGGCTATGAGCAAATTTTCTTCGCCATACTTCGTAATTGTGTAGGCTTTGACGTAGCCCCATTCGATCAAAAATACGCCGCTTGGTTCGTCTTCCGGCCGGATAATCGTCTCGCCTTTTTTGTACTGAAGACGTGTATGACTGCGAAAAAATGCATCGAGCTTAAGCTTGTGTGGTGCAAGATCCATGCTTATATTGTTGCAATATCACACAAAAAAAGCAAGCGTGAGGGAAATCACAGGCTGTTAGTATCATATCTTACAGATACATTGTTCAGAAAGAGATACTATTAAATCGTTATCGCATCACACTGGAGGTGTCTGATCATGGTTACGCATACGACTGTCAATAAACAACTACGTGATATCAACACAAAAGTTGGTCTGAGTAGACGAGCTGCTGTTCGTGAGCTGAGCAACGTACTCTACGCAGATGAAACGATACTGCACTGCGTATTTGGGGCCTATCAGGGCGGCCGCGCTGTTATTGTCGCCACAAATAAGCGGCTTATCATACTCGACAAAAAGTTACTGTTCCTGAACCTCGAAGATATCCGGTATCACGCGGTAACAGACATACAGTTTTCAAACGGGATATTACGCTCCTCTTTAACGATAACGAGCGGCATCGTTAAAACTGAGATTCGATCAGTGTCCATCGCTAAGCTACGTGCTCTCTGTGGATACGTTCAGGAGCAGGTGTTCGCAGCACGAGGTGACTCTGCGCGCATCGATAGCGCGGAATACCGGCTTGTGACACGTGCCAAAGCGTCTCGGTTAAGTGGCAGAGTGCTGCTTCGTAAAGCCGCAACGCATACGGTGGTATAATAGACTCATATATCTGAGGAATATGCATATGACAGGAGTGACCGTGCGGAGGATACTGTGGTTATTAGTTGGAGGGGCGTTGAGTATTGGCCTTGTGAGTTTGGGGCTTGTGCGGTGGCAGAGCTCGGTTGATTCAGAGCCAGATCCGTATGTGCTGCCGGTGCAGCCAGACAAAGTACTTGAACTGCAGTCTACGGAAAACGATAGTCCGTCAGACACACTCACTGAAACCGAGATAGAAACTGAGAATCAGAACCAGCAGGGTGACTTTACCGTTGACGGCCCTGCACTGCAGGACGCGGTGGATACGTGGTCGCTTAAACAGGGTGGTAGCGCGAGTATTACTGTTATGTTGCCTGACGGCTCCATCGTGGCGTCAGCAGATCCAGACCGAGTGTATAACGGGGCGAGTATATATAAACTGTACGTGGCGTATTTTGGCTATATTCAGGTCGATACGGGTGTCGTGGACCCAGATGAACAGTATATAAATGGCCATACGCGCTTAGAGTGTCTTGACCTGATGATCCGTGAGTCTGACAGTCCATGCGCAGAGAAGATGTGGGTCGAAATCGGGCAGACATATATGAATCAGCAGCTTACACTGCTCGGTATTCAAAACACAGATATGGAGAACATCAACACAAGTTCGATAGACACAGCAAAAATATTCGCCCAGGTTATCCGTGGGGACGGTCTGAGCGTTGAATCTCAGACTGCTTACCTAGAGTCAGCTCGCACGCAGGTGTTTCGGGACGCGCTCAATAGCGGTTTTAGCGACCGAGTGACCACGTATAACAAAGTTGGTTTTCGTGAACAAAACGAATATCACGATGTAGCTGTGGTAGAGAGTACGGCCGGGGACCGCATCATTGTGTCGGTTTTCACAGACGGTGCGTATACGTCGAGCGACATTGCATCGCTTGCTCGCACGATTGAGTCAATACTGCTTTCTGAGTAGCGATCGTAACTGTAACTGAGCTGCTAGTTGTTGAACCGGAACTCAACGATGTCGTTTGGCTGCATGACGTAGTCTTTGCCTTCGGTTCTAACGTTGCCAGCAGCCTTAGCGTCCTGCTCCGAACCAGCAGCAACCAGGTCGTCGTAGTCAATTATCTGAGCCGCGATGAAGCCTTTTTCGAAGTCGCCGTGAATGACTCCTGCAGCTTGCGGGGCAGTGGAGCCTTGTTTGATAGTCCAGGCACGCACCTCTTTCTCGCCAGCCGTGAGGTAGCTCTGCAGTCCAAGTAGGTCGTACGCCGCATGAATAACTTTGTTGAGTCCTGGTTCGTCTTGGCCGTAGCTTTCGAGCATTTCGCTTTGGTCGGACGGATCCAGTCCACGCAGTTCGTCTTCAAGTTTTGCACACACGAATACAACTTTTGCCGGAGCTACTAATTGAGTAAGTTCTTGCTTCTTTGCGTCGTTGTTCAGTTGATCTTCATCGAGGTTGAACAAATACAGTATCGGTTTGACCGTCATAAGCTGGAGGTCGCTGGTGTGTTCATTGTACGCTTCCAGTAGTTCAGGGTTTTTCCAGATTGGTTCGCCGCTGTCGAGCTGGTCTTTGACCGCCTGTACAGTGTCTGCGACTATCTGGAGTTTGGGGTTGGCGCGGGCTTCTTTGGCGATTTTGGAAACTCGTTTTTCGACTGTCTCTAGATCAGCGAGCACGAGCTCGGTACTGACGACATCGATATCGTGCATTGGGTCTTTTGAGCTGTCGCTCCGTAGAACGTCAGGGTTGTCAAACGCACGAACAACCTGGCAAATAGCATTGCAGCTGCGGATATGACTCAGGAACTGGTTTCCGAGACCCTCACCCTTAGACGCACCCTCAACGAGACCTGCGATATCGACGAACGTCGTCGTGGCAGGAATGATTTTTTGCGATCCGTACATCTCACCCAGAACGCTTAACCGCGGATCTGGCACTGGAACAATACCGGTATTCGGTTCAATAGTCGCAAACGGATAATTAGCCGCCAAAATATTACTATCAGTCAACGCATTGAACAGCGTACTCTTCCCAACGTTCGGCAACCCTACAATCCCGATGCTTAGCACGTAACCCTACCTGTGAAACTCCACCGTTTGCTGTAACGGGCACTGGTATGTGTCCCCATATCGTAACTCCTTCTTGTGTTGCTACTATCTTATCAATAATCTGTCGTACTACGAAGAGGCGATCTGTAAATTGCAGTGCACCAAGCTTCTCAGTAAACAGTTTTACAATACGGTCTGGGTCGACTGTACGAATATCCTCCTCATTCGCATCTGTTTGGCTATTGGTCTGTTCGGCAGCGATTTCGGAGCGCCGCTTATTGACCTCATCTATGTTGGCCTTGTATATATCGTCTTTCATATACCCCTCGCCATACATACTGGCATAACGCTGTTCTTTGGCAGTGAGTTGCGCTAGCTCTTCGGAGTAGTCTTTTGTGCTGGTGTTGGTGTCTACTTGCTTCCACTGTTCAAACTGACGCTTTATTTAGTGCTTATGATGTACTATTATTTTTGAAAGAGGAGGCTCTATGAAAAATGTATTAGCGGGTGCGGCATTGTTCGTAGGTGGGGTTGTTGGTTTAGGTGCTATTGGTCAGAGTGCGCTTTCTGCAGTACCGATCTTGCCAGCTTCGTGCGCTGGGGTGGATGTAGTGGTTAACGGCCAGTCACGTGGTTTCTATAATGGTGGGGAGTTGGACGTATCAGTTGGTGACGAGCTGCGGCTTTCGGCAACAATGATCAATAACGACAAACACGAGTTGTGGGATGGCACCAGGTTGACTATTGGGGGTGATCATACTGACGAAACAGATGGCGACATAGTTCATACGTATACAGTAATGAACTCAGGCGTGCAGGATGTATCGCTGCGTCTATTCGGTGTGCGGTTCGTATACTGGGGAACGAGTAACTTTGACGCTACTCTGGATAATGATCAGCACGGCAATGGTCCTGCTCAGAATCGGTATGAGCAGCCGCAGGTTATCGATCAGACGTGTCCAGCATTTCGTATAAATGTTGAAGAAGGGCAAGAGCCCCATACTCAGTCCGACTGGCAGGCATCATTTTGGAATCTACCGAATACGTCATACCTTACCAGCCCGCCGTCCTTCCCGCAGGGCAGCCCCGTACATACAGCAGAGTACGAGATACTTGATCTAGACCTTGGACTCAGCAGCCCTCATGACAGTGTGAACCCAGATAGATTTGTTGCTCGGTTCACTAAATCAATTACCGTGGAACAAGGTGGTTACGAATTCAGTACTCGTAGTGATGATGGAGTTAGGATGTATGTAGACGATGAGCTCATTATTGACCAATGGAACGACCACGCGGCGACTTATCATACCGCCATCCAGCATCTTAAAGCTGGTACACACCAGGTCGTTGTTGAGTATTACGAAAATGGGTATGATGCTGTGATCCAGGCGAACGTGCCGCAGTCGGTAGAGTCACCAGATCCAGTCACGTATACGTATGAAGACGCCCTCGAGCAATGTATGGCCTATGGACCACAAGCGCTTGTCTTTAATACGAGCAGGGACACAAATACGCTTACGAGCACAAATGCACGGACGGAGTATCTGTCGACAGGGCTGCAACACGATCAAGGCTATTCTGGCATGCAAGAATTTGGGCCGTACAGGGCGCATGTCGTGACGTATACAGATGACTACACCGCTGGTAATCGAGCGGCTGTCTCTGTAGAGTTGAGTGATCACAGCCAGATTACAGATTCATCTTGGTATAGTACGACAGAACTTGCAGGCCAGGGTGAGCTCGCGAGCACTCTCGTTAACGGGTACTTTCACCCAGGACTGCATGAGCAGGGCAGCGAGCTTTCAGTTCGTTTTGTTGCGGATGGGGATATCGGTAACTCAAGTGTACAGCCAGTATGCTTAGTGCTCGAACCAGTGCCCGATGATATTGAGACTCCTGAGTTAACAGCGGAGCTTGTTATAGACGGCTATGATAATGCAGATGATCAGTTATTCTTCGGGTCCATCGATGGGTACAAGACACCAGCATCTCCACTGATCAGCTTGAGCCCTGACGGTGCACAACAAATAGTGGGCGTACCTTCAGGGAACTTTGGGCCAGGTGGTAGTAGGCGGTACTTGAGTAAGAGCGTTGATCGATTCGAGCCTGTGTATAACGGTATCGTTATTGGTAATCCAGAGCATTACGAACTCGTTTCTGTTACGGGTGACAACTGTGATGAGGGCGGATATCAGCTTGCCTATGCTGTACTTGACCGTCCTGTGCAGGACGCACACTGTATCTTCACTGTGAATTACATTCCAAATGATAACGCTGCTGTGGACAGCGAGTGGGCAGTGGAGTATTGGAACTTGCCAAATAGCTACCTTACATCGCCCCCTACTGTACCAAGTAGACCCGCAGATGCTCAATCGTCTGAGCCAGATCAGAACCTTGCCTATGACTGGGGTACAAATGTTCCGCATCCAGGGGTACAAGCAGATCGGTTCGTTGTCAGGGCATCTCGCACGATCACGCTAACTGATGGAGACCATACAATACGCACCCTCAGCGACGACGGTGTCAGGGTGTACGTCAACGGTTCGCTCTGGATAGACGAATGGAATGATCATGGAGCGACTGCTCATTCTGCGACAAACAACCTCGCCAGTGGTGAGCATGAAATCGTGGTAGAGTATTACGAGAATGGGTATGATGCCGTACTAGAGCTAACCATCGAGTAGGGTTCCTGTATTGGTGCGTCATATTTGAAGAGATAAGGTAGATCTGATGAGTAAAAAACGCAAAGCAGTCTATGCAACCGCAGCTTTTCTGGGGATTGGTGCGATTGGGGCCGTCTTCGAGACCCCTCCTGAGCCAGCGACTGAACAATACGCTGCCTCTGAAAATGCTTCACAGGTTCTCGGTGCTGAGTATGCAGAGACTGTATCTACTTTTGAAGTCACCGAGCCTGAAGTCCAGTTAAAAACAGAGACACTGACTGAAGCTATATCCCACGGCAGCGAAATCCAGTACTCAAGCGCATACGAGGAAGGCTCACAGACTGTCAGCCAGCAAGGTGTTGATGGCACAGAAACAATAACCTACGAAGTAGAGTACGCCGATGGCGTGGAGACGAGCAGAACCGAAGTATCCCGTACGGTAACGGTGCAGCCTGTGAAAGAGATCGTCCTGTACGGAACCAAGCCAGCACAGGTGCAAGCCGCACAAACTCAGACAACAACGCAGCAACCTACCCAGAGCGACTCATCGTCATCCGTAAGCGTACCTGAACCTGAAGATGAACCAGTTGCAGAATGTGAAATCAAAGGCAACATAAGCTATAGAACAGGCGAAAAGATCTATCACGTACCAGGCCAGCAGTATTACACCCGAACACAAATAGACACCAGTGATGGTGAGCGCTGGTTCTGCTCAGAAGACGAAGCTATCCGTGCAGGGTGGCGAAAGTCAAAGGTATGATCAGAGATTCGGTTATTAATTTCAAGGGAGACATATGGACTTAAACGATCTCAAGCAGTTGCCACCGACAGACTACCTATCGCTCGTCGTAGAGCTTGCTGCACTGTTTAGCAAAATAAATGGTGAAAAGGAGCGAGCTGACTTCATCGGTTCGGTGCAAGATGGAATGCTCACGTATGAATATACGGACGTGTTTGCAAAATTTGGTTTTAAAGAGTCAAACATCTTCTACGGTGTATTGATGCTGGACTTTAGAGGAGACGAGCTTGTTAATTTGTCGGCACTCAGCATACTGCAGGGCGGCTTCAAGAATTCCCGCAGCAAGAAACGGCTCAGGCATCTGCTAGCGAATTTCAGCAATATAGCAGAACACGAAGGTATAGCCATTACCACGCTTATCCCTGGTAAGAAATACTTGCTTGAGCTTGGCGAAAAGACCGTAACCTTTGGATTAGCGCATAATCATCAAGGCCCGTTTATCTATACCTGGGTAACTCGTACTGATTTGTACGAAGAGTTTTGCTCAGTTGACCTATGAGGTCGACCCGCCTCCGCCATGCACACTGTCAGCTGAGCTACTTCAAGGGATGGAGGGCTTTGGAGGCGTTTGCAGAGAAGTTATTGAAGCCGCGTACGGCATTGGCCATACTGATGAGTACCCGAGCTGAGGTACAGGTACTATCCAACAAATAAATACCTGACTCACCTTACCTATTATATGCGCACGCCATGGGGGTCTCTGGGGTGGGTCGAAGAGTGCAGTGGTCTGGTAAATACAAAATGTTCAGACTGGCGAGTACGCTTCTTCTTCGAGTTGGAGCATGAATGTGTTGGTGTATCCACGGAAGTTATCGGGCTTAGGTAGGGCAAGGGGTATCTCAAAAGGTACGGTTACGTGCTGACTGTGCCAATAGATAAACTCATGCAAAACAGTATCAAGTATTTGCCAGCAACTATCAAGCATAACCCAAGGCATAACCCACAACACACACCACTAACCATCAATCATCTGCAACTTTCTACCCCTGTTAACGCTCCGAGCGTTGGGGTGCTGGGGCGGGTTGTGGTTGGTGCTATTGTGGGTTTTAGATAGAGCTGGATTTTCCGATTGGGGGTTATTTGGGGGTTTTCATGAGGATGAGTGCGTATGCAAAGAATCAAGCGAGTGCGGCTATCATGATTTTGGTGAAGTGTAGGGTGATCCATTCAGGGCCTAGTACGACCAGAGCGAGAAACACATATAGCGAAATGACCAAGTAGATGGTGCCGGTTTTGGCATGGTGTGTGTCGTCGATTTCTGTAAAGTCCTCTGGCTTGGTTCTTCGGTAGGCTGATAGGGCTCGTATGAATAGCTGTTTGGTATAGCGATTACTTGTAATCAGGGCGGCTACGAGGAGTGTAATCCCACCGAGCAGAACACCGGTCAATGCAATGAATACAAAATCGCCTCTATCTATGGTCGTTGCGCCACTGTCGACTCGAGGGAGCAGGACAAGTGAGGCAGCAATAAGGCCGATCGACAAAAGTATTTTTCGGGTAGTGTTCATGTGGATAGTATCACACAGTAGTTGTACCTGCGGGAAAGTTTGTGGCTACAGAGATACGAGTTCGATGTCGAACACGAGGTCTGAGTTGGGTGGTATGTTCGGTGATGGAGACTGTGCACCGTAGGCTTTTTCTGCCGGGATAATCAGTCTGCGTGTGCCGCCAACTTTCATGCCAGGGACGCCTTCTGTCCAGCCGGCAATGACTTGGTTGAGCCCAAATGTAATGGGTTGGCCCATGTCTTTAGAGCTCTGGAAGATCGTACCATTGCTGCAAAGTGCACCTGTGTAATGTGCGGTGATGGTTGCGTTTTCAGGGCAGGTGTCACCAGTGCCTTCTACGATGTCTATGATCTGAAGTTCTGCTACTGATGTAAGTGGGTCGAAATCAGCGAGCGTTGTGCCTTCTAGTGGTTGGTTATCGTGTGTCATTGTGTGTTCTCCTGTGTGGTGAAGTTAATTGCTGCGATCAAGGTGTAGCAAGATCTCTATAGACTAGTGTACGGCATTAGGCCTGTTCCCTGGAAGGCTTCGAGTAAGGTTTAGCGAGCGTCTATGAGGCGTTTTAGGAATGGCTCTGCTTCAGGTGTGGTCATGATTTTTGGTTGGAGCGAGCGACCAAATTGCGTAGGTGTCAGCCTCGTCTGGATGAGGTGGCCAGCATGGAAATAGTGAGTCAGCACGATGCTGCGCGTTGTGCCTGGCCATTGAGTTTGGTCAAAGTACAGGTTACCAAGACCGTAGTAGATTGGAGTTCCGTTGTATGTCTCAAATGTCTGTGGTTGATGGGCTTGTGTGCCGACGACCATATCGGCACCGCTGTCTGCGAGTTTTTTGAAATGTGCCTCCTGGTTTTCGATGGGTGCATCACACTGTGGGTATTCGATAAAGCCGTCAGGGTAGGAGTAGCATTCCCAGTATTGGACATCGACGATGACGAAATCTGCAGTTTTTTTGGCTTCCTGTATGTCTTGCGCGATTGATACGAAGTCGAATGGGTTCGCTCCTGCTTGGGTGTCTGTCGCGATAGCAAAATCCGGCGGGAATGAGTTGGGGTAGTTGTATGCGAGCAAGGCTACGCGCGTGTCTTTGAGGTCTACGATGTAGGGCTGTGCTGCTTCAGCTGCGTTGATGCCGCCGCCGACTACACCCCAACCGAGTTCTTCGTAGAGCTGGATAGTGTCTCGGTTGAACTCATGTCCGACGTCATTGTTGTGGTTGCCCGCTATTTCGACAACGTCTACACCACTATCCTGCAGGGTATCGATGAACTGTGGATCTGAACAGAACAGGGTTGTACTGTAGCTGCAGTTTTCACGAAACGATACTTCGTTGGATACATGTGTGATGTCTGTGGAGGCTAAAAAATCACCGATGAACGCACTGAAGTGCTTTGGGTCACCCACTTCGGCTAGCTTGCGCTGCATGCCGCGAGTCAGGGCTGTGACGCCGGTCTGATTAATGCTCAGTACGCCGTCTCGACTGAGCAGGTCAGGGTAGTTCGCATTACTTGGGAATGACGCGTCGCCAGTTACGTGTAGGTAGCGAAACAGCGCTCCTTCAGTGAACGAGTCAAGGTAATACTGATCGTCTACGGCAAGGAGTTTTACGTCCGGTGTGAGTATAGACGCGGAGACGAGGGCGGTGTCGGTAGGTCGGATAGCACCTATGTCGTCGAGGATCTCTAGGGAGTTGCTCGGCCGGTCGAGCGCCGCGGCAAGACTAGACTGGACTGCGCTATCTGTGCCGCG
>CALLJT010000081.1 GCA_938050265.1 Candidatus Saccharimonadia bacterium
GAAACGACTGTCACTTGTCCGTGTCGTCAGTGCTGCAAAACTAGCCGCCAAAGACACCGTAGACGCAATAACTGCAGAACCAGCTCCTACGGAAGCGGCAAGCAACGACTCGTCACCTACAGGAGACG
Source organism: Candidatus Saccharimonadia bacterium (assembly GCA_938050265.1). GTDB lineage: Bacteria > Patescibacteriota > Saccharimonadia > Saccharimonadales > SZUA-47 > CALLJT01. The sequence goes on from CALLJT010000081.1 coordinate 129, forward strand.
CGTCATGATTCAAGCAGAGTCACGATTGTTCGTGTGCGATAACAGTGGAGCGAAAGAAATCCTCTGTATCAAGGTACTTGGTGGATCGAAGCGACGATATGCTCGCGTCGGTGACATCATCACTGCCAGCGTTAAGCAAGCCGCACCGAACGGTACAGTCAAGAAAAAAACTATCGTCAAAGCAGTAGTCGTACGTACTAGGAATACGATCCGACGCAAAGACGGTTCGACTATTGCATTCGACGACAATGCAGCTGTCATAATTAACGACGAAAAGCTCCCGCGTGGTACACGTATTTTTGGCCCTGTGCCTCGTGAACTACGCGACCAAGGCTATGCTAAAATCGTCAGTCTAGCACCGGAGGTACTCTAAGATGCCGCGTACAAAACGAACCGAAGCACCTAAAAAGGTTTACAAAATCAGACTCAAGAAAAACGACAAAGTAGTCGTAGTCGCTGGTAAATTCAAAGGCGAAACAGGCACAATCATGGCCACACAGCCAACGAAGAACACCGTCACAGTCGAAGGCATTAACACTGTTGAGCGTAAACTCAAGAAAACAGAACGAAACCCACTCGGTGGAACGAAAGAAATCACTCGTCCGCTCCCAGTGAGCAACGTCGCAATTCTTGAGCCAACAAGCAAAAAGCCAAGCAAGATCGGATACACATTCGACAAGGCAGGCAACAAAGTACGCGTATATAAGCGCAGTGGAAAGGAGATCAAGTAATGTCAGGCGCCAAAAAAGCACCAAAAGCAGCTAAAAAGCCTGCAAAAGATGCAACACCTACAAAGACAGCTCAGTCTCCAAAACATCCTGCTCGCCTAAAGGAGCTCTATAAAAACGAACTCCGCGCTCAACTACAGAAAGACCTCAAGCTTAAAAGCATTGACCAGACACCGAAACTCCGTAAAATTGTCGTGAGTTCAGGTCTCGGTAAAGTCAAAGACGACAAAAGCCTCATAGAGGTCGCAACAAACACCGTGACAAAGATAACTGGCCAGAAGCCTATTGTGACAAAAGCGCGCATGTCTATCGCGACATTCAAACTACGCGAAGGTGATAAAGTCGGTATCAAAACAACACTACGTGACGAGCGAATGTATGAATTCATGGACAGGCTCATCAACATCGTCATACCACGACTACGTGACTTTCACGGAGTTTCAAACAAATCGTTTGACTCGCAGGGCAACTACAGTATTGGGTTTCGTGACCAAAGTATTTTCCCAGAATTGACATTTGAAGAGACAACAAAAGCTCACGGTATCCAAGTAACGTTTGTTGTAGATAGCAGCGACAAAGAACATTCACGCGCATTGCTCGGCTCGTTCGGCATGCCATATATGAAAGAAGGCAAATAACATGGCTCGTAAATCAAACATCGTACGCGACAAGAAACGACGAGAAATGATCGATAAATACGCAGAGCGCAGAGCTGAGCTCAAAGCTGCTGGAGATCTTGAAGGACTTCATCTGCTCCCACGCAACAGTAGTCCAACACGCAAAAAGAACCGATGCGCCGAAACCGGGCGTCCACGAGCGTACATGCGCAAGTTTGGTCTTTCACGAATTTCGTTTAGAGAACATGCATCCAAGGGAGAAATCCCTGGCGTAACTAAGAGTAGCTGGTAAGGAGAACAGCATATGAATACAGATCCAATCGCAGATATGCTATCACGAATACGCAACGCTCTTGCCGTTCAGAAAAACGAAGTAGCGATGCCGTATAGCAGCATGAAACAACACGTTGCTGAGATACTTGTACAGAACAAGTACGTACAGTCAACGAACATAGAAGGTGACGGCATAGAGAAAAAACTTGTCATCACAATACTTGACGAAAACAGTGCATCACCGATCACTGAAATGAAGCGAGTTAGTAAACCAGGACGACGCGTATACGCGAAAGTCAAAGACATCCCGACAGTTAAACAAGGTCGCGGTATGGTAGTCATCTCAACATCAAAAGGCATTATGACTGGCCGACAAGCAAAACAGCAGAAACTCGGTGGCGAAGTTCTGTGTGAGGTATATTAAGAATGAGTCGTATAGGAAAACAGCCAATCACAATACCTGCAGGCGTGACAATCACTGTCGACACAGACACCATAGCGGTCAAAGGCCCTAAAGGTGAGCTGTCGCAGTTTACTATGCCTGGCGTAACGGTCAGTGTGAACGACGGCGTCGCAACAGTCACTCGTGAGTCAGAAGAAAAAGAACACCGTTCAAAACATGGTTTGATGAGGACACTCGTCAATAACATGGTTGTCGGCGTCACTGACGGCTTCACTAAGACACTTGAAGTCAACGGAGTTGGTTTCAAAACCGCACTTGCGGGCAGCGATCTTAAAATGAACCTGGGCTTCTCTCACGAAATAGTCTACAAAGTTCCTGAAGGCGTGCAGCTGTCAGTAGACAAGAACGTCATCAAAGTATCCGGTATCAGCAAGCAGGCCGTCGGACAAGTAGCAGCAGAGATACGAGCATTCAAGAAACCTGAGCCGTACAAAGGCAAAGGCATTAAATACAGCGACGAGCGGATCATCCGTAAGAGCGGTAAGTCAGGGAAGGAGTAGGATATGAGTGAGCGAATAAGCAAAGTACGCAACAAAAATGCCCGCAAAATCCGAACCAGGTCACGGATCAATGGAACACCTGACAAACCACGACTGAGCGTTGTAATCAGCAACGCACACGTCAGTGCACAGATCATTGACGACACCACCCATACGACACTTGCGTCAGCGTCGACCATAGGTTCTAAAGTTAGTGGAACAATGACCGAAAAAGCGACGCACGTCGGCGCAAAGATTGCCGAGGCTGCAAAAGCCAAGAAAATCACACAGGTAGCGTTTGATAAAGGCGAGCGAAAATATCATGGAAGAATAAAAGCGTGTGCCGATGCGGCCCGAGAAGGCGGTTTGGAGTTTTAGACTATGGCAAGAGATAATAGAAATCAACGACAAGGCCAGGGACGAGAAGAAAAACAGTTCGACGAACGAGTACTCGCAATAGACCGTGTTGCACGTGTCGTAAAAGGCGGACGTAGGTTCCGTTTCCGTGCACTCGTAGTA
>CALLJT010000082.1 GCA_938050265.1 Candidatus Saccharimonadia bacterium
AGTCTTCCCGCTTGTTGTGCTTGCTCTGTTCGCGTTCACGGGGTATACGCTGCTCAATATAGGGTCGGCCGACCAGTTACGTTCACCTGCTGTCAGCGTAAGCAGCTCCACTCCCCTAGAGCGGTCCGACATAAACGGTAACGGCTCGGTAGATATTTTTGATCTGTCTGTACTGCTTTCGGACTGGGGTTCCACTGCTGCGCCTGACAGCGACATTAACCAGAATGGTTCTGTGGATATTTTTGACTTATCTACGCTGCTTTCGTTTTGGGGTGACACGGTTACGTATAGCGGTACCTCGTATTATGTTTCTTTGAGCGGCACGAGCAGTAACGACTGCAGTGAGCTGTCGCCGTGTGATGCATTAGAAACGGTGCTGTTCAAATACGGCAACGCTGGGACAAATGTTCTGGGGGCGTCAACAGGTGATGAGATAATTTTTGAAGATGGTGTGTACGACGGAAAAGGCAAGGGCTCAACAGGTACGATATTTGTACAAAACCAAGTATTCGATAACATTGTCACGGTGCGGCCGCGTACTACGTACAAAGCGCGCCTGACAAACAACGAAAAAGTCTTGTTTATCGAAGGTGTCAGAAACATGACGTTTACCGGGTTTGAAATGACGCATAAACAGCCCTATGCGTCGTCTTGCTCTTCTGGCAACAACACTGCGTATGTCATATTGCTGCGCGATGTCACGGGCGGTCATTTTGGTAGCACCCACGGTCCCGACAACGGCCACTATAACGCCAGTAGGCAATTTGTGCCTGGGGGCGACGATTATACAGGGAACATCTCGTTCACGGACAACATTATCCATGGGTCGCAGTGCAATGATTTACTGAAGATGCAGAATGTCGGCGACATAACTGTGAGTGGCAACATGTTCTATGATATGCCGCATGCAGGTTCAGTCAGCGGCGCAAGTGCTGACGAGGGTATCGACGCTAATAGCGTGTTTAATGTGGACATCACTGACAACGTATTTTTCAATGATTCAGTCAGTGGCGTATTGACTGGCCCATTTATCGTGGTCAAAGACAGCGATCTCGGCGTACCACATGGCAACCGACGATTCGGACTTGTTGATGGTAGCGGGAGCGTGATCCCTGGCACAGAACACCCCGGTGGGGCGCTGGACAACAACACGACCGGCGGGCAGGGTGGCAGAGATGACACATGCGACCCGAACGGCACTCGCTGTGACAACATCATCGGCAGTCAGAACGTTTCGATTGCTCGCAATATATTCTACGGTTTCGTGAGCACAGAAACCGACAAGCCGTTCATTCAGCTCGGAGCAGAAGACACACGTAACTACAACAGCATGTTCACGTCGGTAACTGATAACGTGTTCCTGTTCAATACGCCTGACACGTCACGTGGGCCTGTCGACCTTGAAGGAACGTATGGCGTGACGTATGCGAACAACACGGTGACCGGTAACGGACCGGCAAAATCGTTTGGCTTCCGTGCAAAAGATCAGACCGATGGATATGTAAACCAGTATCCAAACCACAGCATCACCGTACAAAACAACCTATACAACAACACGGCCGGCACGATGTTGGGCTGGTCGTCTGTGAGCTCTGCAGCTGACGCGGTTTCATCTGTAGTTACGAACAATTTGTTCTATAACGGTGGCAGTACGGTCCCGGATAACTCTGGACATATACTACAGCCAAGCGACGACAGCTCAGCCGTGTTTGCAAATCCACAGCTGGCCAGTCCATCTGGTTTGCTACCGGCTGATTGGGGTGGTGCATCGTTTAGTCCTGTTGTTTCTGGTGGCACGAGTCATGGTTCAATCAGAGATGTGTTCTTAGATATCGCAGACAGGTATTGCACGCTGCCTTCTGGTAGCCCCGCGCTCGGAGCGGGCAATCCAGTAGCGACAGAAGGTACGCTCTATGGTGCTGCTCGATCGTCATCAGACATCGGCGCCTGCCCGGCTAGATAGATCGAGAAACATTACTACTGTGTACATGTTAAGTATCTACTTGATGCATAAGCGGTTTTCGTGTATTATGTGGGTAGTTACTCAAAAACAAAAACAACAAAATACTGCGTAATATCAACAGGCTCTCATGTATCAGAAGCATAGTTCTGGCGACACATTTAATTTCATACGGTCAAAGCGGTTCAGCACGTTCGTCGTGCTGCTGTTGATGCTCGGTGCAGGTACAATTGGCGCGTATATGACGGTTGTCGGTCCACGACTGCGGGCTGTTGACGAACAGTCAGGCGACATACAGCCATCGTCATTGGACCTTGATGCAGAAGAGCTTGCTCTCGTTGAGCAGACTGGCGAAAACGAGGTGGCCGACACCGACGACGAAGATGTCACGGAACAAGAACCGGATACGGCAAACACAGAAGTCAGTGCACCAGATAACGTACCATCTGGCGACGACGCATCGATAGATGCAAACGATTCAGGCACACCGAATCCTGCTCAGCCACCACAAGAAGAAGCAGTTCAGACGCCACCGACATCTACGTACACGGCTTCATGGGCTACTAATGCACTGGCTGGTCGGTCGTTCTATCTGGGTTCGCATAACCCTGCCGCTGCGACTGCAGATGCCTGGCGCACGTCACGTCCCGCGGACGCTGCCTATATGGATACGGTCGCTGCACCTGCGAAAGGCATATGGCTGGTTATGGGTATAAGCAATATTAGCTCATATGTAAGCAGCAATACCGCAGCAGCGGTAGCACAGGAAAAACTACCAATATTCGTGCTTTACGGCATGCCGTCGGCAGGCTGTGGAGGGGTCGGTAGTGCAGCTGCTAACAATTATCTTTCATGGGTGGACAAAATTGACGCAGCTATTTCAGGAGACGTCGTGATAATCGTTGAACCAGACGAGTTGCCGCTCGACCAGTGCGGTGGATCAGCGGAGACGGGTAGAGAGCAGATTTTGAAGTCCGCTGTATCCGCCTTGGCCGGACCAGGGCGGTATATGTATATAGACGCTGGTCACGGCAGCTGGGTCAACGCGAGCACTATGAAGCAGCGCCTCGAACGAGTTGGCGTAGAAATGACTCAAGGATTTTCGCTCAATGTATCTAACTACACAACGACTGCGGTCAACACAGCGTATGGCAACAATCTGTCAGCGTTACTCGGTGGTGCGCATTTCGTGATCGACACAAGCCGCAATGGAATTGGCCCAGACCCAACGTACGAATGGTGTAATGCACCAGATCGTGCACTCGGTGAGCTACCTCAGACGTACGGTGCAGGTTCGAAGTTGAATGCAACTATGTGGGTGAAATATCCTGGTGAATCTGACGGCTCATGTAACGGCGGACCAGGCGAAGGTCAGTGGTGGGCCGAATATGCTCTCGACCTCGCCCAAAACGCTGAGTAGTGGCTGTATAGTCCCCGCACGACAAAAAAACTTCACAAAATCTTGCGCCTCAGTACCCGCAGCAACTTCCAGGCTTCTCTCCGTACCTAAGGATATGATTCGTCGCCTGTCAGTCACTGTGAATACTGAAGCATCAAGATTTTTATGTAGTGTTTTGTTGTGCGGGGGCTACAGCAGTGACCTGAAAAGCTCTACGTACGGAGCATGAGTTTACGTCACTGGTAGAGGGCGTTTTGGTCGCCTCTGTGGACTTTGCTTTCGAGCGACCTGAGGACGTGCAGGTTGCGTTTTTTGTCAGAAATATCCGACTTGATCTGTCTGATGTGATCTTTTGCCTCACGTTCACGTTGCCTGTACTGCGAGTCGATGTTTCTCAGTTGCTGCTCAGTCAGCTGGATCGATTTCCGTAGTTGGTGGATTATGTTTTGAGTGTCGTTAGCTTGCATAGGTAGTTGCGCCTCCTTAGCTGTATCTAGTTAACCAGGTTTTATCCATCCTGTATGTGACTATCTCATGCGCTGCACGTGATAATCGTTATATCCGCAGCGTGATGTATGTCATCGGTGAACTGTGAGTATCGTCACGACATTGATTGCTGTACGTTCGCCACCCCAGGCAACGTAAGCGGCGAGGCATAATGCTACAATGAATGCATGAAACAACCACCATCCCCAGCACTCAAACTTCATAAAAAACTTCGTGGCAAAATAACCACGTCACTCAGAGGAGAGGTTACTGACGATACGCTCAAGCTGTTTTATTCCCCCGGCGTTGCAGATGCATCTATGTATGCACAGTCAAATGCAGAAAAACTACGAGAAGTCAGCTGGACAAACAATCTGGTAGCTGTCGTGTCGGATGGTTCGGCAGTCTTAGGCCTCGGCGACATCGGGCCAGAGGGTGCGCTTCCGGTTATGGAAGGCAAAGCGATGTTGTTTAAGCATTTTGCGGATGTCGATGCAGTGCCCATCGTTTTGGACGTACACACAGAGGACGACATAGTTGCTGCAGTAAAAGCCATCGCTCCGAGTTTCGGTGGTATAAACCTCGAAGATATCGCAGCACCAAAATGCTTCGCGATCGAAGATAGACTAAAAGCAGAGCTGGATATCCCTGTGATGCACGACGATCAGCACGGTACTGCTATCGTAGTGCTCGCTGCCTTGATTAATGCCGCAAAAATCACCAACCGGACGATCGGAGACATGAACATCGTGCTTGCAGGAGCCGGTGCCGCTGGAACGGCAATTATCAAGCTGCTGCATACGTACGCAGGCCCACAGATGTTTGTAGTGGACAGCAAAGGCGTAATCAGTACAAACAGAACAGACCTCAACAAAGAAAAGCAGCAGCTACTAGACTACACAAACAAACCTGGCATTGACGGGTCGCTCGAGTCGGTCCTGGCCGAAGGTGCAGACGTGTTTATCGGTGTATCGCAGGCAGGGCTGCTGAGCGCAGACATGGTGCGAACGATGAACGACGACCCAATAATTTTTGCGCTTGCAAACCCAACACCCGAAATCATGCCAGAAGAGGCCAAGAAGGCTGGTGCTGCAGTTGTAGCAACGGGTAGGAGTGATTTTCCGAATCAGGTGAACAATTCTCTCGGGTTCCCAGGGATATTCAGGGGCGCGCTTGACAACGGAGTCACAGCTATCACGGATGAACATAAAATCGCAGCTGCGGAGGCATTGGCAAAGCTCGTTGAAAACCCGACTGCCGACAAAATCATCCCCGGCCCATTCGACTCCGGCGTCGTCGAAGCCGTCTCAAGTGTCATAGTTTAGCCATTGTAGATCTCGTAGTCTGTAGCATGGTCCATCGCAGCGACTGGTCGTGTCAGTATACTCCGATTGTCTTGTGAGGAAGCTAGAGCGATCGCTGAAGCTCTATTAGCTGATGCATTGAGTGGTGGAGACACGGCGTGGGGCATAGTTGCAGGTATGGATAGCGACTCGGACTGCTGAAGCACTCCGCGTATGATCGTTGATTCGTCGACCTTTACCGTAACGACGGCCTCACCGTATATCCCTACGAGTAGTAGTTTCCTTTCTTCGTGCATCCGCTGATCATCTAGATTCCATGCATCTTCTGGATCATAGTGGAGTGTATGGGCGGTACTAACTTCTCGATCTTGTAGCCAATTGTAGCGTTTAAAAAATATATCAGTATGGTCAACACCGATTTCTCTTACCCGATCGTGGAATCTGGCAAGATTAGTCATGTCTGGGTTAAACCGCCAGTCACCATAGCGGTTTGTTATGAGAGTTCTTTTCTTGTCTGGGGCTTCGAATATCTTGCGTTGTGCCCATTCTCTTAACTCTTCCCCGTCTTCGCAGCTGAAAAAAATCGTCAATTAGTTCGATGCCTGCGAGAGGGCGTGGATGGTATAGGTATTCTATAGGGGAGGGTGTTTGGTGAGCTGTTAGGTCGATGTCTTTAAGGAGCGGGGTGGTTAAACTCGTAATTTCACGTAGCGAGTTATGGTTCAGTGTAGAGTGCGCGTGTGGGGGTAGTGAACCATCGTCAGTGAACCGCCGCTCCACAGCTAGTCCGTTCATGATCATTGCTGGCATTCCGTGCCGTAGATATGCACGTTCCCATTAGGCTTATCGCTACTTAGGCGTATCATTTTCATATTATACCAGGAAACAAAAGGCCTGGCCTTTCACAGGGGTGAGTTTTGTGGGCTTAGAGTTTGACGGTGTTGTTTTGGATTGTTATCAGGTTTTCTTTGTCGAGGTCGCGTAGGATGTGGTCAAAGCGGGGGTCGTTGATGTGCGCAGACAATTCAGGTATGGACATGCTGTGTTTGGTCAGCGCACGGATGATGTTGCCGCGGACCTGGCGGTCTGAGCCTTCGAACGTTGACTGTTTGGTGTGGTGTTTGCTGGAGCGTGAGGGGTTCGGGAGGCTGGATTTCAAGAACACTCCGTAGTCCATCAGCGCCCAGTACCATTCACGTACTCTGTCGCGAGGGAGGGTGTTTTCAATGAGGGGCAGGAGAGCTTTGTCATCGATACCGGTCTGTCCGTGAAAGAAATGGTGTAGGTAGACAGTACGAATGTTGGTCTCTATGTATACAACAGGCTGGCTATACGCGTAGGCCAGGATTGCTCCTGCCGTATTTGGGCCGATGCCAGGGAGGGCTTCAAGCTGTGCTCGGTCGCTTGGCACGGCGCCGTCGTGTTCCGCTGTAATTACGCCGGCACTGCTATGGAGGTATCGAGCGCGTCGATTGTAGCCGAGTCCACTCCACAGCCGTAGTACATCACCGGTCTCCGCTGCCGCTAGCTCAGAGATGGTCGGAAACGCCTCTATGAACGCTGCGAATTTAGGTATAACTCGGCTCACTTGCGTTTGTTGTAGCATCATTTCAGAAACGAGTATCCAGTACGGGTCTACATTGTCGCGCCACGGCATGGTTCTACCATGATGTGCGTAGTGCGACCATACAGTTTTCTGAAACAAAGCAGTATTCATTGTGTAGATAGTACACCACCGCTTGCGTAACTCCTGCAATTTGCTAGAGGTCGGACCCCTAGCAAAGGGGGTGTGTTTGGGGGCGGCTGGGGAGTGCTGTATGCTAAAGAGATTATGAAGTTTGGAATAGTCGGGTATGGCGCGTTTGGGAGTTTGCTTGCGCGGCTCTTGTCAGGGCACGGTCAGGTTATGGTGTTTGATCAGTCGAGTGAACGCTCAGAGCCCATACCTCCCGGTGTAATGTTCACGGAGCGATATGGTGATTTAGCTGGCTGTAGTGCCGTGTTCATCGCGACACCACTTGAGTCGATTCGTGACGTGTGCGAGCAGCTTTCTCTAGTCGTGCAAGACGATATGATTGTGGCTGATGTCTGCTCGGTTAAAGTTAAACCCGCACAGGTCATGCAGGAGATTTTGGGTGGTCGATGTCGGCTACTGGCAACACACCCGTTGTTTGGTCCACAGACAGTGTCTAGCGTAGACGACGTCGCGGGCAAGAAGCTTGTTTGGCATGAGATTTCTGATGAAGGCGGTTTTGGTCCACTGCGTGAGCTTTTTGAGCAGGGTCTCGGTATCGAGATAGTCGAGGTGTCGCCAGAAGAGCACGACAGGGAAATGGCCTGGGTGCATGGTCTGACGTTTTTTGCAGGCAAAGCACTGCTCAGTATGAACCCGCCGACGAGCACACTCGGTACAAACTACTATCAGAAACTGCTCGATCTAGTTGAAGTTGAAAAAGGCCACAGCGACGAGCTATTTATGACAATTCAGCAGGGAAATCCGTATACAGACGACATTCGTCGTGAGTTCATGAACAGCCTGCAGAAGCTTGAAGATCACATTGCTGAATAGTAACGTGGGTTTATTCGCGTAGTATTTCTTCTGTGCCGTCTGGGTGTATGCGGATGAGTTTGGACGGCTTAGTGTTCTCTATGGTTCCGCCGTCGATGTACATGTCTACGTTGTCGCCGAAGTACGCACGCGCTTCATGAATATTTTTCGCCGGAGGTAGTCCGTTTGGGTTAGCGCTTGGTGCACAGAGGGGTCCGGTTTTTTCCAAGAGTAGACGTATCTCGGTGTTCTTAGGTACTCTGCAAGCTATTTCGTCCACATTAAACTGAATGTCAGGGTACTTTATGCCGGGGTTGTAGATCATGCTTACGGGGCCGGGCCAGTATCTCTCGAATACGTTTTTAGTTTCATCTCCTGGGTCACCAAAATTTCTTACGTCGTTTATGGATCCTGCAAGCACGATAAAGCCTTTATCGTTACCTCTGTTTTTAATTTTGCGTAGCCGCTGTATCGACTGGGGTAGGTTTGCGTTACAAAATACCCCATAAATCGTATCCGATGGCATGATAACAATGCCACCCTGCAAGAGGCATTGCACAAGCCCAGGAGTCTCGTAGAGTGTGTTCATGTAGCTATAGTATACCCTTTTGTGTTGTATCATGGTGGCATGAATCAATCACATCAACATTTTCTGGATTGTTCAATGCTGCCAGAGAAGTCGCTGAAATATAATTTTATCAATAGGGGTGGCAGGGCAGTCGCTGCGCCCAGGCTATCCAGGAAAAAGAAACTGTTTGAAGCTGTTCGGTTTTTTATAGCTTCGCCGCGGGTAGCTGCTGTGTTGGCGCTCCCGTTTATGATAGTGCTTAGTTTTGCATTCAGGTCAATATACGGCTTCGCTGCTCTTGTGGCCGTAGGAGCGCTAGTCGTATGGTATCAAAAAACAAAGAGAGAGGAAGCAGAAGCGAGCTTTAACGCATTCATGAAAAAGAATAATGCGCAGTTTGGCGGCATGCTCACAGATGCGACTGCAAGACCGTTCATGTACGGGATTGGCCGCAATTCGATGCGCGACACAGCGATAAAGATCCTGCACAAAGGCGTTCATGTCGGCATATATCAGTACAGGTATACGGTTGGCGAAGGGGTGAAAAAGAGAACGCACAAATATACGATCATGCATGTCACGTCAAAAGTTGAGTTCCCACACCTTGTGCTTGATTCAAGGAGTAATGACGGGCTTATGAGTAATATCCCGACCGTGTTTGACGATGACCAGCGGTTGACGCTTGAAGGGGATTTCAACAAATACTTCGACTTTTTCGCCCCGGAACTGTACCGGATAGAAGCGCTCAACGTACTTACCCCGGTGTTTATGCAGCTGCTTATTGACCAGGGATCACCCTATGATATCGAAATCAGGGGGCACGATACGTTTCTGATCCATAAAGGGAACGCTCTCAACAGTACAGAGCTGCCTAAGATGTTTCGTGCGATGGACGCTATTATTGAAAACTTTAAACAGCGGAGTGAAACATGGCACTTTGCTATCAACCCGCACCAGAAACCCGTGTTGCGCCAGACAAAAGGCAATAATGCTCTCAGGATTGGCGACGCACGCATATCAACGTTTGGTTTGTTTATCCCTCTCATCGCAGTGATTGTCTATGTTGGAGTGACGGGAACACCAATTTTTTACCCTGGGCTGGTGGCGGTGACTGTTGGATCATTCGTCGCATTTTACTACTATGAACAACGCCGCTATCAAAAACGTCGCGAGGCTTCGTATATAAAATGGGGTAGTTCGTAGGGCAGGGTGCGGGCGACCCTGGCGAGCACAAAAAAAGAGCGCCAGGGCGGCGCTCTTTCTAAGGGTGTACGTATAGAAGATACGTGTGGCTATGACTCTTCGACGTCGTCTACTTCTAGACTTTCTCCATCGTCATCGTGTTCAGCATCAAACCCGTGGTGTCTATGACCTTTGCGGCCAGACTTTTCACCTCGTTCTGGCTTGATGTCGTCTAGGTCGATACCCTCAGCTTCGGCCCAGGCTTCTAGGTCGTCACGGGCTTCTTCCATGGCTGCTCGTATGTCTTCACGGCTCAGATCTTGGTCTTTCAAAGCCTCTTTTTCGGTCCGTAGTTCAGCAAACTTTGCTTCGAGCGCATCACGCTGTTCTTGTGTAAGCGTACCTTCGGTGACGAGCCCGTCTAGATGGGCTGTTTTTGCAGCTTCTCGTTCGGCCATTCTCTCAGCTCGTTGCGCCTCAAAAGATGCTTCTACGGTCGCGACGTCGCTCCCTGTATCGGCTGCAATCTGCTCTATAAGTGCCGTTCGTCGTTCGCCGTCTCCTCCGTGAGCATTGACTGCGCCAACAGCAACAGATAACTGTGGTGGAA
>CALLJT010000083.1 GCA_938050265.1 Candidatus Saccharimonadia bacterium
TATACACCCATACTCCTGACCCACACTCACTTCTCCCTCCCGAGTAGCGTTTCGCGCAGGGCCGCCCCTAAGCGGGCCGCCTCTGGCTGCACTAGGCTTATACTACTCTTGCAGGAAAAAGTGAGTGTGGGTCAGCCTATACTCAACCCTTATGTCTCACCCCTCGGCTCTAGGCATTAGTCTGCTTAAGAGAGTACGCGTCAGATTCAGATTGTTTTTCCAGTCGGTAGATCATGTTTTTGCGCTCAAGTACTATCATCCAGCCGTTTTGTTCAGCGACCCGGTAGAGTGCCTGGTTGGGGTTGAATGCTATTGGCGTATCTACAAACCGCAGTACATCGACATCGGCGCTGGTGTCGCCTACCGCAGTACTGCCGGCCTGTTTGAGGTCAAACCGCGCAATAAGTTCCTGGAGAATGTCGATTTTAGGTTTGCCAATAGACTTGATCTCGCCTGTCAATCGTCCATCTACATGGGGGTATGCGACTGAACCAACCCAGGCATCGAACCCAAGCGTGCGAGATAACGCTTCTACTACTTTTGTTTCAGAACCAGATATTGCGATGAGGAAAAAATGATTGAGTTTGAGTGTTTGGACGAGCTGTCTCGTGTAGACGTACGTATGTGCAACGGACGTCGCAACGACTGCGTCAATGATTTCGGTGTAGTCCTCAAGGCGTAATCCGTTCGGCAGTGCATCAAACAGTATGTGTACGGCCTGCTCCATGTAGTCGCCAAACTGTTCGTCTGGAACTTTTTGCCGATAGTCGTGGAGCATTACTTCTATGCTTCTGCCTGGGCCAATGCCGAGCTTGCCCCGTGCGACCAGCTCACGAGTCATGAGTTGCAGGAGGCTATTGCGAGCAATAGTCCCGTCTATATCGAACACCGCATACTGCTTTTGCTTCATAGGTATGAGTATACTCGTTTTGTATGTATTCAGGTAATAGTAATGCTCACCGGACAGTGGTCTGACCCCATGACGTCGGGGTGGATTTTTGCATCTGTGATGGCGTCTTTGAGCGACTCGGACGCCAGCCAGTAGTCTATGCGCCAGCCGACATTGCGGTCACGGGCGCCACCCCAATGTGTCCACCAGCTGTAGGCGTCTTTTTGGTCTGGGTGCAACGTGCGGAACGTGTCGATCATGCCATGTGACAGTAACTGCGTGAAGTCGTCTCGCTCTTCGTTGGTGAAGCCATGCTTGCCGACGTTGTCTTTTGGCCGTGCGAGGTCTATTTCGTTGTGAGCAACGTTAAAATCCCCACATGCAAATACTGGTTTTTTCTGTTGTAACTCTTTGATGTGATCCTGGTAGGCTGGACCCCATACTTTTTCACGCATACTGAGGCGCTCGAGTTTGCCTTTGCTGTTTGGCGTATAGACGGTAGTGACGAAGTAGTCTTCGAACTCCAGCGTCAAGACTCTGCCTTCTTTGGACGTGTCACCGAATTCGTCAGAGAAATCGTAGGCGCTGCGGATAGCATCAGAAAAATTCTGCTGGACAGACAGCGGTTTGATTTTTGTGAATATAGCTGTGCCTGAATAGCCTTTGCGCTCACCGTCGTGCCAGTATTCTTCGTAGCCTGCCAGTTGTGCTGGCGATTGCTCCTGGTCGGCTTTGGTTTCTTGCAGGCATAGTATATCTGGTGTGTGCGCCGCGACGAACAGCTGGAGGGCGGTTTTTTTCCATACGGCCCGTATGCCGTTTATATTCCAGGAGTAGAGTTTCATGGTTTTGTTTCGAGTGCGTTTAGGCGGATGTTTTGCATGCGTGTTGTTTCTTGAAGCGCAGCAATTTCGAATCCGTGTTCGTTAGATGTTACAAACGCTGGACTGACTGTTTCGATAATTTGGTCGATTTTTTCTTCAGTACTCTCTTGGATCACCTCAAGCCGTCGTGTGTCCTGCTGGAGCGAGGCGACGTCTGCGGCTAGCTCACGCTGCCCATCCTCAAGACTAGTCACGCTCCCCTGCAGAGACTTCTGCCCATCCTCAAGGCTGGTAACGCTCCCCTGCAGAGACGTAAGTGCCTGGAGAACCGTCTTTTTGAAGTCGTCATCATTCATACACTCAGTATATGGTAGAATACTTGCAATGTACAAACGAATACTACTGAAGCTTTCAGGTGAACAGCTGTCTGGCGAGCACGAAAGTGGGTTTGACCCTAAAATCGGTAATTGGCTTGCCCAAGAGATCAAGCAGATGCAGGGCCTTGATGTGGAAGTGGTTATTATGGTCGGCGGTGGCAACTATGTCCGCGGTGCTCAAATCGCAGGACACGGTATCAAGCGTGTAACAGCAGACCACATGGGTATGCTCGGCACTATGATGAACGCTCTGGCACTTACTGATGTGTTTGAGGCGCAGGGCGTGCGCACCCGATGTCTGAGTAATATATTTGCTGAGCAAGTGTCGGAGCCGTTTGTGTTTCGTCTCGCAGAAAAGCACTTGCAGAGTGGTCGTGCTGTGATTGTCGGTGGCGGTATTGGTCGACCCTACCTTACGACCGATACAGCTGCAGTGAGCCTTGCGCTTGAGATGGAGTGTGACGTAGTGATCAAAACGACTAAGGTCAACGGTGTGTTTGATAAAGATCCCGAGAAATACGACGACGCACAGAAATTCGACACGCTGGAATATCAGCGCGCGGTAGAAGACCCAAGTATCAAGGTCATGGACAAAGCTGCTATGGGACTCGCTATGGAGCACGATATGCCCGTTATTATCTGTAAACTGTCGCCTGCTGGCAACATGTCTCGTGTTGTGTCAGGAGAGTCAATAGGAACAAAAATCAGCTGATTGCACTATAGTTCGTGCCCTGACAACAAAAAACTTGACAATTATTACATAACATGGTATTATGTATGTAATCGAGTCAGTGAAAGGGAGTTGTTCATTCCTCCCCTCACTGGGCTCATTTTTTTATTTAGGCCACTCTTGCTATGTGTGGGCGTTCAAGAGGCGCGCTGCAGTGCCCGTGCTGTGCGTCTTGTGTCGTCTTGTCTTTTTAGATTGGCACGTTTGTCATATTGTCTGCGGCCTTTTCCGAGTGCAATACGCAGCTTAATGAACCGGCCGCGCGTGAGGATTTCTGTCGGTATGATTGATAAGCCTTGTTGTTTTGCAGAAATTATTTGAGTAATTTCACGCTTTTTCGCGAGCAGTTTACGAGTTCTGACTGTTTCAGTTTCGCTAATCGATATGCCGTTTGTCCCATGGATTGTGGCGTTTACGAGCCAGAGCTCGTCGTTTTTGACCATGACATATGCGCCCTGTAGCTGCCCGTGTCCAAGCCGAAGGCTTTTAGTCTCGCGGCCGTTCAAAACAATCCCCACGACATAGCTGTCGCCGAGTTCGTAGTCAAACCGTGCCCTACGGTTGACGATTTTCCCACTGTCCTTCGTTTTCTTCTTCGCCATAGTGGCTATTAGTATCAGGGATCAGGGGGTAAGTATCAAGTACTACTTGTTGTAACGCTGTAGCTCTGTGCGGGCGGTG
>CALLJT010000084.1 GCA_938050265.1 Candidatus Saccharimonadia bacterium
GTTCCAGGACTTACTTGTACACCTGACCCTGCAGATGCAACTGGCGCAGTAAGCTGTACCGGCACCGCAACATCAGGACTACTAGACGGCACCAACAACACCATTACCGTGACTGATCCTGCAGGCAACGAAAACACTGCATCGAGTTCACCAACGCTCGTCATTGACGATACGGCACCTGGTACTCCAACGGTAGACGTACAAACCACAAAGGACACGACACCAGAAATATCAGGAACACTACCTATTCCGACCGATGCAAGCGATACGGTAGAAATTGTGATCGATGGAAATACCTACGCTGCCGTAAACAACGGCAACGGAACCTGGACGCTACCCGACGATACAATTTCCCCAATACTTACAGATGGTAGCTATGACGTAGCAGTGACAGTGACGGATACATCAGGCAATGAAGCAACTCATACTGAAACGGACGGAATTACGATTGACGCGACCGTGCCAACTTCACCAGTTGTTAACTCACCAACCTCAGGTGAAAACCCGGAAGTATTCCCTGAGATCAACATCAATGTTGAATGTGAAGCGGTCGGTGACACGATAACGGTGTATGGCCCAGGAATAACACCTGATCCAGCCACTCATACTTGCACAGGCGTCGGACCAGTTGATATCCCGGTAACACTCGATCCAGGTGGAGAGGTGAGCGTTACTGTTACAGTAACTGATACTACTGGCAATGAAAGCGCCCCGACTACTACCGAGTTCACTGCCGGCACTGCTGATGACGCCGATGGTGACGGCACACCAGACCTCATTGAGTCAGTTGCCCCAGACGGTGACGGTAACGGTGATGGTATCCCGGATGCTGAGCAAGGCGAAGTAGCCTCCCGACCTAATCCAGTTAACGACGCACACATAACGCTTGAAGCAACTGGTGACTGTAGTTTTGTGAACGACTATGCTGTTGTTGCAGAGAGTGATTTGGCGGTTCAGGACGGTAACTTTGAATATCCTGTTGGGCTCAATGACTTTCAGCTGCAGTGTGCAGATCCAGGAGATAGCGCGACGGTAACGTTCTATTACGACCGGGAGTACGACACAAGTGCATGGAGATTCAATAAGTTTGACGACACCGGTAACGTGTATTCAGATATTACGGACATTGCTACATTTGACACAGCAAACGTAAATGGCACTACTGTAACAACCATTACCTATATAGTTACAGACGGTGGTGTAACTGACGTTGACGGCATAGCCGACGGTGTGATTACTGACCCGGCAGGCCCCGCAATAGAAGCTGACGATCTCTCACAAACTGGGACGTCTGCGTGGCGTATAGTTCTTGTTGGTGCGAGTATTGTAGCGGTTGCGTTATTCACCCTTAGAAAGATTCGGACGATACAGAATTTAGAAGCCAGCTAGGACGACAGCTGTGCAGAAGACGCAAGACGATACCCATACAGATACTGAGCCATCAGATGCACGCCTAGAGCATAAATCAGGAAAGCGCAACTACAGTAGACTGCTCGTGGTTCTGATTCTATTAGTAGCTTTGCTCTGGTTTATGCTTGAGAGGGGTGGCAGCAATAGCACCAGCGGTTCTATAGATTCTGTAGACTTGGACAACATCCAGACGTACCTATCAAAGAGTAGTTCTGACCCTGAAAAGAAGACGCAGAGCGAATTTGTACAAGGCGACCCGATCCAAGTTGGGTTCACGTATGAAAACACTAGTGTAGAGGAAGATACTCTCGTAAAGTTTGTTGTGAAGCACGAACAGAGCAGGGAAGAAGCTTTCGCTACAAACTTCTTTATGCTCGATCCTCAGAAGACTGAATTGTTTGTAAGCATTAATAATACAAACCTTGCACCAGGGCAGTACACGGTTGAGCTGCAAGATGCAGAAGGTGCATTTAACGCAAGCGTTGATTACGAGATTACAGAGTAGAATGTCCTGAGTGCCTCAGGTATTCAGCTATACTGGATAGATAAATAGGGGTTTAGTATATGATGTCAGAACAAACGTTCACAGGCCTACAGGCAGTGTTTTTGAACTGTTCAATTAAGGCAGATAAGTCACAGAGTCGGACGCAACTTTTAATCAACCGGGCTGCGGGGATTATGGAGGCAGAAGGGGTTTCTGTTGAGCATGTCTATGCGCTGGATTATGATATTGCGTTCGGGATGATCAAAGACGGCGCAACTGAAGAGCCGAAGCAGAAGGACGACTGGCCTGAGATTCAGAAAAAGATCATGGCGGCAGACATCCTGGTGATCGGGACACCGATTTGGCTGGGTGTAAAGTCGAGCGTTGCGACGCTTGCGATCGAGCGGCTGTATGCATACTCGGGTGATCATAATGACAAAGATCAGTATGCGTATTACGGCAAGGTTGGAGGAGTTGTCATTACGGGTAATGAGGATGGGGCAAAGCATTGCGCTATGGATATCCTATACGCGCTCTCTCACATTGGCTATACTATACCGCCACAGGCAGATTGTGCATGGTTGGGCGAGGCTGGGCCAGGGCCGAGTTATGGTGATACGGAGTGGAAGGGCAAAAAGCTGGACGTGCCGGCTGGGTATGATAACGAGTTTACCAATAGGAATACGACATTTATGGCTTGGAATCTGATGCATGCAGCGAAAATGCTTAAAGACAATGGTGGCTATCCTTCCAAGGGAAATACGACCTCTGGGTGGCGGCATGCCATGAATGCCGAGGATCAAAATCCGGAGTATAGATAGGCTTCGCAGCTCAGCGTTATGCGGATGTTAAAACATCCTGAAATTGTCCCATTTTGGATCGCCAAAACGGAACGCAAAAAACGGGGCCCCCGGGAAGTGCTCTGACTTTCTGGGGTGATAGTACTCCCAGCGGGGCACTCAAAGCGTGACTAGTAATCACCGTAAAACACCTGTCGCTGCGGCATGCAAGCATCCCCGCCTATACTACTTTAGTTACTGAGGCGGGGCAGTCCTCGCGAGTGACTCAGGTGTTTTCCGCTGCTCACTAATCAGTTTGAGCACCTTTATGCTGGATACCGCATCAATGATGCGGGCCTGCGGCGCTGGCTGCGAAACTGCTTGTTAATCAGTTTTATAGTCCTTACCCTCGTAGCCTCCGAGCCCCAAAGGCTTTATTACTTACTGGTGACGAAGTGTCTAAGTATGTGGATGTTGTGGCGATTGGAGAATCGCTGGATGAGGCGAGGGAGCCACCAGAGTTTTGTGCGCGCGATTATGTGATCGATTGTTTCTTCTGTGATCTCTTGTTTGGAAAACGACAAAGTACCTTTGTATCTGAACGGAGACAGAAGGCCTATGCCGGTTTGCTTTGCGGGTCCTATGACAAGCCTGCCGTTTTTGTTGAGCATTTTGTTCATATGCATCAACGCTTTGCGTGCTGTGTCGTCGTCTTCGAGGGATAGGTGGGGGAGCATCCAATATGAATATACGAGGTCGGCAGTTCCATGGGTGTGCGAAGATGTGCTTCTCGGACTGACTATGTCGTCGGAGAGAAAGTGTACTAATCCATCGACTGACTTATTGGCAGCATAGTAGGGGTCGAGGTTCGTCCAGTGGATGTCGTTTCTTGCCGCTGTGACTTCATGACCAAGTCTTGACACGCCTGCTCCTACGTCAAACACAACTGCGTTCTCTGGCAGTGATTGAGCAAAATCAGCAACGCTAGCGTAGCCGAGTTGTGCGGCTTGAAAACGCGGGTTCCTGCCGGTTGTTGGTACTGATTGCATGGGCCATAGTATATAGTTAATATGAACGATTTTACTAATTGCACCGGGGCCAGGTGTATAGATAATTATTAGGAGATGGGATGAAGACGCGTAGGTTGGGTGATAGTGATTTACAGGTGCCGATTGTGTGCCTGGGGACTATGAACTGGGGGCAACAGTGTGATGAGCAGCAGGCGCATGCACAGCTCGATTACGCGGTAGATGAACGTGGTTTGAAATTTATAGACACAGCGGAAATTTATCCGGTGCCCATCACAGGCGAGCTACAGGGTCTGACCGAAACATATATCGGCAATTGGCTGAATAAGCGTGGCAAAAGAGACGACATGGTGATTGCTACAAAAGTATCGCCCTCTTCGATTGTGGGCAGTCGACCAACAGGGGCTGCAGGAAAACTTGACCGAAAGTCGATCCGTGAAGCGATCGATGGCAGCTTGCAGCGGCTCCAGACTGACTACGTCGACTTGTACCAGGTGCACTGGCCTGAGCGACCGATAGATAAATTTGGAGTACGTGGGTACCAGTCGACTAAGGGGTTTGAATCAACGTCAATCGAGGAGACATTAAGTGCGCTAACCGAGCTTGTCGAAGAGGGTAGGGTGAAGCATATTGGTGTGTCTAACGAGAACGCATATGGTGTCTCTGAATATCTGCGACTGGCGCGTGAAAAGGGGCTGGCAAAGATCGTTTCTATACAGAACCAGTATTCGCTCCTGAATAGGAAGTTCGAGATTAGTAGTGGAGAGCTGTGTTATAAAAACGGCGTAGGTTTACTGGCATATTCAGTACTGTCGATGGGCGTGCTGAGCGGTAAATACCTCGGGGGTGCTCGCCCACAGGGTGCACGGTTTACTGAGTCTTCTTGGAATGGACATTATAATGCTGAGACCGTGCAAGAACCGCTGCGTAGATATGTAGGTGTAGCGAAAAAATATGGACTCGACCCGGCCCAGATGGCACTGCAGTTTGCAGCGAGTCGGGAGTTCATGGGCTCTGTTATAATCGGCGCGACGTCTCTTGAGCAGCTCAAGACAAACATCGATGCGTTTGACGTCCCGCTTCCACCAGAGGTAGAGCAAGAGATCCAAGCTATATACGAGACGCATCCAGACCCACACGCGTAGTGTGTCCTCAGTTCGATGTATGCTGGCCTAGATGAGTATGCATGTTGTCAAAACCAGGACTTAAAACTCCGTCAGTTTATTGTAGGGTCTTGGGGGTCGGGTGCTGTTTGTTGGGGGTTTTCTGTTTTGTGGTGAGACAGGAGGGAGTTTTTGTGGTGCAGCCAATACCAGGCAATATAACCAAGCGCAGCGATGCCAACAAGAGTTGCAGCTACGATCAACGATGTTTTGTTTGAGCCGGATTCGTCGTTTGTGGGTGGTGACGAACTGTTCGTTGACGGGGCAGATGCGGTATCTTGTGCGGGTTCGCTCTCGTCTACACTAAACTGAGCGATAAGCACTGGTTCTGATTCTTCGCCTGACACAGCGTCAATTACTGCACTCTCGACTCTGTGTGAACCGGGTTCAAGGTCAGCTATTTCGTATTCCCAGTATCCCTCGCTGTCCGTTTGCACTGTTGCGGTTTTCGGTTCTGAGTAGATATAGAGTTTGATGGTTGTGTCTGGTTCTGCGAAGCCAGAAATTTTCACGATTTCATCTTTTGCAAATTGTAGTAAGTTTTCTTCGTCTGAACTATAGGTGTTTCCGTTGAGCAAGATAGCGTCTTTGTCTGTCTCTGTGTCGTCTGTTGTTTCTGCGTCGTCTGCGTTTTCACCTGTTGATTCTACATCTTGGGTTTGTGTTTCCGGGGTGGTGTCTGGGGTTGCTGGGGTGTCTGCAGCTGGTGCTTCTGGGGTAGCTGCGGCTTTTTCAAAATAGGCTATCGGGACACCGTTGGTTGGTGAGTATTTCGACGGATACAGAGTGCAGGTACTTGCCGTGTTGCGTGAACTTGAAGCAGGTCCACCGCCTTTTCCTTCTCCGCCTTCTTCGTATATGAGGCACTGCGTACCTCCTTCAGCGGAGGTTGCCCACCCTGCAAAGGTGCTGCCAGAAGCTGGGGCCGCAGTGAGTGTCATAGAGCTGTCTGTGCTGAACGATGCTGAACAGGTGCCTGGGCAGTTTATCCCAGCTGGGGAACTCGTAACGCTGCCGCTCCCGTCGCCCGCCACTGTGGTGCTAACTACAGAAGCGTCCGTTGTCGCGTTGACTCGAGCCGTCACTGCGTCTGTGTTAGACCAAAACCCAAGGTCTACTGTACAGACGTTGCCTTTGTAGTTTATGGTGCCTTCTGTACACGTGTCAGTGAGGTTGTCTGAGGTGTCGAGTAGCCTCCACTGGGTAAATGTGTACCCGATGAGTGATGATGCGGTGAGCACAACTTGTGAGTCTGTTGGGAAATCATAGCTACATGTACCAGGGCAATTTATGCCAGCCGGGGAACTCGTCACAGTGGCGGTCGGGTCATCGAATGTTTGATATTCGATAGAAATTGTTTCTGTGGTAGATGCGTTGACTGGACTTGCCTGAATTGTCAAAAAGCTCATCGATCCCAATAACCCAAAAAGTGATACGAAGAAAAAAAGGTGCTTGATGTGGTGAGCTCTGATCATTGTGTGTCCTTGCTTATGGTTAGTGTGTACTATAACAGACTTTGATACTAAAGAACACGTATTAGTACAGTGGGCGTGTGCGCGGCGTCGTACAAATAGACGTGCGGCGGCTAAGCTTCTTGAATAATAGACTTCCGAGAGAAGTAGGTGGTTGTAAATACCAGTATGATACCGGTTGCTATACCACTCAGAATTGCAACACCACTTGCAGCAAGTACTTTTGTAGAGTCTTCGTCTCCTGCTGCGAGAACGGAACCGCCGGACGCGTCATCTGTACGCGACGAGAGTACTTGTGCATCAGAGTCATCGGATGAGCCCTGTGTACTCGGGCTGTTTGGTTCAGCTGGGCTCGTGTCGTTTGTTGGTTCGTTTTGATCGTCGATCACCGCAACAGTGAGGATCCGCTGCATGTCAAATCCACTCGAGTTTGATGCGTGGATACAAAACTCATAGACGTTGTCTCCGTTGCTGTCGAGTGCTGTTTCGAAGTCAAACGAAGTATTGGTGATCAGTGCAGTGCCGTCGACGGTGAAAAACTCGCTGTCGAGTGTTTGGTTATCGCAGAAACGGTATGTTATACCGTCGATGTTGGGTACTACTATGAATCGACTGATCTCTATCGGTACCGTGTTGTTTTCGGTGATCGTTGCCGCCACTCCGTCAGTGAACTGAATGTCTCGGTCGGTGCAAGAACTTGTGTCGCGGCCGTTGTCGTATATAGTCCAGCCTTTCTGGCTGATTAACTGTGCGCGGGCATCTTCTGCTTCACAGTATGTACTGCCGCCCGCATGAAATATAACGTCATCACGTACGGTGCTTCCGGCAAGCGCAATGAGCAGTTTATCGTAGTTTATCCCGGAGAGTCGGGTGCCACTGAACATGTTGTCAGCGTTTGTCAGGTAGCCAAAATCCCATGTACTGATGTCCTGGCGAAAGCTTACGGCATTACGGAACAGGTTTTCCATGCGCGAAACAAACGGTCCGTTCCAGCCACTCAAATCTTGATTGAACGCCACGGCATTATGGAACATACTCCGAGCGTCACTGACTGCAGACATGTTCCAGTTGTCGAGCGGTTGGTTGAACGAAGTTGCCCCAGAAAACATACCGTTTGTGCTGACGGCGTTTGTCATGTTCCAGGCGTTGATGTTCTGGTTGAACGAAGATGCGTTTCTGAACGCAAAAGCAAACATCTGGATACTACCTGTGTTCCAGCCACTCAAATCTTGATTGAACGATGTGGCACCTTCAAACATATTAGCGATGCTCGATACGCCTGCTAGGTTCCAGTGGCCGATTGATGAATTCATACTCGTCGCACCTTCAAACATGCCGGACAAGCTGATCACGTCTGATAGGTCAGGGGAATCGGTCGCGTTGATGACCAGGTTTTTTGCTCAAGAAAATGCATCAACCATGGACGACCACTGTATCGAGCCCCAGCTTTCCACAGACTGTATCTGGTGTCTGCTGGCTTGCGATCTGAGGAGTATGCGAGGGAACTGGCCACTGATTGACACAGTGTACGTGCCGGGTTCAGCGTAGGTGTGCGATATAGAATCGGTGACAGCTGCATCGGACGTCCCATCACCCCAGTCAACGAAGTAGTTGTAGGTTTCGGTAGATGCTGTGGGTATCGTGATGGTGCGTACGTCTGCGCCGCTGGCGGCATCGGTTTTCCATGTGGTCACAAACGGTGCGGCCGCATGCGAAACGCCACTTGTCAGCATGCTCATCAGTAATGCTGCTATAAGGGACCCTAAAAACACACGTATAGTACCGTGACTCAAGTATAATAAACCCTGCGAAAATAGCTTCATAGGTGCGCCCCTATTTCATGTTCGTTTTAGTTTTTAACCCCGGCTCACACACCGCTGTTTTTAGATTCAATTACGCGATGTGTGTGTCGTATCTGTTACTCCTATTAGGATAGTCCGAACAGCTGTAAAAAGCAATAGCAGTACAGAACTGTGCATACAAAAACCCGCAAGCATAGTGCTGCGGGTTTTTGTAGAGTCATGTACGCTGCTGTGCTTAGTTGCGACGGATGCGGTACTGTGCGAACGCTGTACCACCGATAAGTCCGGCACTCGTAACAGCTGCGAGCATTTCAGCTGGTCCTGTGTTGGGTAGGACGGCCTCTGTTTCTTTACCTGATTCTTCTTCGACTTCGACGACAGCTGCGAGCACTTCACATGGTGCGTCTTTGTCGCTGTCACGGCGTGTGCCTTCTTCGATCACGATGATCTTGCCGTCACGGCAGACTTGTTCAGTCGCGATAACACATGGAGTGTCAGTGTCTGTTTCGAGTCGGTCATTCTGGTCGATGCGGAGTACTTGGTTGGCGCGGCATACAGATACGTATACTGGGCACGGCGCATCAGTGTCTGTCGCGTATCGGTCAGATTCGTTAATAGTAATAACTGCGTCGTTGCGACATACGTCAACAGTTGGTTCTGGACACGGTGCGTTTGTGTCGGTGTCGAGTCTGTCGTTTGGTTTGATAGTTTTGACGACGCCATCACGGCAGACGTCTACAGATGTATCAGCACAGGCTACGGATACTTCCATGCCGCCAGAGAACGATCCATCTGAACCGAGTACCACACTGACAGTGAGGTAGTCGTCGAGCGTGATAGTGCCTTTTGCTTGTGTGATGACATGACCTGAGCGCTCGACGTCGTTTAGTACGACATAGGTGTCACCTGAAGCAACGGTGAGGTTGTTGTTCGGATGTACCGAGTGTTGGTTTTTGGCGGTCGCGCTTACGGTACACTCCATACCAATGTAGTACGAATCGATTGCACGAGTTGTGATTTCATGCGTGGTGCCCTCGTCCCCATAGATAACGGTTTCGATTGGTACAGCGATCGTGTAGTCAGTTGTTGCAGACACAGGTGCACTGTGAAAAGCAACTCCGCTGAGGGCGAGCAGACCCCCGAAGATAACGCTTGCTATGTATGTACGTGCTGTTTTGAGAGTGCGAACCATGATGTATACCTCCAGATGTATAACTTATGTATCGTTCTTTAAACATTATTGTACGATAGTTATGTGATTATTGCAACAGCATTGCATACCAATAGTGGTTGTGCTTTGCTGTACAGCAATTATGGCGTGGACTGATGCTACGAACGCGTGCGTTTTTTCTGAAGACGCTTTGTGACGTTGGTCGTGATACGGCGTTCCTGGGCTGATAGATAGTTGGACCCGATGCGCCCTAATGCCGCTATAACGATGCCGACTCCGATGAGTATGAAAAACGCAGCAGCTATACGAGTACCATCAGTTGTCGGGTGAATGTCTCCGTATCCTACCGTTGTGAGTGTGGCGACAGTGAAGTAGAAGCTTTCTGCCCAGCTCCATGGTTCTAGCTCGTGAAATAGGACGGTTCCAAACGCTATAAGTAGTACGGACGTACCAACTGCTATGGCCGTTGAAATGCGTATCTGATTCATAGCCTTAGCTGTCTTTCATTACGCGTGCTATGGGTATGTGTCCGTGTGTGACTGCCTTCATGGCGCACGCGAGCAGCATGGAGTTGTCAGTTGCTTCAAGTAGTTTGTGTAACTGGTTGATGGGGATTCGTTTTATCCTGGTATTCATTTCGTAGTCATCGATGTTTTGACCGTGCGAACTAATACGATCTGCCTGTTTGGCGTCTAAGTATGCGACGAAAAATCCGATCTCGTTTGATGTGATGCCGCTATCAAGTGAGTGGTCACCCATGAAGTGTACGTTGTCTGGGTCGATCACCAGGTCCCGAACGCCTGTTTCCTCCTGGATCTCACGTATGGCGGTGTTGACGTGTATTGTTTTCGGGTCATTCCCGTCGACAGTCACATCCGGTGCACCGCCCATAAGGTCATCTTGCCATCGACCGATAGTAAATTTCAGTGCAGTGAGGATGATGATTTCAGTTGGCTCAGCGGATGCGTCAGGTTTGACAAGCACAAACCCCTTCGCTCCAGCGGGCACCCCATAACGGAGGGCAAAAAATTCGTAAGTGTAGGTGTGCTTACTATGGATGTTTTGTACTTCGAAAATAGGGCACAGATAGTAATAGCCGCGTGGACAATCAAGCATACGGAGTGTGCGGATTTCGCCGACTAATTCAGGTCTGCTTGCGAGGTTGCGTAGAAAGCCATCGTGGTTTTCGACGCCGGTCTGCGGCAGCGCTGCGAGGGTATCTTGAACTGTTTGGTCAGACGCTGCAAACCAAGAACGCTTACAGAGCTGACGAAGCACCGCCATACGCGTGCGTGAAGAAGAGGGTTTGTGGCGTGCGAGATATGATCTAGCGTCGAACGTTTTGTTTGTAGAATGTGTCCCCATGGTATCTATAGGGTACGCCTTTGGCATAGAAAAAACAAAACGTCGGTACTATAAACCGTTTTTCGGTAGGGCGCTGTCGAACTCGAGGTACGGGTTTATGTCTCGTTGAGTGTCTGTGGTGTCGTGTGGTAGATGCGCACAGAAGTATCCAACGAATGTAGACGAATAGCCGATTTCTTGAGCCCGAGCGTGCTCGGATTGGCTAGAGCTGTAAAACGTATCAGACCCGTTCGTGAGTTTATAGACAGTAGTAGACCCGTTGTTCTGGGTGCAGGCATATACTGTATGACCTGATGATTCAAGCGGTGGAGAGAAAAGATAGGTTCCGTGGGATACGCCACTGAGTGTAATGCTGTTAGTGTGTGCAACTGGTGTAGTTGCGGCGTAGCTCGACCCAAGCACACTAAGTGCTCCGAAACCGAGCGTATCTGACCTCTCTGTTGTGTATGGCAGTGAGAGCTTGTTGGTGTGTTCAAGCAGTGCGGCAAGTAGCTGCTGGTTAGATGCTTCTGGCATGTGGCTTTTGAGAAGCGTGAGCGCACCACTTACGAGCGGTGTAGCGAGCGAAGTACCCGCTATGCCGTTTGCGTACAGACTTGTTCCGTTTGCTGGAGACCAGCTTGCGGTTGTGAGGTCGACACCTGGTGCCATGATATCGAGCGATGACCCGTATGAACTAAAGCTCGCTGGCACGTCGTTATGTGTGAGTGCGCCTACTGCGATTACCTCATCGTAGTTAGCTGGGTATGATATACATTCACAGCCGTCGTTGCCACTCGCGGCTACAACGATAACACCCTGAGCTACTGCTTCTGTGATCGTCTGGTGTATGAATACGTCGGGCGATGAACTACCAAGGCTGAGGCTGATAACGTCAGCACCTTGGTCGACTGCATAGCGGATTGAGCGAGCAACGCTCAGGGACGTACCGTAGCCACTGTCCCCAAGTGCCTGAATCGGTAGTATCTGGGTATGCCAGTTGACGCCAGCTATTCCGACACCGTTGTTCGAGTTGGCAGCAGCGACTGAGGCTACGTAGGTGCCATGGCGCGTGCCGCTTCCGTAGGGGTCGGCTTCACCGGCTTGGACGTTTCGATCAGAGTTGATAAAGTCCCAGCCTCGCACGTCATCGACAAATCCGTTGCCGTCATCATCTACGAGATTGCACCATTTTTCTAGTGACTGTCCCAGGTCGCTGCAATTACGCATGGAGCTGTTTTCGAACGTCGTAGGGCCAGACTCGTTGTCGAGGATGCCGTCGTAGTTTTCGTCTACGAGGTTACAGCTTTGGTCGAGCGGGAGCGATCGGTCGCTGCAATTGTAGAGTGAAGAATTTTCGTATGTTGCAGGCCCAGACTCACCTGAGTTTTCGTGCCAGCGCCCACTGAATTCTTCGTGATCAAGTGCAAACCCAGTGTCGATAATCGCGAGTAGTGTGTCGTTTGAGCCGGTCCCGATGTCCCATGCATCTGAGAGCTGCAGTTTCTGCTCCCACCATTGACCGCTGAGTGGATCGTTCGGCGTTGTTGCGAGGATAGAATACGTTTGGTTGGGGTGCTGCTCGCCTGATTCCGTCGTGATGATGTTTGTCGTGGGGTCTATAGACTCTTTGATGAGGCTGGTGGACGGAGTAGTTTCCGGGAGGGACTGTGTAGCGTGTACTGTGGGGTCCTGTTGTGCTTTTGAAACCGGTGTCGTAGCTACAACTGCATCTGCAGCAACTACTGCATGTGTTTCATCCTGTTCGGCATAGTGTACGTTTTGCCGAGAGCGTGGGGTGTTTGAGGGGGTCTGAACTACGGGCGCTGTCGGCGAAGGTGTCTGTACGTCTGTAGATGCGTACTCTGATCCACTGACAGCCAGCGTGTATAGTGAGAACATATTCACGACTACCATGGCAGCCGCAGTCGCGATGTATCGTTTTCGCGGAGCAGCATTTGTGTGTTTTAAGAAGTGTCTGTTTGGCATGTGATCGAGTTTTTAGTTCAGTTACGTTAGCTATACCATAGCACTATTTGTTATAAAACACAAGTAAGTTATCTAATAACTAACGCTGAACATGGTAGTATATAAGATATATAAAGAGTAAAAAAGGAACGCGTGAGTGGGCTCTAAGGGTGGAAAGCACATCATATCGTCGTATAGTTCCGGAGTAGTCGGAACAATAGTTGCGCTGCTGGCTATTATGATTCTCCAGCTTGGGGTGCGCCTGCTGCAGCCATGGCCGTTGTCGATCGCACTCGACAGCGTGTTTGGCGATGCGCCTGTGCCAAGCATCGTGCCAGACACCTGGACGGATGCAACGCTTCTGAATGTGTTGGCGTTCGCAGGTCTGGCGTTCTTGCTCGTGAGAAGTGTATTGTCGTTCGTAGATGCTCGTTTGTCTATGCGCGCAAACTTCGCTATCGACAGCAAGGTTCGGTCGGATGTACTGAGTAGTGTACTGCGTATGCCGTCTGACAAACGGACGCTGCGCGATGGTGAATATGACTACCGCATCAACACTGATGCTCGGTCTGTGGCGGATCGTGTGCTCGGCATACGGCTTTCGTATATTTACAGTGTGTTGCTGTTTATCTTAGCAGCAGCAGTGCTATTGCGGCTACATGTAGTGCTTGCGCTGATTGCTATTGCACTGACGCCGCTGCACCTACTGCCGGTGCGGTTTTTTTCAGATCGTATCGCTGCGTATAACAAACGGATTAAAGAAAAAGCCAGTGACATCAGGTCGCTCGTCATAGAATCGGTTTCTCAGGCGAGGACGATTCAGCTGTTTGCTAAAGAAGACGCTCAGACGCAGCGGTTCAAACAGTCTATGCGTGACAATTACCAGCTCGGTATAAACAAGCATATGCTGACGTTTTTGTTCGGGTTCGCAGAAAGTTTTAATAGTGTGTTTGCTGGGTCTATACTGCTGCTCATCGGTGGACATCAGGTACTGAGCGGCAGTTTGACGGCAGGTGAGCTCGTGGTGTTTCTCGGTTATCGGTCCATGCTGACAGAACCGCTCAACACAATTGTTTCAACCATTAACGAGCAGAAAAGTGCAGAAATCAGTATCGACCGAGTCAGCGAAATATTTGAAGCTGGAGGGTCTGATGCCTCGGCGCACACTACCGACACGACACTCCAGCTACAGTACCCAGTGCAGGGGCGGATCGACTTTCAAAATGTTACGGTACGCAGGGACGACCAGACAATACTCAATAACGTGTCTCTGAGTATCGAACCAGGGACAAAAATCGCGATTATTGGGCCGAGTGGGTCGGGAAAAAGTACATTTATTAACCTACTCTCACGGTTTGTGCTGCCTGACGGCGGGCACGTGTACATAGATGGTCATGACATCTCTACGCTGAGCCTATACGAGCTGAGAAATCTGTTTAGTATTGTCGACCAGAGTCCGCAGCTGTTTAGTATATCGGTTGAAGACAACATTGCTTTTGGTACGCCTGATTTTGTTAATCTGCCAGATCGTTCGTTTATAGCTGATGTAGCGGTTGTGTCGGACGCGTTTGATTTTATTATGAAGCTGCCTGACACGTTTGATTCACGTGTGGGGAAAGGCAGTGTCGCGTTGTCAGGCGGGCAGAAACAGCGGATCGCGATCGCACGTGCACTGGCAAAAAACAGCCCGATAATAATTATGGACGAACCAACGTCTGCGCTGGACGATCAGTCGGCGCGTAGAGTGTTGTCGCACATAGGTAGTTCGTTTGCCGGCAGAACAACGGTCGTAGTGACACATAGTCTGCAGCTACTCGATATGATGGACGAAGTGTACGAACTAAGCGGCGGTGAGTTGTATAGAGTAGAAAACTACGGCACGCGAGTAGAAGATTTGACAAGATAGTTATGCTTATGATATATTGAATGAGCGTTACAAAAACAAAGAAAGGATTATTCCAAAAATGGATGATCAAAACGACGTAATGAATCAAGGTAAAGCTCCAGCTGACCCACATGCTCAGGGTAGCATGAAAGGGAACAAAGACTGGGGTAAGGGTCGCGGACGTGCTGACTCTGAAACCAAAGGTGACCGGAGTGTAGATGCACCAAAAGGCGGTCACGGCCTTGGTAAAGGTCGCGGCAAAGGCCGTGCCGACGAAGAAGTGGTAGACGGCTCAGACGATATGGCTCTGTAGTCTACGCATATTCGTACGCGTAACTTTGTCAAACGACTCCTACATCTGTAGGGGTCGTTTGTTTTTGGCCATTAATTATTGTGGCTATTCTAGATCTGTGGTGTGTGCTGGAGTTGTAGGTTGCGTGCTTGAACTGCCGCTAGTAAGCCCCATGCCGATCAGTACACCTCCAGATAATATGGAGAGTCCTGCGAGCCAGAGAGGTGTATTGCTGGTACCTTCGCCAAGTGTATGTCCCAGGAACAATCCAACGCCAAATGACGCACATATCGTTGCTAGTACCCTGTAGAGCTTCCTCATGATGCTTGTAGTGTAGCATGAAATAGGTGGTAGGTGGTAGGTGGTAGGTGGTAGGTGTACTGTCATGAGAATGTTCAAGTCATATATACTATAGCCATGAGCGATACATCAGAACAGTGGGATATAGTAGCGTACGTTGTTGCGCAGCTTCATGGTGCTGGGTATGAGGGGTATATTGTCGGTGGTGCGGTGCGTGACGTACTACTTGGCAGGCAGCCAAAAGACTTCGACGTGGTGACTGATGCGACGCCTGAACAGGTTATGTCGATCAGTACATTTGACCGTGCGTCTTTTACTGATTCGTCGCAAGCGTACGGTGTTGTCCGCGTGAAAGTAACGCTACCAGACGGCATTCAAGGTGGTGTAGAAGTGGCCACGTATAGACGCGACGTTGAGGCGCACCTTGGTCGCAAACTCACACAGGTTGAATTCACACATATCGAAGACGACCTCGAGCGACGCGACTTTACAGTGAACGCGCTCGCACTTGATATGTATAATGATTTCCTTGTCGACATGCATGACGGACTGAACGACCTGGAGCAGGGCGTTATCCGGTTTATCGGCGACCCAGACACAAGGATCAGTGAAGACCCGCTGCGGATTTTGCGCGGAGTGCGGTTCTGTAGTCAACTAGGGTTTTCCTACGACCCACAGACCGAGAATGCCATTAAGCAAGCAGTAGCGCGTGGCGTTATAAAGTCCATTGCACCTGACCGTGTGTATCAGGAGCTGACCCGGATACTGCTGGACCGTAACCGTATGCGCGGGTTTGAAGACCTGTATCGGTTGGGGATCCTAGGCGTGGTACTGCCAGAAGTTGTTGCTACGCATGGTGTGCAACAACCCGTCGATCACCACTCAGAGGGTGACGTGTGGGCACATACTATGCTGGCACTTGATGCGCTCCCTGAGGATGCGAGTCCGCGCCTGGCGTGGGCAACGCTCCTACACGACATAGGCAAAGCCCCGACATACTCGCCACCAAAAGACGGCCAGGATCGTATCCGATTTGATAACCATTTTCGCGTTGGTGCAGATATGGCTCGGAACATCTGTGGGCGGCTCAATATGTCGAAAAAGCTGACTGACGGTATCGTATGGCTGGTGCATCACCATATGGTTACAGATAGTTTTCCGGGTATGAAACCATCGCGGCGGAGACACTATATGGACCATCCTGCGTTTTCTGACCTACTCGAACTCCACGCTGCAGATATGCGGGGAGCGGTGGCGGCACGGTCTGAAGACGACAAAGATGACGAACTCATTAACGCTCTCGAATCTCAGTGGCGAGAGTACAAAAAACAGAGCCAGGTTAAGCTACCTACGCTTAAAGATACGCTTGGGATCGATGGTCACTGGGTGATGCAGCGGTTTGGTGTCAAAAACGGCGAGCAACTCGGCCAGATATTGCGCACGCTGCAGGAAGCGTTTGTCGACGGAGATATTACAACAGAGCAGGACGCAGAAGCACACGTCAATGCTGTATACTCTACCCATGGAAAAAGCATCAAAAACAAAGAGCGTTAAACAGTACGACTTCGGACCTCTCGCAGAACTACATTCGCATTTAGGCGCGTCGGTTAATCCGCGGGTCTTATGGGAGATTGCGCATGACAAGGGTATTAAGCTGCCAAAACGTGACTATCACGAATTTGCTGATTTTGTGTTGCTGTCAACAGAGAGGAAGATGCATCTAAACGACTATTTCAAAGAGGTGTATCATCCAATATTGGATCCTTTGACATCAGGTACTCATGCTGTCGAGCAGGCGACGTATCAAACTATATCCGGTGGCTATCGTACGAACGGCATTGTACTCATGGAGCTCAGGAATAACCTCATTAAACATGCAGGGGGTATTAATTACGATCTTGATCATGTTGCTATGGCTATGCTGCGTGGCATGGAGCGTGCCCTCTTGGCATACCAGGGGCTTTCGGCCGGATTAATTTTTTGTATGGCTCGCGAGTTTGATATTGAACTGAACACGCATATCGTAAACAAAGCAATTAAGTACCATAAAAGAGGGGTCGTTGGCATCGATGTTGCTGGTCCTGGTAATTCGGAGTTCCACTTCAAAGACTATACGCATTTGTTCGATAGAGCGCGTGCAGCTGGGCTTGGTGTGACTGTTCATGCCGGCGAGCAAAAAGACGCAGACGATATGTGGGAGGCGCTTGAGTTCGCGCAGCCATCTCGGATTGGTCACGGTATCCGATGCGCGTATGACGTGGCCCTCATGAAAGAACTCGTCAAGCGTGACGTTGTTCTGGAAGTTTGTCCGTTGTCAAACATTGCGACTAAAGCAGTCGAAGGAATTGACGAGATGCGACACATACTCCGCACTCTGATCGAAAACAAGGTCAAGTTCTGTATCAACACTGACTGGCCAGAGATTATCGAAGGCTGTCACTTGCAGCAACAGTTTGTGTTTCTTGTCGAAAATGATTTGATGAGTGAGGAAGAAATAAGACACTGCAACAAAGTTGGTTTCGAGGCGTCGTTCGTGCCAAGAAGAGGCGGCCTAGAGGCGTACTTGTAGCCGTGGAGCTATGGCAGCTTTCTTGCCTCTACGGATGTATTGCTGTTTAATTCGCGTGCTAATTTGATATAATGATCATATCTAATCACTAACTACAGGGGTGTGTATGCCAACTATTTTGCCGATATCTGACTTACGTAACTATACAGATGTACTAAAGCGTGTTGACGTAGGGAAACCTGTATATCTGACTAGGAATGGTCGTGGCACATACGTTGTTTCGAAGATCGACGAGTACGACAAGGATGCTACGGTAGAGGAGCTGGTGTCCGCGATCAAATACGGCGAGGACTCAGTACAGCATGGCGAGCCAATCCCAATCAGTCAGGTTGCTCAAGATCTTGATCTTGCGCTATGAAACGCGCAAAAGTTGTGTTTTTGCCTGCAGCAGCAGAAGACGTAACCGAAATATGGACGTACATAAAAGACACACTCCATAATGAGCCTGCAGCGAGAAATATAACTACCAAAATAGTGCGACGTACGCAGTTGCTTGAGGGTCTTCCTGAGATGGGGCTCGACCTTGGCGTTGTTGACGCACAGCTTAAAGGACACCGGTACGTGCTGGTAGACAATTATATTGTCATCTATAAAATTACTGACAAGGTGCAGATAGTTCGAGTTTTGTATGCACGTTCAAACTACGTGCAACTGTTGAACGAGCATTAGGTGTCACAGACTCGACCAGCGGCCTTTGATCGTGAAGTTTGGCGGTGCTGTGAACACCGGATGCGTAGGTGTTGAGTGCTGCATATCGTATGTGTAGCCTTCTTCGTTGAACTTGGTTATGTCGTTCGCACTAGAGGGGGTGTGTTCGACTGCCCAGCGAGCCATCGTACCTCTCATGAATTTTGCGAATACCATTTTTGATTTTCCGTCATGCAGGAACGTCGGAGTGATCACGGGGATGTGTGGTGGTAGATGTGGGACTACGGCTTTTGAGTATTCTATGCTGGCACAGTTGAGGATGAACTCAGGTGACGCGTCGACGACCGACTGAGCTAAGCGGTCACCCCAGAAACTGTAGAGATTTGTATGAGAATTGATGGTGAGTCGTGTGCTCATTTCGAGGCGGTAGGGCATGATCAGGTCATGTGGTCTGAGGAGGCCATAGAGACCGCTTACGATGCGTAGATGGTCCTGAGCGTATGCGAGTGTGCGGTCGTCAAGCGACCCGACAGCCAGTCCTCCGTATGTTTCACCGCGGTACGTCCAGGCAGCACGCACTGACTGGTCATGCGTCGGCGTAGCAGTCCATTGGGCGAACCGCTGTCTGTTGAGATCAGCGATCGTCTCGTTAACCCCAAGTGTCTTACCGAGGTTCCTTCCAAGTTTGTTGATGCGCTTTACTAGCCGAACTGACTGGTCAAGAAACTCAGGCTGGGTCGCGGCTACAGAGGTCTGTGCTTGCAATGGGTTGATAGTTTTACTCGGCGATAAAAGTACAATCATACCCTACATTTAACCATAGCCTCGAGAGCAATTAGTTACTGTTCTTCGCCGAGGCGGATAAGGGCGACGATGAGCATTGCCTCTGACCAGCCGAGTGGTGTGTTTTCGTTGGGTTGGTCTGTGTTTGACAGGTAGAGTTCGGGTACTTTTCCTTGTGCGGTTACTGTGTCGAGTGCTTTTTTCAGGTGAGCTTCTGCTTTGTCGGTGTCGCCGAGCAGGTGGTGGCTGATAGCTAGCCAACTGAGGCCAAAACACCATTCAGCTTCTTCTGAATAGCCATCCGGGTTTTTATTGTAGTAGCGGTCGAACTTGTAGCGCATGACGCCTTTGTCTTTTTCGAGGTGATATTCGAGGTTGGTTATGATTTCGCGCGCTGTCACGTCGTCCACGACACGGTAGGGGTAGATCAGCGATATGAGGGCAAGGTCGGTGTATTTGCTTTCTGATTCACGGGGGAGTAGGTTCTTAAGTGCTGCTTCTCCGCGATCAATAGCCGCTTGGTCGATATCGAACCCACCGACCTCTTGCCACTTTTTAAGCGCTGCCACAACTGCACCGATTGAGCTGGCGTGGATTTCTTCGTTTTCTTCCCACATGCCAGAGTCCGCGTCATGCCAGTATTCGACGTTGCAGATGTAGTGGATGAGAGTCTGTACTGTTCGTCTGTCGACATCGTCGCGGAGCATGCTGTGACCTTTTGCTTCGAAGTCCGCGAGTTTGAACAGTACTGCACCGACTGCATCGTGCTGTTTATTGCCCCAGGACTCCCAGAATTCCTCGAGGGTTTCAGGATTGTAGCGTGCATGAATAAACTGCCATGATTCGAACGGCTTGTTGGTAACTGCCCAGTTGATTTTGTCTATATGTTTGTCAAATATATCGAGCAGGGAATGGTAGGTGTGTGCGACTATGTCCCATTCGCCAGCGTACTCGAACGCCAGTGCTTCATAGACATTGTCACGCAGCCAGGCTTTGTCGTACCCAGTTGATACGGATTGTGATGAGGCAAGGAACAGCCCGCGTGGGCCGATGAGCGTACGCATATTGTCGAGATGACGTGCTACAAGCTTTTGTCGTTCTGCATCTGTCATGACTGAACCTCCGACTGCGCTACATGTGAGTGGTCGTAGCTATCATGGATGTGTCGTTCGTGTATGAACCCAAGGAGTCCGTTGAGTATCGGTTCGCTACCGTGGCCACCGTGGAGCATGGCCCGCCTCTTGGCTATGAATGCTTCTGCTTGGAGTATTTCTGCAGCAATTTCGTAGTGCTCGATCAGTACGGGATCTGTACTTTTTTCTATGAGTGTTTGGACGGCCACTGCAGCCTGCTGTGCTTCAGCAATAGACCCAGTGCACTGCTGGCATACACTATAATCGTCGAGTGACAAAAAATGCCCACCGTAGTCATACCGAGTCGCAGCCGGTAGGCTTTCCAGTACATGTGCAATGTCAGCTGCTGCTCGTGCAGCAGCTGACGAGACGTCCGGGTCATTAGATCGCGTGTTCATATGTAGTACCCACCTATTACTCTTATGCTCTTATGGTATGTATGATACTACAATTCCTCAAACCGCGGAACTAACTTATACCCAAGGGCCTGGCCCTTGGGTAAAAAATAGCACATACTCGAACACTAGACTTCCTGAAGACCTCTTTTAGTAACTGTCGTCGGTTATGAACGTAGTGTTGAGGTAGGGTTATTGCTGGGAAGCTAAAATATAGCCTGCCATGTCTCGGTCGTGAGGCTTGAAACGTTCGCCCATATAACTACTTTTTAGTTCGTCATACGTCATGCCTTCAAAGCCTATGCCTTCTCCGAGCACTATCTTCGATTGAATGTTCAGCCATTCGAGGTAGCTATAATCTCCCAGTTCTATAGCGTACAGTCTCCATGATCTACTCTGATCTTCGGTTGTCTTTTTAGCGACATCGCAAACGGGTTCGAACTCTTTGTGTGACTTTTTTACGATTAGATCCCTAAAATCGGTGCCCAGTTCTTCTCCGACTTCTCTGTATGCCGCTCCTTCGCAGCTTTCTCCGCTCTCGACGTGTCCGCCGAATAGTGTACGTGCATACGAGGGCTTGTAGCTCGCGTCTTTTTTCTGAGTGAGTACGTATTGTAGCCCATCGATTGTGTATGTAATTGCTATCGACACAACTCTTGGGTCTTCGCTGTGCGTTCCTATTTGGTGGAGATTGACTACAGCCTCCCAGTCTACATGCCACTCGATGGGTTTATCAGTCATGGGTGTAGTATATCATTCGGTGGTTAGCTCATGAGGTGGCTAAATGCGATGACGGATTCTCCGCCTTTGTGCTCAACGACTATCGCAGAGTTGGTGACTTTTTTGATTTTCATGTTTTCGCCGCCGATCGTGATTGTTTGGCCGACTTTGTAGAGGTCTTTTGCCTGGTAACCGGAAATGATGTTTGCGACAGCGTTTTTTGAACCGAACCCGATGCCGATCGCCAGTGCAGCTGCAAAGCCTGCTACTATGATCGAGAAGTTAGTGGTGATGATTTCTGTTTCGAAGCCGAGCTGAGTTGCTGCCATGATGAAACCAAAAAACGTGATGAGGCTACTCGCAACCGAAGCAAACACGCCAGCGAAGTTAAATTGCATACTCGAGAGACTGGCGGCAATGGCTTTGTTGACGATTTTTGCAACCTGTAGTGCGATGACAAGCACGATGATGGCAGACACTATGCGTGGTATGTAGGCGAACAAGCCTTCGATCGCTTCGCCGACGATAGTCAACCCGAGCATATCGGCGGCCGACGTAATAAACACAAGAAACACCAGCCAGTAGAGTACCGACGCCACAACACCAGGGATAGATGCACTGACACCGACTTTTTTCAGATTGGTGGTTATTTCTTTGTTGTTGAGTAGTTCGCCAATTTTGCCATAACCGAGCGATTTGCTAGCTATGGTCTTAACGATCCGGGCGAGTATATAGCCGATAGTCAATACTATAATTGCGCCAATCAGTTTTGGTACCCAGTTGCTTGCCTGAGTTGTGAGCTGGTTAATCGAGTCTGTTATGACATCGCTGATGTTTGTTACTTCGTTCATGGTACTCCTTTAATCTCTGCGTTGTTGTTTATTGCTTGTATCCGGTTGCTGTGTGCTGTCGTCTGGTGACGTATCTACTCCGATGGCCATCGCCGCGCTTCCTACGTAGACATCCACTATATCTAGCAGGACTTTTGCAAGTCCGATGTTTTCACCTACTTTATGCTTAAGATTACCCGGGGGGTCAGTAGGTGATTTGGTAGTAGTGGGTTTACGATTTTTTGCCATATTCCTCCAGTATTTTCT
>CALLJT010000085.1 GCA_938050265.1 Candidatus Saccharimonadia bacterium
CTCTGGTGAAAACAAAAAACAAAAAAAGGCTCGCTAGTGCTCAAGACGCTTCTTATAAAGCAAAGGCATGTGACTGCTCCTCGGACAAGAGGACGGCAAAAGAAAAAGACTCTCTTTCTTTTGCCATTTTTTATTTTGGTGACCTCTGTTGTGGCTCTGATGGCTGTCTATTCGCATCCGACGCAGGCCGCTACGAGCAGCTCCCTGAATTTTCAAGGACGACTCCTGAGTGCTACCGGCAGTCTTGTGCCTGATGGGTCGTACACGCTTGATTTCAACCTATACTCTGTCGATACGGCCGGCAGTTCTCTATGGGCAGAGACACAGACAATAGCGGTTTCGAACGGCTATTACTCTGTAGAGCTGGGGAGTGTGACGGCGTTTCCTGGTACGATCAATTGGGACCAGGAACTGTGGTTGGGCATGGATGTGAATGGCGACGGAGAAATGACTCCGCGGTTCAAGCTAACGGCGGTTCCATATGCATTTCGTGCAGGATCTGTTGTTGATGCGTCAGGCAACGCGTTTACCGGTGATGATTTGGTGCAGCTTGCACCTGCTGTAGTGCAGCCAGTTACCGCAGCGGTGGCTGCTATGCAGATCAACCAGACTGGCATCGGAGGGCTACTGCAGCTCCAGGGTGATGGGTCAGATGTGTTTGTGGTGGACAAGACTGGCGCTGTTACAGCTGGGTCGGGTGTGACGGTCGGTAACAGCACATCAACAGACGCCGGAACGATACGGTGGACGGGCACTGACTTAGAAGTATTCGACGGTGCGAGCTGGGTGTCACTGACTTCTGGCAGTGGCGGGTCAGGAAGTGTAGAAACTCCAGCAGCAGCAACGTTTTATGATTCTGTGGGTGCTGCG
Organism: Candidatus Saccharimonadia bacterium; assembly: GCA_938050265.1. GTDB lineage: Bacteria > Patescibacteriota > Saccharimonadia > Saccharimonadales > SZUA-47 > CALLJT01. The sequence goes on from CALLJT010000085.1 coordinate 871, forward strand.
TCTGTTGCGGCAGGTGGGTTCAGCGCAATGAGCTTGGACGCAACGTTGGATAACTCTGACCCAAGCAACGTCAGTCTCGCGGGCAGCGTCGTCACTGTGGCAGAGAGTGGCTATTATGAGCTATCGTATCAGGTGACAGCACGGCTCGGGTCGGGTACACGGTCAGGCTTTACTGCGAAGCTGCAGCGAGACAATGGAGGTGGGTTTGCTGATATAGCCGGTTCTACATCTGCGCACTACGGCCGACTAACGGCGGACACACAAGGGTCGTCATCAGCATCGGTGATCGTCAACTTGAGCGCTGGCGATACTATTCGTCTGCTTGGCCAGGGTAATACACAGCCGTTTACGACAGTTGCCAACGGTACGAGTTTGAGCGTCTCACGAGTGGTGGGCGGCAGCGGTGGCGGGTCGGGGACTTCGTTCGAACAGGGTGGTAATGCATTCGGTGCGACAGCAACGCTCGGTACAACCGACACCAATGGTCTCGATATTGTCGTGGATTCAAGTGTGGCGGTGAGTATCTCAGCAGCAGGATTGCTAAGCGCTAATAACGGCCTCGACATCCTCAGCGGCAACCTCGACTTGAGCGCTGGTGACGTGACCGGAGTAAATAACCTCACCGCTGCCGGCACAATAAGCGGCAATGGCTCAGGACTGACAGACCTAGATGGTTCAGCTATCACAACTGGTACGATCCCAGATGCTCGGCTATCTACGAATGTTGCACTGCTGGATACAGCGCAGACGTATAGTGCTCGACCGAATTTTGGAGTTGGACTTACAGTCGGTAATACAGCCGATACGACTGCCGGCAACCTGCGCTGGACTGGTACGGATTTCGAGGGTTATGACGGTGCGGGCTGGGTGTCACTCACCGGGGGCGGCGGATCTGCAGTGTCTACGGCAGGCTTCTATAGTTACGACTCGGCAGGGAACACTGACGTGGCTGGTGGCTGGACAGACCTAACGCTTGATACACAGGTTCGAGCCGAAGCTGCCTATGCGCATACCGCAGGGGCAGCACCGATAACCATACAGACGGACGGCTGGTATGAAGTGACATATAACGCCTCGTTCTATACGACTACAGGTGGTAACGCCCGCGGAACTGCTGACGCGAAATTGGTAGAAAACACCGGAGCAGGGTTTACCGATGTGCCAGGTAGTTTCGGCACTGCATACTTACGCGGGGGCAGTGGAGAGGGCAATGTCTCGGTTACTGTAGTTCGTGAGTTCGTGAGTGGAGACATCATCAAGCTGCAGGGTCAAAGAAGCGTTGGGACTCTGACTGCGCTCACACTACCGGATAGTGTCGGCATAACGATTCGTGAAGTTGGAGCAGGCAGTGGTGGCTCCGGTGGATCAGGCACTGAGTTTTCCCAAGGTGGAAATAGCTTCGGAGCATTAGCGATACTCGGGACAACTGACGGCAACGGGCTTGAATTTATAACAAATAGTACCACTGCGCTCAGCATCGATACGCTTGGGGATGCGACATTCGCTGGAGATATCACGCTGACATCAGGCGACCTGACTCTTTCATCGGGAGCGCTATCCGTCGGCAACGGCCTCGACATCCTCAGCGGCAACCTCGACTTGAGCGCTGGTGACGTGACCGGAGTAAATAACCTCACCGCTGCCGGCACAATAAGCGGCAATGGCTCAGGACTGACAGACCTAGA
>CALLJT010000086.1 GCA_938050265.1 Candidatus Saccharimonadia bacterium
ACCTCACTTGCACCAGGTGCTTTTGTAGACGACGGTGGTATTGCCATGGCAATCGCTAACGAACTGACAGTGACAGCCCGCGTACAGGAAGTCTTGGAGTTTTGTGTAGGGACAGACACCGACAGTACTCTTCTTGACGCAGCTGCCGACAGCTGTGCGAACGTCGCAGGAACAAACCTCGACCTTGGCGTTGTTGACGCGAACAGTGTCAATACGACAACGACTGGCCCATCATCTGGGGCAAACGACGGAGTGTTCCTTATCCGCACAAACGCCCTCAACGGCGCAGTAGTCTACTACAAAGCTGAACAAGAATCCGGCATAACCAACGGCGCAGGAGCCCTGCGTCAGGCAACCGTAGAATGTTCTGCAGCCATTACTGACGTAGACGATGTGTGTTTCAACAGTGTTGGTACAACACAGACAGTCATTACTGCCGGGACAGAAGCATTCGGTATGACGCTCAAAGATCTCGACATCACGTCAGGCGGAGCAACAACCAACCTCAGCTGTGACGCAGAGTACGACAACGATGGATCTTGTGGCGGAACCAACACAGAAGGTTACGCATGGGACGACAGTGGATCATTCGACCAGATCGCTTCATCTACTGGCCCGACAGACGACGAAAAAGCGTCCATCGAGTTTGCAGCAACTGCGAGCCCGACGACACCAACAGGTCTCTACACGGTAACTGCCAACTACGTTGCAACAGCAACATATTAGTAGTACCTACCATATAAAATGAGTGAACGAACACATCTTAAACGAATTAACGCACGACATAGTAATACACGTACGTAATTTGTTTTAGTACATTGCAACAAAAAATATCGAGACAACACTTATGAGCAGCATAGATACATATCACCGCGGGATACGTTTCTTTGCTGCCATAGTGCTTGTCTTGACGGCTGGCATGCCAGTATTGGCGCCTTCGCAGGCAGCAGCAGCCGAACTCGCTACACGAAGTGTGCAGATATCGAGCAGTACACCAAACGAAATCGTATCGCATCAGTTCTCGTTCAGTACAGCAGGTCCATCGACGATTGCGTCGATCGGGTTTGAATACTGCACGAATTCACCAATACATGAACTACCCTGTGTCGCACCATCAGGGCTTGATGTTTCGTCGTCGAGTGTTGATGAACAGACGGGTATAAACGGCTTTACTGTGAGCGCAGCTACGTCTGCGAATGTCGTTGCACTGACCCGTACAGCTTCGCTCGAAGCACCAACAGCAGCAACATATGACTTTAGCAATATCGTGAACCCGAGCGCGACCGACGAAATCGTGTTTGTACGCATCAGTGTGTATGACGGCGTCAACCTGACAGGCACCCGAGTTGACCGTGGCTCAGTTGTATTTGTAACAGGTGACCCGTACGACGTGACGGCATTTGTACCGCCGTTCCTGGTGTTTTGCGTCGGTGTGACGGTAGCGTTGGACTGCTCAACGTCAAACGGTGCCCTGGTCGAACTGGGCGAACTGAGTACTGTCGAGCCGACAGTTGGTACGTCGCAACTGTCTGTGTCGACCAATGATGCATCTGGCTATAATGTGTTCTTGCAGGGTCGGACGATGACTTCAGGTAACAACGTTATTCCTGCATTAACAACGAGCACTCCGAGTGTACCGTCGACATCACAGTTCGGCATTAATCTACGGTCAAACACAAACCCATCAGTCGGAGCAAACCCTGACAGTGGGCCTGTTGCGAGCGGTGCTCCTGATCCGGACTATAACATCGCAAATAGATTTCGGTTCGTTGACGGCGACAGAATCGCCAGATCGTCGAATTCAACTGGGTATAATCGCTATACGGTCAGTTATCTAACCAACGTGTCGAATGATCAGCCACCGGGTAGATATGCAGCCACGTTTACCTATACTGCCATTGCGTCGTTTTAGTGTCGTTTGTGCTAGTGGCGTAGGCAAATGGACCATTTTGTAAATTTAACCTTGATTTTTAACTTGTATTTAATCTAAGCTTAATCGTAACGCTAAACATCATGTTGTATAAAAGGAAGAGTAGGGAACATAAAAATATGCAGACAGTAACGAAACGTTTTATCGGGATTAGTGCCGTATTGGTCATCGCATTCGGTCTAGTATCGATTGGCCTTATGCAGCAGCAGCGTGCTTCTGCGCAATCTTCTGGTGGCAGTGGCTTGCGGGTGTCCCCAACACGAACAGAAGTGACGCTTGAACAGGGTGAATACCGAGAGATCACACAGACAATCAAAAACGTCACACAAAACCCCGTTGCCATAGAGTTGCTGCTCAACGACTTTGAGTCGGACGGTACAACAGGCGAGCCGAAGCTCTTCGGAGATTCGACAGAAGTCAGTGCCTATTCAATGCGCGAATTTGTGCTCCTGCCAGAGGATTTTTCACTTGAACCTGAAGAAGAACGAGAAGTCACCATCGCGATAAACGTACCAGAAAACGCCAGTCCAGGTGGCTATTTCGGCAGTGTCCTCTACCGTGCAACACCTCCGGGCGTTGGTGATGGCCAGGTCGCTTTGATTGCGTCTGTCGGCTCACTTGTCCTCCTCGAAATACCAGGGCAGATAACCGAAAGCATCGAAGTAGAAGACGTCTCAGCATACGTAGCCGACGCACCAGGGAGTCTGTTTCTGCAGAAACCGGACGGCGTAGGAATTACTATTCAGAACCGGGGCAACAGCTTCTCCAAGCCGTTTGGTACTGTTTCAGTTGATGACTGGCGTGGTAACGAAGTGTTTCGCTACGAACTGAACGAAGGAGAAATCAAGAGCAACGTTCTCCCTGAATCATCCCGATTGTTTCTTAAAGAACTGTTCAACATCGAAACGCGTGTCGTCAACGATGAATCGCAGACTATCAAAACAAGTCCAATCACAACGCCTGGTCGCTACACGATCACAGGTAACTTGTCGCACGGCACAACGGGCGAAGTGTTCACCGTCACCGCATCATTTTGGTATCTTCCGATCTGGCTCATTCTGGGGCTATTGATCGCATTGCTCATTATTGTTGGTGCAGCGTCAATGTTCTACCGTCGCCATCACCGCAAAGTCGCTCGTCGGTAATATCGTCAGACGCGCTTGTGCTTACTGTCGCTAAACGGTATACTAGAGCGTAGATACTAACTAAACACAAACATTTACAATGAAAAAAAGTATGTCACACAGGTGGGATGGGCTTGTTCGTTCGCTCTTCGTAGTAGCGTTCGTGCTTGCAGCGTTCTTCCTCGTTATGGGTAGTATGCAAGTATCCGCCCAATCCTCAGACCCGGAGCAATCCGGGTCTGTTGGCGTTACGGGGACGATCAGTGCACCGCCGCCAACTCAGGCCGCCACCATATCGAGCCCGGGTACTGGGCAGACATTCACGGATGTACCGATTCCAATCACTGGCCTATGTCCTGACGGCTTACTCGTCAAACTGTTCAAGAACAACGTCTTCGCAGGCGCGACACAGTGTGTTGGTGGTAGTTATGAAATCATCATCGATCTTTTCCCGGGCACAAACGACCTTGTAGCTCGTGTGTTTGATGATTTAGACCAGGCCGGACCTGATTCTAATGTCGCAACGGTGGAATTTGTCGACAACCGTGTCGGAGCTGGCACGCGTGTGAGTGTAACGAGCAACTACGCCAAACGTGGTGCGAACCCGAGCCAAACACTAACATGGCCAATCGTTATATCTGGTGGAGACAGCCCGTATGCAGTCAGTGTTGACTGGGGTGACGGTACTGAGCTGGAGTTGATTAGTCGGGACTTTCCTGGGTCGTTCGATATCTCACATACCTACGAGCTGCCAGGTGTATACAACATAGTAGTGCAGGTGACTGACGTGAACGGCGTATCGACGTTTCTTCAGATTGTCGGCGTTGCCAACGGCATCATCACGCAGGCTAACGACGACGGAACGCCGTTAACGCCAGAGGGCACGGGCGAAAACATAACCACGACAATTACACGATTTGGTACATCAACGGTTGGCCGCACAGAATACATATGGTGGCCAGCTCTTTTGCTGATCCCGTTTATCGTATCGACGTTCTGGCTCGGTAAGCGCTACATGCTGCACGTCATGAAAAAACGTATACAACGCGGCGAACACCCCTTCACAGACATCTAGATACTACACGAGGAGACTGACCCACAGTCACTTTCTTCTCTCGAGGAGCGTTTCGCGCAGAGATCCCCTAAGAAGGGCGTCTCTGGCTGCACTACGCTGATACTGCTCGCAGAGAAAAAGTGACTATGGGCCCAAGCGATGAGATGATCTCTCTTCCTCTCCTGGTATACTGCTTCACATATGACTGCATCAAAAAAAGTATTTGTTGGGTTGAGTGGGGGAGTGGATAGCTCGGTGAGCGCCGCGCTGTTAGTGGAGCAGGGCTACGACGTGACAGGCGTGTTTATGAAAAACTGGTCAAAAGACCTACCCGGTTTCCCGTGCCCATGGAAAGACGACTATCTCGATGCGAAGCGCGTTGCTGTCAAACTTGGCATACCGTTCGAGCTGTTTGATTTTGAGACTGAGTATTTTGATCGGGTTGTCCAGTATATGATTGACGGGTTTAAGGCAGGTATCACACCGAACCCGGACATTATGTGCAACCAAGAGATCAAGTTCAGGTTGTTCTACGATCTTGCACGAGAAAAAGGTGCGGACTACATTGCCACGGGTCACTACGCTCAGGTACGCCACCGGATCGATGGACAACGAACAGCGGAAAACTCAAGTCTGACGCCTCAAACCTCAGACCTTATGTGCGCGGTGGACAAAAACAAAGACCAGACGTATTTTCTGTACCGAGTAGACGGGCAGGTGCTTGAGCATGTACTGTTTCCGATTGGACACCTGACGAAACCACAGGTTCGTGCTGAAGCGGAGCAGCGGGGGCTTGCGGTTGCCCACAAAAAAGAAAGTATGGGTATATGTTTCGTTGGCAAAGTCGGTATAAAAGAATTTCTGAGTCAATACGTTGACACTGAGCCAGGCGACATAGTCGAGCAAAACGGTGTTATCGTCGGTCGGCATGACGGCGCGATTTTCTACACGATTGGCCAGCGTCATGGCCTTCATGTCGGCGGAGGCTTGCCGTACTACGTGACGGGTAAAGACATGGACACCAACCAAGTGTATGTAACAAGCAATATTTCTGACGAAGCACTCTGGTCTGACCGTATCAGTATCACACAGGTGCACTGGATTACGGCGTCGCCGCAGACTGACGGTGCGAGGCTTTCAGTGCGTACACGGCATCGAGCGCCTTTGCTTGGCTGTCGTATCATAGAACAGCAAGGGCATGGACTAACGCTACAGCTCGACGAAGAGTTGCGTGCGCTGACACCAGGTCAGTCAGCAGTGCTGTACGACGGAGACGTGTGCGTGGGCGGCGGCATCATTGCGTGAACGGAGTCGTCCGTGCAGCCTGCACAGCTCCTATTTATTCGAAATCGTATAGTTGCGCTGTAAATAGCGGAGATCTTCTATGACTGACTCAAGCTCCGGGTGTTCAAGGCTGTCATGTATGCCGTCGATAATGTGCGCAAGCGTGTCGAAGTAGTCGCCTGACGCTACCATGGCTTTTATCCTGAGTTCGCGATCAGACGGAAATACGCCATCGTTGACAGTAAGAGGCGGGCGCGTTGTTGTATAGGTAGTTTTTGTGGTGTTTTGCGTAGTTTTTGTACTCATAGTGTGTGCTCCTTTAGTATGAGGCTGTTATAGCCTTGTGTTGTAATGATGAGGTGATCAAGCAGGGCGATGCCGAGTGCTTCACCGGCTGTACGTAGCTGGTCAGTTACTGCTACGTCTGGCGGTGTCGGTTCAGGGTCACCCGACGGGTGATTGTGTGCGACGATTATTGCTGCCGCACTGTACTGAAGTGCGGGGCGAAACACCTCTCTTGGATGTACGATGTTCGCCGTCAGACTGCCGACAGAAATGACTTCTTCATGAATCAGCTCGTGGCGACTGTTGATGTATAGCCCGCGAAACTGCTCTTTCTTGGCATAGGCCATGTCTTGGAGGTACTCGTAGGCTTGTGTCGAATTCCGGATATAGACTGGTTTGCCTGCGTCGCGTGCGAAAAACCGCCTGCCGAGCTCAAACGCGGCCACGATCTGCGAGGCTTTAGATAGCGGTATGTCGAGCGACCGTGCAAGGTACTTTGGGTTAGTCTCATGCTGGATTGCTGTCTCGCCGTACTCTTTGATTATGCGGCTCGACATGGCGAGCACTTCTTCTTTTTTTGTGCCTGTTCCGAGCAGAACGGCGATGAGCTCCGCGAGCGTGAGGCTTGAAGAGCCATATGTCGAGAGTTTCTCTCTCGGCTTTTCTTGTTCGGG
>CALLJT010000087.1 GCA_938050265.1 Candidatus Saccharimonadia bacterium
CATCCAAACTATCACTAATGACCCGGGTGTTTTTGTCACCAAACGAGCAAGCGACGGCACCTACGCCTGGACACGAGTGTTCGAAAGTGACCTAAGCAACTTGTTTCTTGGTGACTTTCCAGATGACTTTTTAGACATCGACTCCAGTGGCAATGTCTACATATCCGGCATATTCAGAGATACTGTGAATTTCAACCCGACAGGATCCGACACCAGGACTTCCCTGACTGGTTCACAATCAGATCCGTTTATATCCAAATGGAATGCCGACGGTAGCTACGGCTGGACGTATACGTTCGGATCGCCCGCTACGGCCACTCGTCGATTCCCAGGCGATGTGCTCCTCCAGCGACCATCCTATGAAGACATGAATTCCGTACTCGTACACGACGACGGATCAGTTTTTGTAGTTGGAGAGTTTACGGGCGCAACCGACTTTGACCCCGCAGGAGCTGGAAATATCCTCAGCCCTACCGATACAGAATATGCCGGCATGTATATCACCCACCTCAACGATGATGGTAGCTATGGCTGGACTAACACATACAGCGGCACCGGAGGGTTTACTCATACAAACTCAAATATGCTTGTTGGAGCGGGCGACAGTTCAGGATTTTTTGCAGTCATCGATTCAGACGCGGCATCAGTTGACGTCGATGCTGGAGCAGGAACACAGACCGTCTCACTAGCAGGATCTGTTGGCTCAGCGAGCAACTCACTCACGCTCGAAAAACTTGACTACAACGGAAACTACCTATGGCACACAACATACAGCAACACTGACACAACGAGCTTCGACCAGCTCGTATCAGACAGTAGCGGAGCCGTGTACATGCAAGGTATCTGGGGCGGTACGCTCGACTTCGACCCGGGGAGCACAGGAGTAGACACAGATACGAGCTCGGATTCAGCTGACAGTTTCGTCGTAAAGCTCACTGGTAACGGAAATTACGAATGGTCAAAAAGACATAAAAACACAGTTCTTTATGCAGCGCACCAACTCAACCAAGGACTAGAGGTCACTCAGGACGGCGTCTATAGCTACATCCACCTCAATGCGACATCTGCGTGGGACGTGAACGAACCAGATACTCCAGTAACGGTCACGCCGATCGGTGGTGGCGACACAGTCATCGTGAAATGGGCACCAGATGGTACGTACCAGTGGCATCGGCAATTTGGTGGCGACAGCTACGAATATAGCTATGAGTTTGTGGTAAACGGCGTATGTGATGCAGTCTATGGATTGAGCGAAAGCTATGGCGACACAGGTGGGACGACCATATCTTTTGATGGACTCGGAGGCAATACGTTCACCGCGCCGGATACAGGCATGTTCTTCATGAGCAGATTTACCGCAGGCGGACAGTACAGCTGGACTAACACGGTAGACGCAGCCGACTCGTACTTTTACGTCCCTCGATCTTCGATCGGACCAGATGACAGCATATACTATGCTGGCGTCGCCAACGGATCAGCTGTTAATTTCAACTCGTTTGGCTCGGATGTCATTAACACCAACGGCAACGACTGGACGTTCATAACAAAACTCAGTAACACCAATTATCGACAACACGTTCTTGGGTTGTCGGCGGGCCTCGAAGCTGAAGAGCAATCCACCGGAGACAACGCCAGGCTGGGAAGTCTCGGTGTCAACAGGACAAGTGCTACGTCCGTTCGAGTACCTGACGCTGACAATAATCTAGTCATTGCAGACATCACGACCGATCTCGGTTGTGATCGCGATTGGAGCAACGTCACAGGTGACGCTGACGCAACGCAGGGTGCGGCGTACATAGCTCAACTCACCTCTGCCGAAGGTACCGACTCGACTCTCGATCTGTATGTGCCCGTTACCACAGCTTCAACTGGGGTTGGCATATGCCCCGCCGCAACGAGCTTGAGCGGACTTGACGACAGCTGCAGCGGATACTACGAACTCGCTGCTGGCGACACCGGACTTCAAGCCATTGATATCGCAGGGCAGCAATACTGGCGTGTTCTCGGTGTGAGCGACTCAGGTGGGTTCAACCTCACATCCACAAATAGTGCCGACCCGGACCCCGAAGGCACTCCTGACAATTCAGATGATCCCGCCGACGGGCAACCAACTGATGACACCACATCCCTCGCTAACACCGGCACAAACGTCGGCGCACTACATGTCGCAACCGGACTCGTCATTGTACTGGCAGTCTACGGCGTCGTAACCCGCCGTGAAGCGATCCGCTATAGGCTGAGAAGATAGTACGCCCGGACTCTGTTCAGCACGACGTCTTTGGTGGCAGCAGGAGCCAGCACCGTACATGTCAGACGCTACCGCTCGATACGATCGGTCGTTGAGGTGTCACTGTCGAAGGCGTCGCTCTGTTTCTGAACAATTCTCCTGCCAGTAGGTACTGTGAACACAAGTGTTGCGACAGAGACCGTTATCGGTGCAGTTGCTTCAAGCACGCTACATTCTGACTTGAAGCACGCGCCGAACCCGACAGACCCACCAACCAGAAATCCTAAAAACAGACCACTCACCACAAGCAGTACAGCTAGCGTACGGGCCACATTGGCACTCATTGGCTTCTGAGACCCGCTTGGTCCTGGTGCTGAGTTACGACGGTTGACCTTCTGAACCGCAGTCCAAGAAGCCCACCCAGATACAGAGATCGGCACGACAGCAAGCAGCACTCGAAATATTTGACTCAACACTGAATCCGGATCAATGAGATCAATCCTAGAACCAACAGCGCCGAATAAAAACGCCACCGAGATACCGATCAGTATCCAAAAAACCACTAAAAAACATACGAACATAACCGCGTCGTATGCATAATCAGACACAGTCCGTTGCCCGTGGTCGCTGCCGTTTTTTCTATTCATATATGCTCATACCCTACCACGAACAGCACTCGAGAAAAACAAACACCCTACTGATACAGTAGCCTACGGGATCCAGGTCAGATCAAACCCGGCGACATCCAACGCAACCTGCTGGGTAGATATGTCATACACGATACTCCGAGTCGTTTTACACTGGCTGTTCAGCCCAATAGTATCGTACTGGCACTGCTGAGGATCGAGCTGCAAGGCCAGCATGTTGTTGTCGAAACTCTGCTCGAACCCCACAAGCCTATCGCTACTGCCCGTCTGGTTGCTCCAGACCGTAACTGGGTCGGCATCCCATGACGCATACGCATCGATCTGACTCTGCGCGCTACTCGTGCGACCAAAAGACGAGGCGAACACGGTACCGTTTTTTGCAGACACGTCATGAATGAATCGATCGGTGTCAAACTCTATCGGCTTCAGTTCGCCAGACACCATATCGTAACGAGTAAATGTTTCCTGATCGAGAAACACAACTTCCTGCGCCGCATCGTTAAACCCAAACGCAAGACCGTGCGATCCAATAATCACCGGTTCATAATCGTTGAACGGGCTGACCGCATAGAACGTCTGTGATGGATCCTGGATCAGAGCCACCTGGCCGTCAGTATTTATCGACACATCATATGCTCGTATAGTGCCCTCTGCACCATCAGTAAGCGGCTGTACATCCCCCGTAACAAGGTCGAGTGATTCAACCCTGTCGGCGAACAATTTATACGGCTCATCCTCGACGGTCCCGAAATCTGGCTGCACCGTAAACAGCACGACCTGCCCACGAGGGCTCAAAGCCAGGTTGAATATCCGCCCTTCAAACGCAAGCTGTTCGCTGCGCACCTCTCGCGTCTGCAGATTGATACTATATAGCTTATCGACGTCTAGCTCTTTTACGACGACGACGAGATGCGTCTCACTTGCCACGAAAGATCGAATCTCAGGGTGAGAAAAAATTCGTTCAGGCTCCGACCCAATCTGGCCAATCATTACATGATCATCCACGGCATCTTCTAGCGAGTCCTCGTCTGATGCGGCCTGATAGTTTCGTTCTATGTACGCGTAGCGAGGAGCAGTTGTCGTAAACGAATGTACGTACGGATCCTGCATCGTGCCCCCTGAACGGTCACGCACACCCGGCAGAACTGTGATCGTATAGTCGGCAGCATGACGCAAGCTCTGTTCGAACGATACCGTAATACTCTGGGCGTTCGTTGTAACAGAGAACTTCGTTTCAGGCTGAATCTTAACTAGTTCAGAGTAGTCGGTCTGCTCAAGTGGCCTGTCGAACGATATGGTCATGGTCGCGCCTTGCGTAAGCGCTGTCGCAGTTGGGTCAACAGAAACTTGCACCAGTCGCCCCCGCGGCCCACTGCCGTAGAGCACGACCGAAAGCCCAATAATCACAGCAAATAGCGCGGCGCATATGCCTAGGAGTTGCTTTGTGTATGTACTAGTTTGCATACGGATTGCTCGGTTCCTCTATCTGCTGCACACTGCTTGGCATGAGTACAAGTTCGGTGCCGCGACTTGTTTCGGATTCCTGGAACGTGCCTTCTACCTCAACCCATTCATCTTCTTCATAGTGGCCGTCCCATCCTTCTATACGCACCGGCACGCCAACAGGCTGTGCATCGACAGCGCAGCACGTCACAATAAACCGGGCCAGCCACACCGTGTCCTGTCCAAGGCCAGCATCGTATACGAACCCACTCACTGTAGCGGGCTTGTTGGCGTAGTAGGCTGGGCTGCTGTTGGTTTGGATGAGCCTCGACCAATCAGACACACTGAGCCCGCGTGTCGAGCCTGCAAATAACGTGTGTATCGGCTTTGTATCCGTCGACACAACGAGTGATCCAGCATCTATCGAACGCTGAGAAACAGTTGCCGACGACAGCGATCGTGCCGGCAACACAACAGCAGCACCAAGTACAACGGCAAGCGGCAGCATGGACAGTTTGCCTGCGTGGTGGTTGTGATTGTCTCGTTTTTTCTGTGTCCATGCGTCGGCCAGTATCACTACGATGCCGATGACAGACATCGTGATCGTGAATGGTATATAGCGTGGGTGAATATAGAGCGCAAGCGCATCGGTTATGCCAAGGTGCAGTACATACGCTGCTGCTACAAAAAGCACGAGTGTCTGAATATCTTTACCGCTAAAACGCATAGGACACCACCAGACCGGCAAGCATACTCATGAGGAGCGAAAGCACTGTTATCGTTATGAGGAGCTCGTTTTTGAACGTCGTCTTAAGCAGAGCGAGCATCTTAATGTCTATCATCGGCCCAAACACTAAAAATGCGACAATGGACCCCGCGGTAAACGTCCCAGCAAATGATAGGGCGAAAAACGCATCGACGTTTGCACAGATCGACACAACAAACGCCAGTAGCAGCATCGCCAGGATTGACAGTATAACGTTGCTGCCGATTCCAACCAGCACGTCGCGCGCCACAAACGTTTGTACTGCTCCAGCAACAAGCGCACCAAAACTCAGCATCTGGATCATGATAAATGCCTCGTGGGTGAACGCGCTTGCGAAGCTCCTAACTTTACTGTGCACGTCGCTCTCTTTGGTTTGGGTTTTTGTACGTGCGTCACACGTAGCTTGAAACCCTGGGGTCAAAAAGTCTTCTTCGCGTTTTTTCAGGCCAAGGATGTATCCAATGATGTTTGCGATGAGGAGCGTTGCAGCTATACGTGACACAACAATCGACCCATCATAGCCAAACGCAGCCCAGGTAGACCAGATCGTTACGGGGTTTAAGACGGGCGCTGCGAGCAGGAAGGTTATTGCTTCAGAAGGCTTGAGTCCTTGTATCATTAAGGACCGCGACAATGGGACGTTCCCACATTCGCATACCGGGAACAAGAAGCCCAGGAGAGACAGCATGCCGCGCCTTAAGATGCCAGATATAGGTAGGATCCTCTCGAACGCATGCGGTGGCACAAAAGTATTCACGGCACTCGCCAATAGTGCACCAAGGATAAGAAACGGCAGTGCTTCCACAAAAATACTCAGAGACAACGTTATGAAATCCTGCAGCTTATTAGGAAGAGAAGGATCGACACTACCCGCAAACGCCCTCAGCAGCACAAACCCCGCTGCAGCAATAGGCAAGAAAAACATGTTTTTCGTCTGATGTTGATTGGCGTGCGTCTTGCTTGTCATGAATACATAAACCACTAACGTGTCTTACACATAGAGTATATACGACCCAATAGCGACATACTGCACGGACTCGCCGTAGTCTTGCTGACTTTCGTCAAAATCACCCTCGATCACCCACAAAAACCACCAACCACAAGAACCATGACAACTCTAAATACCTAAGGATCCGACCCTTAACACATACGGGTGTGCTTCTCGCAAAACTGCTATGACCTGTTTTGCCGAGCCTCGGTCACAGACCACTTCAATGCGCTCTTCCTGTACTTCTTCTGGTCTGCCTTCCTCTCCAATAAGCGGATTGGCTTTGTCTGATGGCGTGAATCTGCCTATGCCATCGACAGAGAAACTACAATGAGAATATTCGCCTATCTGCCCAGCACCGGCTTGCCCCAGGGCTTCGCGCACTGTAATGGCGTAATTCTTGGGTACATAGGTCACGATTTTAACTCTCATACAAACTATTTTACAGCCTCTTTAACAGTTACTCCAACTTTGTGCCCCGTGCCTTTATAATTACATACAAGGCAAAACCTAAAGATCCGACCCTTAACATCGGGGTGCGCGTTTTCAACAGGCAAGAGTAGTGGCTGCACTACTGTAGATGGGCTTCCAAGAGCCTATCTCTGGCCACATTAGCTCACGAGGCTCATAGCTTGATCAATATAGTAGCGAGCATTCTCTTCGTTAAGATCACCTCTAACAGGTAAAACTCTCATGGCTTTACCGTTTCCGGTCAGCAGATTCAGCTTGTCTTCCATCTTGGCGCCCTTCAGGAACCCAAAGTCAATCCCGTACGGCATGGTTCGCATATGACACACTCCCCCACCTGGCACTGCATATGTAGTGATTCGGGGTTTCTTTGTCTCAATCATTCCTTCGTATGAAAGCAGTAACTCTCGTGCTTGTAAGAAAAGCTCTTTATGAAGAGACTGTATATCTGTGTCGTACTGCATGCGTATCACTATAGCAAATAGGCGACATCGGATTATTTGTGGGGTGCAGGCTATTGCTCTGCTATCACGCTTATTTCAATTTCAGCGCCTAGAGGCAGCGCTGCTACCTGAACAGCTTCGCGGACAGGCATTGGATTATTGAAATATGTAACGTAGTGTTTGTTCAATTCGGGAACAATGCCCATATCCGTAACGTAGATGGTTGCTTTGACAACCTTGCCTAGGCTAGAGTCGGCTGCCTCAAGGGTGTTCTTTATGTTAAGCATTACTTGTGCGAGCTTTTCTTTGGTGGTTTCGCCGACTAAATCACCGTCTGGAGTTAGATGAATAAAACCAGCCGTATAGATCATGCCATTAGATATAAGAGCCTGCGATAGTAGGCCTTTGGCACTTTGAGCATTGTCTGTAGAGATTTCTTTCTTCATATATACAGTATAGCAAGAAGTGGCAGAACGATGGAGGCTGATATTAGGTGTCGACTATAACGAGTAGCTGCCGACAGGAGTTATGTACAGCGAGGGTAGACTCGCACTGCTCAGTCTATTCGAGAGTCTTGTCACATATGTTCACTGAGCCGTAATCCGAAGGTTTACAGTTTACCCCGCATTCGTAGTCGTAGTCAGGCCTGTCGTCTCTCACGGAGAGTGATTCAGCCAGGTCTCTACATTCTTCCAGCGAGTCAACTTCATGTTCTTGCAATGTGGATAGGCTCGGGGCCTCGGGATAATAATAGAGCGTCATACTGTCGTCATTGCCAAGTAAGTTAAAGGCCACAAAACCCACAAGCACCACTACACCAATAAGCGCAGCACCAATTAACTCATCCATCAGTCTGCGTGCTCCCTGTTTTTTACGTTGTCGCTCATTTCAACATGTGTCCAATCACCTATAGAGAAAAACTCCCCTGACGTCGCATAGTACGTGGCCGGTAATCCTTTGCGACGGACTACCCTATCATCATTCCAGTACTTCTCGTCAATAGTTACAGACACAATTTCCACACAGCACGTCACATGATCACCGGACTTCTTATCCCATACCAGCTTGCCTTCTGCAGAAAACCAGCATTGTTCAAGGCGAGGAGGCTGTACTACGTCCGAGGGTGCGACAGTGAACCCTTTGATGATATCGAGCTCTGACTCGCCGCGGGGTAGGCGTACACCAGCGTCATACGCTTCCTGTAGCTTATCGGGGTATGGGAATCCTATGACGCACTCACCCGTTTCACGTAGGTTGTGCAGTGTGTCACTTTTGGGTGCAATAGCGAGTAGCATCATGGGCGGGTTGTTCGAGCAGAGCATCGTTTGCTCGAATGCTCCAACGTTTACAGCTCCGTTTGGGGCAAGTGTCGTTACAAGCGATGGTGCATGCGGTGGTGTCAGGTATACCAGCCGGTTGTTGCGATCACCGTCTAGAAAGTCACGAGATAGTTTTTTCCATTTCATATTTTCATCATACAGGAACTAGCTTGTCCTTGCCGTATACCGACGACGCATCAGATGGTAAAATAAAGTAGATATGCAATTTTTAATCACAGCACACGACCACAAAGACGGGCTACAAAAGCGGCTTGCTTCGAGAGACAAGCATGTCGCCATGGGTGACGCAATGAAGGCTGCGGGCAACTACATCATGGGTGTAGCACTTATTGATGACGAAGGCCAGATGTGCGGCTCGGTTATGGTTCTTGACTACCCTTCGCGCAAAGAATTAGATGAGTGGCTGAAAGTGGAGCCGTACATTGTAGATGATGTATGGGAGAGGTGGACAGTGCAGGAGTGTAAAGTAGGGCCGTCTTTTCTTTAAAGCCCGCCTTAAAACGGAGTAACTCAAGCTTTTAAAAGGTTCGAGCCTCCCTGGGTTATGGCCGTTTTTAACAGATAGGGGTGAGGCTTTGCGGCATAGTTGCACATGCACGAACTCTACTTCTTGCTAGTTAAGCGGCAGTCTTGTTTGAGCCGTACTGTTTATATAAGCTTGTTGTCCGACGTCATTTCGCCATACTAACGGCAGATCTGGTCCGAACGACTCGGATACCGCTTCGTCAATCTTTGCTCTTGCTCCCCATGGTGTTCTTCCGGTAGCTGACAAGCCAACTGTTCGCGACGTGCCTACGGCATCTAAGGGTCTGACCCTTTAAGGTGTTATTTTGTGGCATATTGATATAGACTGACACTATGCCGTCGCGAAATACCAATAAAGAATATGCTCCGGACTCGTATTATCACGTATATGCACGCGGAAACAGTAAACAAAAGATATTTCACGACGCCACAGACTATAAATATTTTCTAGGATTGTTTGAGCGTTACTTATCTAAAAAACAGAAGATCGGTAAAAGCGGTGCTGGGTATCCCCACTTTCGAGATGATATCCAATTGCACGCATACTGCTTGATGACGAATCACTTTCACTTACTTATTCACCAGAAGGATATTGACAGCCTGCAGAGATTCATGAAGTCAGTGATGACGAGCTATAGTATGTATTTCAATCTAAGGCACAGAAGAACAGGCTCGGTTTTTGAAAGTAGGTATAAGGCAGTTCGTATTGACCAGCAATCATATCTTGAACACATCACAAGGTATATACATCTCAACCCTAGAAGATGGGAAAACTATACTCATTCAAGTCTGAAATATTACACAGAAGGTAGTGAACCAGAGTGGTTGAAAACCGACTTTATTCTCAGTATGTTCAATGAACGAAAGGACTATATGAGTTTTGTAGCCGACTATGTGGAGATGCGGGACATGCTCGCTGAGATGAAATACCAGCTTGCTGATCAGTAGGTGGGTGAAGAGACTCTCCCACGTTCCGCGGGCCCGAAACTTCTGCCAAGCAAGCGTAGCTTGCTGGTGAAGATTTCCTTGCGACATGTCACTGGCATGTCTCACTCTCGACATCTGTCGGTCGAGAATTGGAGTCGATTCGCTCGAATCAATAAAAAAGCCCCACGGTGTGGGGCGTTTTTATTGGTGCAAGATAGTTGACTCAATTCAAACGGTTGCTACTGCCCAAGAAACAGACTATAAACTGAATGCTCTTGCCAAAGAGTTTAATCTTTCTGCTGAGCGTGTTTAGTTTATTGCAGCAGACTAGAACAGCCCATCAATCAACCGCTGATATTCTTTCGATAAAGGGATAAGTCCATGATTGGAAGAGTGTTCAGCTAAGCACTGAATGACGGCGGAATACATCGCTAAGCGTGTTATCTCAATCTCTTCTGCGTCAATCGGGTCTTGCGAACCATCGAAATTTATTGGAAACCCCGCATTCAGCACCGAGCTTGTACCATTCGAGTTTTCGACCAGGATTGTATCATGAGCTTTAGAGGCATGTTTCTCAATCTGTGTAAGACCAAGAAATTCAGTGTTCGATGACGAGCCACTTACCAATATAGTACCTGCCTGCACTGCTTCCGAAATTGCGCTGTTAACCCATGGCTCACCAACACAACCGACTATAAGCTGAGATGATACCACAGCTTTTTTAAGGTCATTCTCGCTGCTCAGTCTCTTGTTCGTATCGTAAGTTCTTGAAGTTCTTGCATCCTTTTTGAGTAGCTTATGTACCTCGTTTCCTATCGAACCATTTCCGACTACAAGGCAGTCCATATCGCTAAGACGGAGTCTTTTATCTGTCGCATGTAAGCCTTTGACGATTTCTTGCATGATTGAGAGTGCAACCATCGGGCTTTCTTTTTCCAGCTTAACTCGACTTTCGGCAACATTAACTACTGGAAATGCTGGCATTATTTTCGAAACAAGTCTTGAACCAGCCCTTGTTTGCTCCACTGCGTGGACAGAAAACTCTTCAAGAAGGTGTTTTCTCTCTGAAACTGACTGAATTAATATGCCGCCATCATCTAAAATTAGCAACCGCTTTATCTTCTTATTTTTAGCGTATGCGATTGCATTATCTAGCATTGCTGTCGCTTCTCTATGCAAAGACTCATTGTAGTCAGTTTTTAACCCAATGCCATGATTATAGAAGCTGCTCTTCGACATAACCTTGCAGCCTCGACCCTGCAGCTCGTTCATCACTTCTGTGTTTGTAGAATAGACCTTACCTAAAAGGAACATACTATCATATGGCATTCCGAGACCATTTAGCTGCTCAAATAAAGAACCATTTGAAGCGAGCAAATGCTGGATACCCACAAGAATACAATCATCCAGACTTGATTGTTCTGCTCGTATTTTAGTAAAGGTTTTCAGTTTTGGAAAAAGCATATACTTAGAATAGCAGACATACAGCTACCTGTTTATCTCTAGTCATCTTACTAATACTGTACATCTGCTAGTTTCCAGTGCTAAAATATGTTTGTCTAAACCGTTCACAGAGATATTTTTATATCCATGCAATTTTATCGTTGCAGATAAATCCCAAGAAGGGCATTCGCTCGACAACCAAAGGGATTTATCTCTGCGGCGGTTTAGACACCTAGAGCGGGTGTCCTTTTTGTTTTAAGAAGACCTCTCTCGTTATCAATAACAATAAATAGAAAGGTCTTCATATTATGAAAGGCAAAGCAAAATACATAGTAGGCGGCATCGTAGCACTCGTGCTGATAGCAGCAGTAGCAGGTTCAAGCGGAACAGATACAAACACATCAAATAATGACTCAGCTCAATCAACTGAGCAAAGCGAGAAAACAGATAGTGTAGCCAAGATTGGTACACCTGTAAGGGATGGTAAGTTCGAATTTACTGTCAACAGCATGGACTGCTCAAAAACAAGTGTCGGCAGCGAGTTCTTAACAGAAGAAGCTCAAGGCAAGTTCTGCATACTCGATATTAACGTAAAGAACATAGGCGACGAAGCACAAACCTTCTTTAGCTCAGAGCAAAAGCTATTCAACTCAGAAGGTCAGCAATTCAGCAATGACACAGCCGCTGAACTATCAATAGACGGCAACGGCGAATTACTCAAACCCTACACGACGAAATTGCAAATGAGTTGGAAGCAAGGCAGCAGGAGCTTAATGACAGGCTAAAGTCTCTAACATCCGACAATAAGAGCTTTGCATTGACCAGTTCTTATCTGTTAGACCTAGCTCAGCGAGCAAAAGAACTGTTTTTAGCAAGTGACGAAGGGCTTAGAAACAAATTATTGGAATACGTACTTTCAAACATTGAATTAAACGACAAGAAGTTGTCTTATGAACTTTCTGACCCCTTTAAAACAATAGTTGAGGCAAAGAAAAAGAGCCTTTCGGCTCATAATTCAAATATTTGGTGCGGGTGAAGAGACTCTAACTCTCGACCTCATCCTTGGCAAGGATGCGCTCTAAACAACTGAGCTACACCCGCATATTTTTGCGGTACACCTGATTTAACTGAAAGGTTCTATTTGGTCGCATCCTTGGCCTGGCAAGGCTGGTCACATTCTGCGACCCCGGAACAGCGTCTTTGAAAACAAGTTTTCAAGAGTTGATTCCCTTGCGCAATGTCGCTGGCATTACTCACTCTAAACAACTGAGCTACACCTGCGCGTCATCGTGTGACGATTGTCTAGCCACACTGTCAGCAAAACAAGTTTACTGACACTGTTGGCTACTCAATCAAGTCGACTCCTTATACTTTTTTGAATCCTCTCAAAAAAGTGTGAGCTACAACAAGCTGCGGTACACCTGGTTTAACTGAAAGGTTCATGGTATGCGTGCTTTGGTATATGAAGATGCTCCATTACTCCCAAGCTCGTGTACCGAGTCATTTTATCAGAGAAGGGGAGGGCTTTCAATCGTAATGAACTATTTATATTAGCTCCGATTCGACGTATATTTCACCATGGAGATCGTCGACCATAGTGCGGTTCACTTCTTCGTAGCTCATGTTTTGAGCCAGCAGCCATGACATTTTGGTGATCATTGACTCCATGCTCATGTCGTATGCAGATATTGCAAGCTGGTTTTCACGGATGTACTGACCGGTTTCATTAACCTGGAAACTTGCAACTCCGTTTGGCGCCTGTGACGTTATAATGATTGGTATCTTATTTTTCTTTAAGTACTCAAGGTCGTCGTACATGTATTTGCTCGCATCACCAGCACCGAAGGCACGGAACACGAATGCTCTTGCATCGTTGTGTTCTACGAGCATCCTAAACGTGCCTGGTTTCATTCCGGGGAATTCGGTAACTGATGCGATAGAAGCTGTGTCGAAGTCCTTTTTCACACTTA
>CALLJT010000088.1 GCA_938050265.1 Candidatus Saccharimonadia bacterium
TCTGGGAGATGTTCATCAGAATAATTTTCGTTGCGGAACCGCGGGCCGATGTCGTAGACTTTTTCGTATCCTGCGCCGAGTAATCGCTTGAGCGGAAGCTCATGAGAAATACGCAAATAGAAGTCCTCGCCCAGTGCATCCATGTGCGTTACGAACGGGTTCGCGTCTGCGCCCCCTGTTGTGTGCTCCAAGACAGGAATGTTTATTTCAAGATATCCGTCACTATTCAGAAAGTCACGTGCTGCCTGCCAAAACTGAGAGCGGCGCTCAAATCGTTTCCGAACTGCCGGGTTTATTGCCATATCCAAGTACCGGCGACGCAGGCGTGTCTCTTTGTCGTCGAGCTTTTCAGGTAGTGGCCGCAGGACTTTGGTCAGGATACGCAAACCTTTTACGTCGACCGACAGCTCGCCACTGTCACTGTTCGCCACAACTCCGGCGGCCTCTACGATGTCCCCACGCGTCAGCAGACCAACGTCAGTAAACCCGAGCAAGCCCTTTTCATACTGTGCATTCAGCGACTCTTCGCGCACTATCAGCTGTATTTTTGCCCCACCGTCTTCGATATCTATAAAATGGATGCCGCCATGTTCGCGGTGGCTCATAAGCCGCCCAGCAACACATGCCCCCTTGCCCATTTTCTCGTCTGCGTTATCTATGATCTCAGATACAGCAGTATCGCGAAAACTTCGCGCCGGGTATGGATCTACGCCCAATGCTCGTAGTTTCGCAACCTTCTCAAGCTGCTCATCTCTGTATTCTTTTAGCGAACTCATTTAGTACAGTTTACCGCTTTTAGCGTAAAGATTCCAGCTGCTTGTCAAGAGCCATTAAAGATACTTCGTGATGCTCTGCATGCTCCATCAATCTATCTGCGCGCACCCCTCCTCACACCTACAGCAATCAAAGAGACCGCCACTCCTGTTGCAGCGAACAGTAGTGCTCCCTGCCCGGTAGGGCTCAAGTCTGTTTCTGTACCGATGCTGACGACTGCTGGGTCGCTTGGGCCTGCAGTGGTTGGGTCGTCACTGACACCAAGGATGCCCTGGTATTCAATGTCGGCTTGGTTTTCGTAGGTTTGTTCTATGTCGGGGTTGTCGATGATGACGTCGAAGGTAATGATCACTTCGTTGTCGGCATCGACTGGGTCGGTTATGCCAGGATCTGGGGAGATGTCGGCTGTGACGATGACCCGTCCGAGTGGGTAGGATGTGCTTGGTGCTTCGTAGGTACAGCTATGTACGACACTGGTGCCTTGTGGGCTGCAGTTGAGGTTACCGTGGTAGGTCGTATCAACAGGTGGTTCGTCAGTTATGATGACGCCGTTTGCCTGGTAGGCTGAGTCATTGATCCAGACCATGTCCCAGGTGATGATGCTTTGACCACCATCAAGTCTACCGGTCTTTTCACCATACGGTGGATCGAATACGTAGATGAGGAGTGCTTGACTGTCTTCGTCTGTGACGTTTGGCTGACCAGTTGCGCTGCCGTCTGGGAGTACTGGTGTGCCGGTGACGGTTGCTGTATTGTCGACGGATGTGTTGGTCGTGGTGTTGTAGTAGTAATACACCGTGTCGCCAGGTGCAAGTGGGATTGGATCACTTGCAGCTAGTTGTGTCATGTCTGAGTCGGTAATGCCAAGTGTTGGGTCGCTGAGTGTGACTGGGCTGAGGTGTGTACTGCCGTTGTTAGTGACCGTGAAACAGTAGGTTATGTCTTTGTCTGCCTTGGTCTTGTCCACAATGACAAGCTCATCAACTGCTGCGGCAGTGGTACACTGTGCGCCGCTGTCGTGCCCTTCATAGAGTTGCTTCTCTATGGTGACTGATGGTGTCTGCAGCTGTGGGTCTACGTCGACTGTGTCTGTGTCGGGAAGGTCAGTTGGACTCTGCACAAGAGCACTTGGGAGTGCAACAGTGACGACGTTCGAGACTGTACCAGTGACGCTACCTGCAAAGTCTGCAGTGACTGAGTATGTTGCGACGCCTCCGTTGTTTAGGGTGACTGTTTCGTTAATGGCGCCTGAACCACTGGCGTTTGCACAAGCTTCGGTGAGGGTACCTGTACCAGGCGTTGAGATTGTACACGTCCATGAAGTGAAGCTGACACCTGCGGCTGGCAGTGCATCGACAACCGAGATACCAGCTGCGTCGAGTGGGCCGTTGTTGGTGACGTGCAGTGTGTAGGTACGCGTGTCTGTGGTGCCGAGTGTATAGATGCTTGAGTCGACTTGCTTGTCTACTGACACATCACTGACCTGCACAAAGCCGAAGTCTACTGCAAGGTGTGACTGGGCATCACCGTACGGGCTTTCTGCGCCGTTACCAGTTGTGATGTCTGTCTCGTCTGTTGGTAGTGTGCTGTGAGCAAGGGTGACTGTATGCGATACAAAGTTACCGTGTATGTTGGTCGTGTTTACGCCATGGTCGTACTGGTCTGGTGAGGCTGCAGTTGCAGCACGGGTTGAAGACTGCACACTTGCTGGCAAGCCTGTTGCAACGACTTCAACGACGTAGTCGCCTGGAGTGAGGTTATCGAAGCGGTAGTAGCCGCTTGCGTCAGTTGCCTGTGTAGCGAGGATAGTTGTGAAGGCAGTATCGCTTGCAGCATAGAGGTTAACCGTCACTGAGCTAATGCCCGCTTCGGTGCCGTCCTGGATGCCATTGTTGGTTGTGCCACCGCCACTGCCGTTGTCGAGCCAGACACGGTTACCGAGGCTAAATGGCTTGAAGAAGCCCAGGTCAACGCTGTAGTTGGTGTAGGTGTTAGTGTCACCGTCTGTTGTTGGTTCTGTATTGTATGCCAGAGTGACTGCGTTGGTAACGTGCGTCACGCCTGTGTCTGCTTGACCGTTATCGTCATTGTCGTCTGTGTCGGTGTCGACGTCTGGGGCTGGTTCGCTTGAACCAGTGACGGATGTGAGTACGTTCGTGTTGCCAGTTGAGCTTACGAAAGTCATACTTGTGTCGCCATTAATGTCTGGGATACGTACAACATAGTCTTCGGGCAAAAGGCCACTGAATGTCCAGTTGCCATTGGCGTCAGTGACGGCTTCGCCTGGGGTTGCAGAATTGGAACCTGTCTGTGTCACGAGTGTGTCGCCTACCGTGTAGGTGCCGCTATCGTCGGTGTCGACATAGAGTTCGACTGTCACACCGCTGAGTCCCGGTTCGCCAGCGTCAACGCTGCCGTTGTTGTTGCGGTCTTCCCAGATAAGGTTACCGATGCTAAGCAGTGACACATAGCCCTGGTCTACTGTTAGGCGGATCTCGCTTGGGCTGAGGGTGTGTATTTCTGTCCAGCCGTCTGCAACGCTACCGTCTGAGTCAGTAGCATCCAGTGGGTCGGTAGCAGGGCCTTGGGTAGTCGGTACATAGGTTGCGAGTGCGCTCGAGCTGTGGTCGAATTCGACCCAGTAGTCGACACCTGCAGTCAGGTTACCGAATACGTAGAAGCCATCAGATGTCCCGTTGTTCATTGTCGTGGTTGTCGCGAAGGTGCTATCCCCTGCACTTGGGCCGGGTGTGCCGTCATCATCAATGCGTAGATGGACAGTCACGCCATTGATGCCAGGCTCGCCTCCGTCTTGGATGCCATCGTTGTCGGTGTCATTCCAGACATAGTCACCAAGCATTGGTGGCATGAACACAAACGCGTCGTCTTCGTCGTCCTGACTGCCAGTTGCAGCAAACGTTGATGGGTCGGCAATAGTGAGTGAGTTCACAACAGAGTCAGTGTCGTCTTCTGTCATTGCGGTGATCTGAGAGACGTTCTGGTTGAGTTTGTTGGATGCCAGTGAATTAGCGGTAAAGGTTGCGACATCAGCATCACGCAGTTCGGCATCAAGCACCAGTGTTGCAGATGCACCTGCAGCAAGTGTTCCAACATTCCAAGTGATGATGTCTGTACCAAACGGTGACGTACCTGTGACTGGGAAGACAGTTGGGACAGAGCCGGCAGAGACACTGGCGACGCCAGTTACTCTGATGCCTTCTGGGACATAATCTGTCAGGACGATTGCGTTACCTGGCATGAGGGTGCTTTGGTTTGTGACAGAGATTTGGTACTGGAAGGCAGTTGTACCGGCAGCTGGTGGTATGTCTATGACTTCAGCGTCAGTGAAGACCGTATCTGCGTCAGTACCATCGACCAGCTTATTGATTGCTACGTCAGGGAGAGCATAGAACCCAAAGTCGACGGTGAGGTTCGAGCTGTTGTCGTCAGGAGTGATCGAACCTGTTTGGGCGTTGGCTTCTGTTTCGTCTGCACCGGCATTAGCGCCTGTTGTTGCTTCGCTGGTTGGTTCGGTAGCCTCAGCAAGGGTGATGAGGCTACTCATAGTAATGTAGCCTGTTGGAATTGCAGCATTGCCGAGGTCTCGACCATCGTCGTCATTGTCTGCATTCGAGTCAGTTGTTGGTTCAAAGCTACCAGCAGTCGCGTTCGTCAGACCTTGGGCCGTAGAGCTATACAGATCTGCCAGGTCAACACCAGTTGTAGAATCTATGGTTACTGCTGTGTTGCCTGCCGTGGGCAGAGCAACAAAGTAGTCTTCAGGCATAAGGCCTTCGAACCAATACTTGCCAGCAGCATCCGTAACTTGTGTGGCAACAAGTGTGTCGTTGACTGGATCAAAGGTGCCAGTACCGTCGGTGTCTTCCCATAGCTCAACTGTCGTAGCTTCGATGCCGTCTTCACCGGCATCGAATGTACCGTTATTATTGGCGTCGTGGAAGATGAGGTTTCCGAGGCGTAACGTTACGGGCACTACAAATCCAGCATCAATGGAATGATTATTCTGGCCAATTATGCCCGTCGTGACGGTCACTGTCGTGCCTGTAATATCAGAATCATTCAGATCAGGATTAGTTCCTTCACCAGAATCAACAACTGTCGCCAATAAGGTAGAAGCAGCGACACCGCCCGGCAACGTGCTGGTAGTAGTGGTGACGTCAAAATCGATTACATATGTTGTATTAGCATTAACGCCATGACCAGAGTTAAATACATAATAGCCGTTTGCATCAGTTGTCGTAACCGCAAGTACCGTCGTGCCGTCGGCAGCAAATAACGTAACTGTCACACCGGCAAGTGCACTTTCTCCTGGATCCTGCGCTCCATCCTGGTCCCCGTCAAGCCACACGAAGTTTCCGATTTCCATAGGTATGGCACAGCCTTCAACGTCTCCGATCGATGCACCTTTGCCTGGATTTTCGTCATCTAGGGTAGACTGGTACTGGCCAGAAAAGAACTCAATGGGACTGCCATCAACGGTCTCATTGGGTAGCGTAGATATGACACCGAGACCACCCGATCCAAACGTCTCAGGGTCCATAACAGATACGACGATTTCGTTAGAATACGGCTTGTAGTACAAGCCACCTTGTGAGGTTTCGTTGTGTGTATCCCTGCCGTCATCTAGACCCTTTCTATCCTGCCAATACCATTCTGATCTGGTATCGTAGGGTCCACCACCGCCATCCTGAATATTAGTACCTTCATTAGGCCAGACAATTCGAGACGTTGGATCACAATCAGTAGTCTGTCCTTCTATTACCCATGACACATTCTCTGGATCACCGGTCGTATTGCATACGTGTAATAATTCACCAGATATATACGTCCTATATATTTCTGTATCGCTTGGGTCGGGCTGGTATTGATCCGAGGCATGCTGCAGGCTGAAACGGTTAACGTAGCCCAACACCATTGAACCATCATCAAGAAGCTCTATATCGGAAAGTATGGGCTGCTGCTCTCCTGCATCCGTGTACGTTGCTCGGGCCTTAAGTCTGTCTGGATCCCAGGTGTCTTTCCAGGGGCCAAATGTACCGCTACCAACACAGCTTGTTGTGTTGCCGCAGCCTCGCTCATATGCAAGCGGCACCGTCAGTAGTGATGCGCCTTGAGTCGGTGCAGATGGGTCTGCAAAATTAACCTCGACAACGTGAGACTCAAGATCAAGATAGAAATCAGTATTTGTGGGATCCTGATTGGTCGAATTTTGGGCAGTACACGTCACACCGATAAGTGCTTTGTCCGAGTTGACCGCATTTGTTGCCCAAATCTGATAATCGTCAGTGTTGGTTGTATCTGCACAGCCTGGGTTTGCGACCGAAAGGTTCCCTTGGTATATGGGCGTACCCGTCGCCAGACTATAGAACATAATGGCTCGTGCATCTAGATTAGCTACCAATAGTGTCTGACCATCTGGAGTTACGTCAATGTCCCCTATGCCTGTCTTGGCCACATCTGCAAAGATGCCCGCGTCAATAGAAGGCTGATTGAGATCGCGACCTGCGGGCTCTACACCGTATGAAGGGCCACCAAGTGTATTGAGGTCAACACTATTCCATGTGCCCGACGGATACGACACCCAATACAAACCGTCAACGCCGCGAGCTCCAAGATCATAATGACGCATCAGTACCGCGGATGAAAATAATGTGCTTGACCATTCATCATATGCGATTCCCCACACTGCACCGAGCGATGAATTGTCATCGCCAGAATCAGCTGCACCAACCCCGCCGTCTTTGTGGCCAATTTTTTCTACAGGAAATTGCGTCAACGGCCCTCCAATATAGGCAGTCCCTCTATCATCATAGTTGACACCCACCAAGACATCAGTTGCTGTTACATTTGGATCATCCCTATAGCCTCCGATAAAGCATGTTGTCCACAATTTCCCTGCTGCACTATTAGCGTTACCCTCGAAGCCACTTCCTGATGTTGGGCAGGCAGATGGCGGCACAAACCCAAAGTTAACGGTATCGCCATCATTGGCAATCTGAACATCACCAAAACCGAATGATTCTGTATAGCCGAGTGCGATATCCGCAGCATCGAGGGTAAACTCAAGACGAAACGGACCAGCCAACGCAGCAACACCGCAACTATAGCTCGTCCCCGTCACTGCACAGGTTGCGGTTGCCCCGGTCGAGTCATACGCTTCAACTACAACCCCATTCGCCGGGTAGTTGGTCGCCGCCAATGTATCTTCATTATGATCGAGGACACCGTCTCTGTCAAAATCAGCAAAAAAGACCCCATTCAAGAAGCCTGGTGACGCTTCTGAAGTACTTGAACTCTGTACGACTATTCCACTAACTAAAAAAATTGCTATAAAAAACGAGATCTTTAATGCGCCCTTTACCACTGTCGTGCTCCCTTTTTCTTACGGCATTAATAGGTTTCGAGAGCGTGCTGCGACACGCCTTTGTCACTGTAATGCTTTTTAGATTATCAACCCCTACCATTTCAAATGAATGCGACTTCACTGATATATACCAGTGATTGTATACAAGCATAAGCGATAGTCAAGTCGTATTTCTGGCATACACGTACCCTGCATCACGATACCCCGCAGTTTATGGGGATGATACAATACTCAGCCTCTTCAGAGAACAAAAAACTGCGACATTAAAATATCATTACTTTTCACATACTACACCCTATTCGTACACTACTGTGCGATTGGGGTGCCGTCGAGGAATCTGTTGTGTATCTTTTCGCAAATACCTGGTCCAATTCGACCGCCGCTGCAGCCGCCAGTGTGTGAACCGCTTGAGCCGCAGGTGTCAAAGTTTGTTTGACCAAATATATTGCCGTCATACAATACATTGCGCAAGGTGTAGTTGGGGAAAGTCGGGTGGCTGCTGTCAAATCGTGCGCAATAATTTGTTGATACGGTGTGTGGTAAGTCGAGGATGTTTTCTTGTACGGTTATATTCTCGATTGGCCCATCTGTTCTAGTGTAGAAACTTAAGGTTCCTGACGTTCCGTCTCGCCCTAGGTTGCGTCGAAACAGCACATCGTATAGACCGCTTCCTCGCCCCTGTAGTGACAGGGTTGTGTTGTGTGACCCTGGGCTACGAACGATTTTATCTATGAAGTTATATTCAATGATGTGGCCGTGGGTATTTTCGATGCGAATGCCGCTTCCGAAACCATCTCGGCTTTTGTTGTGTCTGGCTGTACCGCTTGCCCCAAAGTTGTGTACATATATTGCTCGGTTACCCCTGTCTTCATAGCTACCAGTTTGGGCATGCACAGAATTGCGTATAGTGTTGTATTCGACAGTGTAGTTAGACGCATCGGGTGAGTTTATGTCAAAACCATGTGAATACGATCCTAAAACGTCAACTAATGAGCAGCGAATACTGACATTGCTTGCTCTGATCTTAACGTTACCGTTAAATTTTGCACCATAAATTGTTGTCCCATCTTGGGTGATTTCTCGTGACCCAGTGTATGTCTGCAGGTCAGATTCGCGAAGGTTGCGCCCCAGCGCGTCGTCGTAGCAAGCTTCAAACCCTGTGTTGGCGTCGTACCAGCCAACAATCTGATCCATATCTTTGGAATCTACTGCCTCTTCCCAGGAGCCTGCTCCAGATTGAGTTGTGGCGTTTGCCGCAGAACTGTTGGACTGGTTGCCGGCGGCGTCAACTGCAGTCAAGGTGTAGCTATACGTGGTTTCAGGTGTCAGGCCACCGTCGCTGTACGTCGTATTCGGATGATCTATAGTTACAATTTCTGATCCGTCGCGGCGAAGAATATAGCTGACTACGCCCATGTTGTCTGTTGATTCGTTCCAGCTCAAGCTGACAGATGTCGCCGAGTCCGAGTTGGCGCTAAAGCTGGCGGGGCTACTCGGCGGCGACACGTCTGGTTCGGTCGTGCTGACAGTTAGTATGTTCGATGCAGGCGACGTATTCCCCGCCGCATCAATTGCATCGACCTGATATTCATAGGCTGTTCTAGGGTCTAGGTTTGTGTCGACGAATGATGTCTCGGCTGCAGGCACTGTATCGATTTCCGTACCACCGCGATATATGCGGTATGAGTTGATTGCACGGTCATCAGTGGCCTCTGTCCAACTCAGGCTGATGCTGTTACCCGTCTGGTTTGTGCTGGCTAGATTACTCGGTGCGGTCGGAGCTACCGTGTCTGGAGTGTTGTTGATGATCTGCGGGTCGTTAATGTCTTCCCCTGTGGTACTGCCAAGCAGTCCATCGCTGCCGCCCGCGCTATCCACCGCCACTTGTCCGGCTGTTGCATCAAAACGGTAATAGTGCGCCAAGCCGGCCTCGCTACCAGTTAGCGGGCTGTCTGTATTATTCTGGATCTCGGTTTGGGTGCGCGCCACGTTCCAGATGCGCACCTCGTCAATACTGCCGTGCCATGGTCGTGAAATCAAGCTGTCTGGATTAGCCCCAACCCATACTGGAATACTGGCGTCGGTTGCGATTTCGCCGGTCTTTGGCGTCGACCCGACTTCTATGCCGTCGAGAAATATTCGCATGAAAGCACCGTCATACGTCGCAGCCACGTGGTGAGTGATGCGGTTTTCTGGGTTGGCCACGATTGACCCAGAATCCGCTATGAGCGTGGTCGTTGTCGTGCCAGTTTTTAACCTAAAACGCAGGACAATCTCGCCATTGCTTTCGGTGGTGCTGAGCATAAAATAGTGATCTTGCTCGGATGTACTGGATGCTTTTGAGATTATTCGGCAGTCAGACGATGTCGAGCACCCCTGGAAACTGTCGACGTTAACCACGGCCTCCAACGTCAACGCACTCGCAGCAACATCAATTGCCCCTAGATTCACATAGTCATCAACG
This sequence comes from Candidatus Saccharimonadia bacterium, assembly GCA_938050265.1. Taxonomy (GTDB): domain Bacteria; phylum Patescibacteriota; class Saccharimonadia; order Saccharimonadales; family SZUA-47; genus CALLJT01. The sequence goes on from CALLJT010000088.1 coordinate 9,624, forward strand.
CCGTCAAACTGCAAATAATTAGACTCAGCAATGGCGTTAGAGCCCCCACCGCCGCCTCCACAGCCACCAGGTGTATCTACCCTCCCCCACTGAGCAAGAAGATAAGACAGGTCAAAGATAGATACTGTGTTGTCATTGTTGAAGTCTGCGGTAGTATCAGTCGTACCCCAGCGAGAGAGCATATAGGAGAGATCAAAGATGTCTACTTTGTTATCTGCATTGGTATCTGCCAGTGGGTAGTTCGGGTCATTGGGGTCAGAGGGACCGGCGGAGGAAAAGCTGAGGAGGAGGGTCGCTGCAATGGCAAAGGCGAGGACTATTGTGAGGGCGGTGAGGAGTTTTTTCTGGGATTGAGTGGTGGGCATGATGTTTATGAAGCTGGTGTTGTTTATATTCTATTGATCTTACTGTACATGGGAGTAAGCTTTAGGGGTATTTTAGCATGGGTTAGGTTGGAAGTCGGTAGGCATCGACTACCTATGTGTATCCCACATGTCTCGCATGAATGCAGACCAGCCACGCTTCCAGTCGGCATCATGTGTCTGTACATCCATGTAGTGGTCAAGGTAGTCAAAGAAAACGTCGTGGTTCCATATCCCTTTGGCGTCAGTTGTAGGGTTGTGCTGATCCATTAATATCACTGCCAAAGCTGCGGCGTTGTTGACGTTGCTTGTGCAACAAGTACGATAGCCTGGCCCATTAGCGCTCGGCGTAGTGTTGGTCCGCGTGCACAAAAACTCACCCCATTCCATGCCAGCATCCGTCCATGACGCCATTGCTGCACCAGAGTTGCCGTAGCGCAACTGACAGTCTTCCTGGAAGAAGCGCGGACCATAATCGATACCGACGTTTTTCATTGCAGGGTCATTGAGCATTGCAGCCGCAAACACTATTGGTAGTTTACGACCGGTACCGTGTGCTCCACCGAAGTCACCCCACCATCCGTTATGTGTTGCACTCTGAGCGTTACCAACCAGTCCGTACATATCAATTCCACGTTGTATGAGATTGTATGCGAGGTCTTCTTTCTGGGCATCAGTGTAGTCCAGCATCAACACCAGCGCTGCTGTGTTCATCTGGGCAGCAAGGTCTCGGCCGTAGTTGGCCATCTGCTCTGATGGGTGTAGTAACCTACCAATTGAGTAGCTCACCGTATCAAGCATGACACGGTCAACCGTGCTGTTCACGTCTGCGATAGTTGGTGCACTTGCAGGAATGCTCAGTTTTGGAAGGAGCGACATGTTTACTTGTGATTTATTGTATGCGGTTTTGCTACCGCCGCTGTACTGCGGGCGGAACGAGTTCGGGGCTGGGTCTGAACCTACGACCGTCAGTACCGCAGCGCTCCTGATTGACGGTCGCGGCGTATTGTGCGTGCCGTCGTTTGTAGGCGCTCCTGATTCTCCAGACACCCACCCGACAGTTGACACTAGCGAATCGTCTGGGCTCAAAGACACGCTCGGGTCATCAGCAACATTGAGCACAGCGGTGTAGCTTGGTATATCGGCGTGGAATCCGTGAGGCTTACCTGGTATCGGATTGACCTGTGAGCCGTTTTTGGTCCCTGTCCACCCCGGTGATATATCAGTGACGACAACCGGGCCTTTCACCCAATAATCACCGTTGAGATACTGGCCGTATTCGTATGAACCGTTGAACGTCCATGTTATGCCGTTCTGTGTCAAAGACGTTGTCGTTGGGTTAGACCCTGGTGCTGCAGTTGTTTCACTGTCAACGTTTGAGCCCGGAGAGATATTGTCAGCCTCGTCGCGCGCAAACACCTGATAGCTGTATGACGTTTCAGAATTCAAGCCACTGTCTGTATACAGCAGTGTCGCACCGTCCACGGAAGCCACTTCTGAGCCATCGCGGAACACAGCATATTCGTCGATTGCAACATTGTCAGTTGCCGCCTGCCACGTCAGTGTTACCGAATTACTGCCAGGATTTCCAGCAATCAGATTTGAAGGCGCGGTTGGCGCTTCTGTGTCGGGGATATTATTGACGAGTGTTGGGTCGTTTGTGTCTGCGTTGGCAGTACTGCCAAGCGTGACGTTGTTAGATCCTGTACTGTCAGCCATAGTCTGGCCTGTTACTTCGTTGAACTGGTAATAGCGCACAAGCCCGGACTCAGACCCTGTGAGCTGCATAGAGCTGTTGGCTGCGATATCGGTCTGGGAGCGGGCAACGCTCCAGATGCGAACGTCGTCGATGCGGCCCTGCCACGGCCTACTGGTTGCTCCATCTGGGTTGCCGCCAACCCAAGCGTCTACTGCATTATTTTGATCGATTGCACCTGTTTTTGCTTGGGCACCTACCTCTACACCGTCGACGTACAGCCTCATATTCGATCCATCATACGTAGCGGCCACGTGATAACTCCCGTCATTTGACACGGCACCGCTTGTAGCGACAAGCGTGTCTGTTGTGCCACCTGCCCTCAGACGAAAACGCAGTACAGTTTCAGTGTCCGCGGCATTGCGCGTAGTGCTCAGCATCCAGTAGTGGTTTTGCTCTGACGTAGTTGACGCTTTAGAAACAATCCTACAGTCGAGTGACGCGCAGTTTTCTAGCTCATCTGCTGTGATGTAGGCTTCGAGCGTGAGAGCACTACCGGCTATGTCTACGGCTCCGAGATTGACATAGTCGTCAACACCATCAAATTGCAGGTAATTGG
>CALLJT010000089.1 GCA_938050265.1 Candidatus Saccharimonadia bacterium
TACAGAGTGAGTTCGGGAAGCGTCGTGCGGAGCTTATCGAGCAAACAAATATCGACGCTACGCATGTACGGTTTCGGTTCACTATGGCGACACGAGCGCTGCTCGGTCTGCGTAGTATTTTAGTGACGGCGACCAAAGGCTCGCTCGTCATGCACAGCATCATGAGTGGCTACAAATCAAAGATCGCTGCCATACCGCAGCAACGGAACGGTGTTGTGATTGCTTGGGAACAGGGTGTTGCGACGCCGTACGCACTACAAAAAGCTGAGGCCCGCGCGACGTTGTTCGTCGGCCCAGGAGCAAAAGTCTACACAGGCCAGGTGGTCGGTATGACTGCAAGCCGCGACGATATGGACGTCAACGTGACGAAAGAAAAACATTTGACCAACATGCGTGCGAGCGGAAGCGACGGAACAGTTCAGCTGACACCACCACTCAACCTGAGTTTGGAACAGTGTATTGATTTTCTGGAAGACGACGAGCTACTCGAAGTCACACCAGAATCGCTGAGACTACGAAAACGAGCCCTCGACCGCAACCAGCGCAAACGCAAAGCCTAGTCTACATCCAACTCTGACCCACTGTTACTGTATTCTCTCAAGTAGCGTTTCGCGCAGGGTCACCCCTATGAGGGGCGTCTCTGGCTGCACTACGCGTATACTGCTCGCGGAGAAAAAGTGACTGTAGGTCGGACATCCAACTAGGTCCCTTTGCTATACTAGTGGTATGGAGCGAGCATGGAGACAAGTGGTGTACGGTGCGGTTTTAGTCGCAGTCTGTTTGGTGTGGTTTGCAGTAGGTGGGCAGAGCCTCGTGGGGGCGATAGACGTAGGGACTATTGAGCGACCGCCGTTTGCGTTTAAGGATGAGTCCGGGGACTGGCAGGGGTATACGATCGAGCTTGTCGAAGAAATTGGCGAGCGGTCCAATATTGGTATCGACTGGCAAGAACAGACGGTTTTTGCTGACATGCTATCCGCGACCGAGCAGTCCGAGCTAGACATTGCAGCGGCAAACATATCAGTTACGGCTGAACGAGAAAACACACTGGATTTTTCAAGCCCTGTATACGAATCTGGTTTGCAGATCTTCGTGCCGAAAACCAGTCGCACTGCATCGCTTGCTCAGATATTGTGGCAGTCTGGACTGCTGCAGTTTGTTGGTCTGGCGTTTGCAATATTGCTGGTGGTGGCGCATTTGATGTGGTGGTTTGAGCTGGACCATGGCGGTCAGGATTATTTCAGAGATGACTATAAAGGTGGCATATGGGACGCGTTCTGGTGGGCGTTTATTATCGTGACGATTGGTGGGTTTGAAAACGAGCGCCCGGAGCGCCCGATCGGTAGGGTTCTCGCAGTGTTTTGGATACTTGCCAGTATATTTTTCATATCGACGTTCACGGCTAAAATAACAACATCGCTCACAGTTGCACAGCTGCAGTCAGGTATTCAAACTATAGATGATTTACGAGGTAAAAACGTCGGTGCACCGAAAGGCACGACTATTAGCGCGTTTCTCGATAAGCATGCAGTTGCCTACACAGAATACGATGATTTTTCGCAGGTGCTCGACGATGTGGCAGCGCAGACACTCGACGCGGGTGTTGGTGACGCTGCGGTTGTGCGGTTTCACGCAGCAAATGAAGGTGCTAATGATATCGCTTTAGCAGGAGAGGTGTTCGCCCCAGATTTACTCGCTCTGGCGTTTCCAGAAGACTCGAAGTACCAGGAGGTGTTCAATAAAGGCTTGGCACGACTCAGAGAAGACGGCACGTTGGCGCAGCTTGAGCAAAAGTATTTCGGCGAATAAGTATTTTCAGAAAATATAGTTGATATAAATAACAAAAAGTTGTATCATACATTCATAGCGTCAGAACTTCCTTTATATCTAGAACTAGATTGCGGGAAGTTTTGATATATAGGTGGGTGCTGGTCAAGGTGGATATGCACCTGCAGTACATAACGTTTGCAAACTAAGTACGCATGTACGAACGGTGTCCACGAATACACAATGAGTAAAATGAACATATGGTCTCGGTTGCGCTCAGGCAGCACACAAGCAGAAGAGACAGAATCTACACACGTATCTGACCGCAGTGAAAGCACATCTGACGGCGACATGCCGATGATCGCCAGTGACGGCAGCCAGTATTTCCCGATTAGACGTCTACCTCGTCGTAAGACAGCGCAGTTGCGTTCTTCAGCACTACAAAACATGCTTTTGGTTGTCGGTGCGATAGTTGTTGGCGGGCTACTTGTGACCTCACCAGTGGAGTTTATCCGTGGAGTTGTGTATTTTAGCGCAGCGTATTTCCTGCTGGATTTTATATTTTACATGTACGTTATTCTGAAGGGCCTCGGCGCTGAACAATCGTCACACATAGCGAAAAACCGAGTTGATGCACAGTGGCCGTCGTATACGATTCTCTGCCCACTGTACAAAGAAACTGCTGTACTTCCGCAGTTCGTGTCAGCCATGAGTGAGCTGTCGTATCCGACAGACAAACTACAGATCATGCTTCTTCTAGAAGAGGACGATGAAGAAACGATTATCGCTGCGCGTGGCATGGATCTGCCTGACACGTTTGAAATTGTTGTCGTGCCTGACTCGCTTCCAAAAACGAAGCCAAAGGCCTGTAACTACGGACTTGAACGGGCAACTGGTGAGTTTGTTGTTATCTATGACGCAGAAGACAAACCGGATCCGCTGCAGCTCAAAACAGCTGTGACGGCACACCAGCAGTCTAAACTGAACGTGGGATGTGTGCAGGCTAAACTGAACTTCTATAACCGCAACCACAACTGGTTGACGCGGCTATTCACACTCGAGTATTCGCTGTGGTTTGAAGTCGTGCTACCAGGTCTTATGGCGATAGGTGCACCGATCCCTCTGGGTGGAACGTCTAACCACTTCAAGACAGATCTCCTCAGGCGCATAGGTGCGTGGGATCCGTATAACGTGACAGAGGACGCCGACTTAGGTATGCGACTGGCACAGCGCGGCATGAAGACACTCATCATTGACTCGATAACCATGGAAGAAGCGAACGGCAACCCACGAAGCTGGGTCAAGCAGCGCTCCCGCTGGATTAAAGGCTACATGCAGACGCACCTCGTGCATTCACGAGCTATGTGGTCGTTCGTGAAAAACGGTCGCCTACGTGACGTTGTCTACATGCACATACTGCTCGGCATCCGGTCGTTTGGCCTGTTGTTTAGTGCGCTACTCCTGATGTTTTTCGCTATTAATGTCGTCGCACGTATTATTGGGTTCGACCTGATTACTGTCGATGGCTGGGTGTCGTACGTACTGATCGGTAACTTTATATTCGTGAACGCGATATATATCTACAGCTATATCCTCGGTATGGCGAAGCGCGAACAATGGGACTTGCTACCTGCAGTCCTGCTCCTACCGATATACTGGGGCATGTTACTGATTGCGTCGTTTAAAGCTGTGTACGAGCTGATCGTCAAACCATACTACTGGCAAAAAACCGAGCACGGAATCCACTTGCAAGAGGCGAGCGAACACGCATGAAACGTTGGATAGAAGCAGTGTCTGATTTGTGGCATACGCTGCTGTTTGCCGTGGTTGCTGCATTGAGTGTGGCCGCGTTCACGATTACGCAGCAGAGAGACTTGCTGTTCATATACGACGACGGCGTGTCGTACCTCACGATCGCACGCTCTGTGTTCGACAACATGCAGCCGGGACTTGAACAGATTGGTTCAATCTGGTTGCCGCTGAGCCATATCCTCAAGCTTCCGTTTGTTTGGAACGATTTCTTGTTTCACAGCAGCCTTGCAGGCAGTATTTTGTCTATGATGAGCTACGTCGCTCTGTGTGTGTTTGTCTACAAAACAGTTGTCTTGATTACTAAAAACCAGTTCCACGGTACTGCCGCTGCTGCCATCTGTGCTGCCAACCCTGCGCTCCTGTTTCTCCAGTCGACGGCTATGTCGGAAGTGCCGTTTATAGCGCTCTTTAGTGCGAGTGTGTATTATTTTGTGCAGTACATCAACACGCGGAGCATTCGTTGGCTAACGATACTTGGGCTTATTAACGCAGCTATGATTTTAGTACGGTACGAAGGCTGGTTTGTCGTGCTTGTTCAGGCAGCATTGATCGTCGTGGCTGAACTTGCTCGTCGTGTACAGTTTCGTGAAATGGCGACGCGCGTCGTGCTGTTTGGACTGCCTGTTGCGCTGGCTGTCGTCGGCTGGTTGCTCTGGAACAACAAGTTAACAGGAGACCCGCTGTATTTCATGCGTGGTGAGTTTTCTGCCAGTGAGTTTACGGACAGGCAGCAAGCGTTTGGTGTGCAGACAGAAGGCAGTGTCGGCATGTCACTGGTCGTGTATATGGCGGCGGCGGTTGGACTTGTTGGCATACCAGCGGTCATTGTAGCAAGTTTTGGCCAGGCCGCCTGGTTGCTGAATTGGTTCCGCACGCGAGCTGACGTAGCAGCAAAGCGGATGTCGAGCATAGATTTTAACAGAGCTGCCATCGTGATCGTGCTGTTATCCCCAGCCTTGTTCCACGTTATAACAATGTTCGGCGGCATGTCGATTATGCGTGTTGCAGGCGTTGCAGGTGACACCACGAGTTTGAACGTTCGCTACGGTATATTCCTACTACCCTATATCGCAATTGGTATAGCGATGTTGTCGCGGCGCGCACTGGTCGTTGCAGGCCTAACGATGATCGTGCTGGTGTCTTATGTGCCGATGGTGACCGGAGACATGCTGATTATCGACGATGCGCTTGAAGGCCAGGTGCAGTACCGTGACGCTGCAGTTGTACTGCGTAATAACGTGCGGAGTGACGACACAGTACTTGTTTCTATGGCGACAAACGCTGCATTTACATTCCACAGTAATCTGCCACTGAGTACATTCGTACACGAGGGCGTGAGTGAGCGCTGGAGCGACTCTGTAGACGACCCTTCACTTGTTGACTGGGTGGTTACGTCTGAGTATCACGAATTTGGGTCGCTGGCTGAACTAGACAAAGAGACACAGCTTGCAGATTTTCATGTATTTTACGAAAACGAAGACATAACACTGTACAGAAAGTTGAAATAACGGTAGCACAATGACAAAACCACTCCACTATACTTCAAAATTTATCGCATTCATGCTGGTGCTGCTGATGGGCGCTGCAGTAATCATGACATACCTCAACCAGAACTCACGCGCAGAGCAGTTGGCGGAACCGAGCACGAGCTTTCAGAACGATATTGAACAGCGTCGTCAGATCAACGGTGTGAACGTACTGTACTATCACCCTGAGTTAGACGATCTTGAAGCATACACTCGGCAGTTTGTGAACCGAATGAAGCGGATGGGGGCCACTGACATCGCTATCGCTATACCGTTTTTTATGAGCTCAAACACTGACAGTACTGTTGCAACAACCGCAGAAACACCAACTGTCGAAGAAGTCGATCTGCTCGTCCGGGAAGCGACAGCTGCTGGGATACGTCCGACGATCAAACCGCTGGTAGATGGCGTGGACGAGGATTTCGTGCGACAAGCAATTGAGCCTGAAGACATCGACACATGGTTTCAGACATACTACGCCGTAACCAAGCCATATATAGAGCTATCTGAGCGGCGTGCCCTCGATAGTTACGTGGTTGGGGTTGAACTGTCTTCTTTGCAGTCGTATGCGTTTAAGTGGGAAGGTCTTATTGATAAAACGCGGAGCGTGTATAGCGGCGGAATCACCTACGCGATGAACTGGGACGCTACGGATATACCGTTTCGCGATAGTCTTGATTTTATCGGAGTCGACGCATATTACCCGTACGATGGAGAGCTTAATAATCAGCAGCTGAAAGAATTTTGGCACGATACGTTTGATGAGCATGCATTTACTGAAGAACCAGGGTTTGTTGTGCATGAATACGGCATACCAAGCGAAGTTGGTGCAGAAACAAGTCCATGGACAGCCCGCGGAGTCAACAGCGTCAGTGAAAGCGTACAGGACACGTGGCTTCGTGCAGCGTGCGACGTGATACATCAGCGTTCTCGTGGCGGCTATATCTGGGCAGTGTATTTCGGCACCGACCTCGACCAAACAAGACAAGACCAAAAAGGCTACAACATACTCGGCAAACCGTCAGTAGAATCCAGCATCCGCGACTGCTTCGACTGGTACTAGTACCACCCATCCACGGTCAGGATTACTATGAAGCAAAAGACTGAATATATTTTAGTTTTTTGTGTAGTGCATATGCTATAGTTGGGATGTGACAAAATCTGATAATGTCTCCACACAATCTACGAACATAGCAGCACCGGCCACGCTAGATGAGTTTGTGTTGCAGCACGGTATTGCGCCAGATGCACTCGAAAAACTAGCCAAAAAACTTCGTACACGCAGCAAAGCACAGACAAAAAACTGCACTTCCGGAGAAGTTATCGCGAGCACTCGCTCTGTGACAAAGCTGTTCAACCGCAATAAGTCCAATCAAGTCACAGCGCTCCAGGACGTATCGTTAGATGTGCACGAAAAAGAGATCGTTGCGCTTGTCGGGCCGAGTGGTTCAGGCAAATCAACACTCCTGAACATAATGGCCGGACTCGAACAGCCTACTGACGGCAGTGTCGTGTTCGGTGACCAGGATATTGCCCGGCTAAGCGACGCACAGCTGTCTGACTTTCGGGCACGGTCAATCGGGTTTGTGTTTCAGTTTTTTTACTTGCAGCCGTTTTTAAGCCTTGAAAAAAACATCCAGATACCTCTGATGTTCGCTGGCGTGTCTTCTGCGCAGGAACGCCAGAGTAGTAGCGATGAACTGATAGAACTTGTGGGTCTCAGTGACCGCAAGCAACACAGACCAAAAGAGCTGTCAGGCGGTCAAATGCAGCGCGTCGCGATCGCCAGAGCACTCATAAACCGTCCTAAATTGATCATAGCCGATGAACCAACGGGCAACCTCGATAGCGAAAATGCTCGTATCGTCATGGATCTGTTTGATGATATCCGTTCGACATACGGCAGTTCGGTACTCGTAGTAACACATGACAGTAACATAGCGGACATGGCAGATCGAGTCGTACACTTGTCCGACGGAAAGATAGTCGAGGAGTAGTATGAAGATTTCTGACTATTTTGTACTCGCAAAAACCAAAATCCGCACACGTAAACTGCGCTCTATAAACACCATGATATCCGCAAGCGTACTTATCAGCGGGCTCCTGATCGGCAGTTTTGTGTTCACAGGGATCCGTAACAGTATCAAGGACGTGGTTGTGCCGGGTCTAGAAGACATACACCTGTCCGTGGAGAGCAGCATTACATACCCTGTTTTTCAGTACGATGATGAAGGTGATTATACTGAGGACGACCTCAACACGTCTCTCGAAGAACACGTAGAACGACTTGGCTCTCGGGAGTATGTCGCTGTGCATGAGCAGTCGGCCATATCTGGCGAGGCATGGCATGACCGTGCAGGTGATATCGAGGACTGCACAGTATCAAATTTTCAGTCGTATGGTCCATTCGGGATCGAGGACGAGCCAGACAACTACGATTCTCAGTCGTGTGCATCAGTAGCTGTTCGGAGCGACGCGCTGTTTGAGTATTTCGTCGAAGACGAGGTGGTGATAGATTCAGGCGCCGCAGATGCTATACCCGCTACCCTGAGCTCGAAATACGCTCTTGGACTGTCAGGTAATTCGTTTGGGCAGAGGGATGAGCCAGCGGTAAAACTCGAAAAAATCGCCCGAGCGAAACAGGAAGTAATCGGTCAAACATATACTATCGCTGTTCGTGTGTTCGGTGACGATCAAACTGTGTTTGGTCCGAACGTCCCCCCAGAGCCAATATCTCCAGACGCCCAAGATGTCGGTTTAGAATCTCCAGACGCCCTCACTGTCCAGAATGAGTCAGAATTTCCGGGTGATTCACGCATTATACGGCTGACCATCAAAGTAGTCGGTGTACTGCCCGACCAAAACGAAATAAAAGACCTCGCGGGTGTGTACTCGTTTGGTGTGGACAGCGCCGGCATCGTACTGCAGCGTTCAGGCGTAGAGCAGAGCGCAAGCGCTATAGCAAACTATATGAGTGGCACGTTTTTGTTCACGGAGTTCGCAAGCAGTGATGAACTGCATTCCTACGTACTCACAGGGTGTACGGGGTTCGACTGTGTCAGTAACGGTGTGCAGCAAAACGAGATTTTTTACTACACAGATTATGACCGCGCCATTGATCGAACAGGCAAAGATGCATGGTCGTTTTTCCGCTGGGTTGTACTCATAGCCAGCATCGGTGTCGGTATAAGCGTCATGTCGACTATGGGCAAAGTCATGGCTGACTCGCGCAAAGAAATAGGCGTGTTTCGCGCCATCGGAGCGACGCGTACACAGATTGCTGGTGTCTATGCGACGTACACCGCTATGTTGGTCGCCATAGCTGCGATCCTCTCTACGGTTATCGCACGGATAATTACTGCTGTATTGGACGGGCGGTTTGCAGCTAATATTTCGACACAACTTGCTCTTTTGAAGAGCAGTGGGCAGGCAGAAGGCCACTTTAGTTTCTTTGGGTTCAATCCGCTGCACTTTTTAGCGATAGTCGGGTTTGTATTGCTTGTAGGACTAGTCGGGTCAGCACTGCCGGTGATCCGCACATTACGCAGAGACCCACTCCGCTACCTACGCGACGACTAGCCCCCACACCACCCCCCCACTTATCCACAGGGCATCCAAGAGGTTCAACCTCTTACCTTCGTATCTTCAAGTCTCACGTGTCGCGCAGGGGTGTGGTCTCTGAGTAGTCAGTGGGCTATAGAAGGAAGCAAGGAGTGGCGTTGGGCGTAGTGTATGTACTCTTGTCGGCCAAACTCATAAGCGCGAAGTTTCAGAGGGTGATACAATAGCGGTATGACATTGACTGATCCTGTTTTCGTATCGCTGGGCATCTCGCTTGCTATTCAAGCGTTTTTCTTCGCGTTCGCCTACGGGTTTCGGACGGACAAAGTAACAGACTTTTCCTACGGTTTGTCGTTCATAACCATTGCGTGGTATTGGTTTTTGCGCACCGGCGATAGTACAACCGGCTCACGACTTGTTTTGACGCTCATGATTACACTATGGGGCATACGGCTTTCGTCGTTCCTGCTCGTACGAGTGATTAAGACGGGTAGAGACAAGCGGTTTGATGACAAGCGTGACAGCTTTTTGGCGTTTGGTAAGTTTTGGCTTCTGCAGGGGCTGGTCGTGTGGCTCGTCATGCTGCCTGCGGTGTATATACTTGCGAGTGGTAACGTTCCAGAACTAGGCATGGTGGCGCTCAGCGGGCTGTATATGTGGGCTACGGGATTATGCATTGAGACGCTTGCTGATTTTCAGCTGTATCGGTTCAGATTTTTGAAATCCAAAACGTCGAAAAAACACCCATGGATAGATGAGGGTCTCTGGCACTATTCACGTCACCCTAACTACTTCGGTGAGATACTACTGTGGTGGGGTGTGTTCGTATATGGCCTGTCGGTGTATCAGGGCTGGGGCTGGCTGACTGTCATTGGTCCATTGACGATAACGTTACTACTACTGTTTGGATCAGGTATCCCGATACTGGAGAAAGCCAACAACCGACGATGGGGAAGCGACAAAGCATACCAGACGTACAAAAAATCCACGAGTGTACTCGTGCCCCTCCCGAAGCGCAAGAAAATGCGTATCCGTCAAACACTGTAATGTAGGGTTTACCCTGACCCACACTCACGTTTCCACCCCAAACGCCCCTACGCTAACAATCTAGAAGTCTTTTCTTTCTCAATGATGCTATGGCATCATCTTGAAAAGAACAAAACTTCAATCTTGTCACCCTATGAACGTTTGGGTGTAAAAAAGTGAGTACGGCTCAGGGGTTTACCATGAGCGGTATGTGCAGTACTATATTGGGTAGTAATGTATACACAAAAATCATACATACATAGGGTTGCTGATCAGTTGCTCTTTTCTAAGGTTGAAGTGCTGCTGATAGTACTTCTGAGTGGCGCGATTTTGCTGTTCGCAGCGTTCGACAAGCTTCGTTCGTCGTATGCAGCAATCGCTGACATACAGGAGTTTTTTGAAAACGATTTCACGACTTCTGTCAGCGATTTTCTGAGTACCACAGCCAACAGATTTACTAATGCAGACATCGCGACCATGATATTGTGGGCAATTGTCGGAGCTGTCGTCTATATACTGTGTATGGTGGCGGCATCAGCGCTGCGCGGGGCGAAAGACACAGTGTGGTCGACGTTTCGCTTTACGCACCCTGTCGGACATACACCGTCTCAGTTTCTGATGTTTTCGATATTAGAGCGAGCAGCCCAGTTTATACTGATATTCCTGTTTATCATGTTTAGCTGGCTGTTTGTGACAGAGATTGTACCGCTCGTCTATTCACAGGTTATCGTGTATATCGATGAATTTTCTATTCGTGCATTATGGATGGCTCTGTATATACTAGAGCTAGCGATCGCAATACATATTTGGGTGTTTCTATGGAGGCTTGTTCGCGGCCGACATTGGGTAGAGGGGTAACTATGACAGCACATGCACGACGTACAATTGAAACAGTCAGATATACAGGGGCGGCGTTTCTATTCGCGCTTACACTGATCATGGGCGTCATTCTGTCTCCGCTCGTTCATGCCGTCGACACACCGACTATCGGACTGCGGCTAGACAACGACACATACGCTGTCGGCGACACCCTGCAAGTAGAGGTATTCGGACAGACCGATGACGAAGCAGTGAATGCTGTTGAGTTTTTTTTATCATATAGCTCTGCTTCATTAGAATTCGTTTCGTTTGAATCGTCTTCGTCGGAGTTTAGTATCGAAGCGCCAGGTGCGAGCCCTACGAGCGGAACGGTGTCGATGGCAAGAGGGAGCATACAGCCACTTGTTGGTGATGACGTGGCCATTACGACAGCAGAGTTTACCGTTATTGGTGCTGCTGATATTGCGCTGAGCATCACAGCTGATTCTCGCATGTTGAGTGTGAGCGACAATTCGAACGTGTTTATACCGACTGCTGCTTCTGCAGTAGCGTCGACTGTCTCAGGGGCATCTACACAGACAGGTGGCGATACTGCAGAGGAAGCAAGCAGTCCAAGCGCTACAGCTCCAGCCGACAGGTCGACACCGTCGTTTTCGCCTGTTGAGTCTGCTGGTGCGATCGATGTAGAAGACACAGACACCGTTGGTTCAATCGACACAGCAGGTGTAGCTGAGGATGCTGCAGAGCAGGCAGCAAATACCGTGTCACCAGCGTCTATTGGGCAGCGGAGCGTCGCGCTTGCAGTCGTTGTGATTGGTGCGGTATTGATCGCACTTGGATACGGCTACAAACGACTTGCAGTGCAGGGCGTGGGCGCTGGGCGCACGAGTGCCTCACCGGCGGTAGCTCCACAGCAAGACGCGCTTGCTCCCGTACGAATACAGCCTGGTTCTGAGCCGACCCCTTCGCAACACACGGCGTCAAGCAATGACGACCTCGAATCACTACTTAGTCAGGTCCACGGGGCACAGCAAGAAGGCGTTACAGAAGTCAATCCCACCAACCCAAACAGCTAATTTGCGGGTCTGACCCACACTCACTTCTTCCTCCCTGGTAGCGTTTCGCGCAGAGCCGCCCCTCAGCTGGCCGCCTCTGGCTGCACTACGCT
>CALLJT010000090.1 GCA_938050265.1 Candidatus Saccharimonadia bacterium
TATTGAGCGTCGTAGCTTGCGACCCCCGAGATGAGTATGGCGCCGTCTGTATGGACTGAGTGCAAGAAATCAAGCCCTGCCTGGAATATGGTCCCTGATTGCGTCACGTCGTGGACGAGTATGACAATTTTATTGCGGAAAAAATCAGGCTTCACGCGGTCTTTGTGGCCTGTTCTGTGGAGTTCTGAGAGAGCTTTTGATTTTGCTCGTGCGATGGCGTTTCGGTATTCCATCTCAAACGCCTCCATGTGCGGCTTCGAAATAGCTACGTCACGCGTGAAGTGGCCGCTACTGTTGATGACGCCGAGCCGTGTGTCCTGGTCAGGCAGATTGATATCAGCAGTCAGTAGGAGTCCAATCGGGGCTGACAAATAGCGTGCGAACTCAATAGCCATAACCGCTCCGCCCTCTGACAGTGCGAGTATGGCGATGTCTGAGTTTTGGTCATCTTTGAGCCGACTGAGCTTGGGTGCTAATGTTGCGCCGAGCTGCGACCGGGATGCGTAGTACGCCGTCGGGCGCATGCTGCGTGCGCTTTCTGGTGTTGGCTGGATGCGTGTGCTCCCTCTCATGGCATATACTCTTCTGCTGCGTTATTTCCTGCTCGGACCCGTTCCTGCGGTGTCTGCTGCATGAGTTGGATAAGCCGTTCTAGGCTCGGTACCGTGTTGTCTTCGTAGTAGTGGTCGGGCGGGAAATCTTTATCGGTTTTATGGGCGTATACGACAAGATCACCGATAGCTTGTAGTCGCCAGAGCGCGTCGATTTTGGCGATGCCAGTGGCGAGTATGGTTTTTTCTGTAGCAATCGTATGCAAAAAGTCCGCCCCAGCTTTAAACTCCGTGCCGGTTGTCGTGATGTCGCTGACCAAGATTGCTCGTTTGTTGCGGAAAAAGTGCGGATCTGCAAGCGAAGCATGTCCCACAACATGCAGGTTATGCATGGCGGTCATTTTGCTGTGGTCGATGGCGTTTCGGTATTCCATTTCGAACTCTTCTATGAGTCCTTTTGACATGCCAAGCTGGTTGGTGAACGTACCGTGGTCGCTCATCATGCCGAACCGTGTTCGTTCGTCTGGCAGTACGACGTCGTTGAGCATAAGAAGCGCCATGTGTGAGTATGTGCGCTTAGCGATTTCGTAGGCTACGAGTACTGACGCAGGTGAAAGCGCGAGTACCACTGTGTTGTAGTAGCGTTGCTCTCTGAGCTCGTGTGCAAGCTGCTGGCCTACAGCAGCTCGTGATGCAAAATATGCGGCTGTCATGTTGTTTTGCTGTCTGTTTCCTGTCGCTGTGTTACGAACATTTACCACTAGCATAACATTCAGGGTTGGTGCTATACTAGAGGTAGTTATGCGAGGGCTTGGGTGTTTTGCATCGATTCCTCCTCGCAGACTCTAAAATATGTGAGATCTGTACTTGTGTATTGCAATCATAGACTCATCTGTACGCATTCGCAGCCGCCTACATATAGGTGCCTGCTCACTAAAAGAGCAAATTAACAAGTTTTTGTTTGTTCCACGGAACCAGAGACTAGCGACTGTTAACTAGGGTCAGTCCAAGTAGTCAGTTCCAAAACCACTATTTATTTCCTATATAAGCAGGACGTACTCGTCCACCCTCCAGCTTACGCCGCACCATGGCAGCTTCAGGACTCGTTTATCTGCTCTCAATGATGTCAGTAGCATCATTTCTAGCACTGAAACAAGTCTGAAATCTACCAGCTGCACCCTAAGTAAGAAGGTTGAACGAACAGCCCTGCCAAGAGTGGAGATCTTTTAATGCGTATTTATTATTTCGGTGAACTTATCGCTGACACGAACACAGAGAACACAAACAACAAGAGACATGAGACAAAAGACGCGAGTCAAGAAGCCGCCGCGCACCAACGTGTAGCGCTCAAGCGTACACTCATCGACGTCATAGTGCCTCGTAGTGAGTCTGTAGCGCCTCGACAACTTTCGATCAAGAGGTTTTCTCATGCATAACCGACAGCTACACATACCTTGTGCCCCACAACTCATGCCTCGGCGACTGAAGGGAGCATGCAATGCGTGAAGGATTACATGAGCCAGTAAGCGTGCTGGCAATATATTCACAGAAAACACAGCATTTTCGTCCGATGATCATGACGTGGAACGGTATCGACTACCGTCTGGGTCCAGTAGACTTTTACCACAAAACTAAGCAGGGTGCGACGACGCTACACCATTTTTCACTCTGCGACAAAGCCGAAAGCGTCTATTTCAAGCTACTGTTTAACGCTCGTACACTCAACTGGACACTGGAAGAGTACATGATGGCCGACGGTGTACCGCAGTATGCCAGGACTGAGGCATGACATCTGACAGCTCCCGCACCGCTCCTCCCAAGCTTACGCTCCGTCCCACGTCTACGAGCTATCATGTGCCGCTCAACAAGGCTCTGCCGTATGTTATGCATATCGACTTGAATTCTTGTTTTGCTATCATTGAGCAGCAAGCGAATAGGCTACTGAGAGGGCGGCCAGTAGGAGTATCTGCGTATGACACGCCGAGAGGTTTTGTGCTAGCTGCCAGCTACGAAGCCAAGTATGCAGGCGTCAAGCTCGGCGTGAATGTCGAGCAGTCGCGTTCGCTTGCCCCTGATATCGTTATCATGACGCCCGATCCGGCTAAATACCGTGAGGCGCACAGGCTGTTCAAACACGTGTTACTGGAATACAGCCCGGATGTCGTAGCCAAATCAATCGATGAGTTCGTACTAGACCTTACGCATTCACCTGTGGTGGTGAGCATGAAAGACCGCATGGGCAGTGGTTCATCTCCCGAGCGAACTGTCCACAATGAAGTCATGAAGCGTATCGCCGTTGACATCAAGAAACGCATCACCGAGTCATTGGGTGAATGGGTGACGGTTAATATCGGTATCGCCCCGAACCGGTTTCTGGCCAAATATGCTGCAGGGTTCGATAAGCCAGACGGCATGACGCTGATTGACCACACGAACCTCAAAGAACGCTATGACACTATGAAGCTCG
>CALLJT010000091.1 GCA_938050265.1 Candidatus Saccharimonadia bacterium
TGCCGTACATGACGGTCGAAGACGGAAAGGCTGTTTCGTCAATTGCCAAGTTCTTTGCCGATTCAGACCTTGCGACGATCGTAGAGAAGACCGGTGCGAAAGATGGCGATACAATTCTGTTTGGTTCTGACAAGCGCGAGAAGGTCAACACGGTTCTCGGACGACTGCGCAGTCATCTCGGCGATGTATTAGAGCTCAAGGACCCAAACGTGATTGCACTGGCTTGGATCGTTGACTTCCCGATGTACGAGCTGAATGAATCAACCGGTAAACCGGATTTCGGTCACAACCCATTTACTATGCCCAAAGGTGGCATAGACAGCTTGGATGGCGAGGACCTTCTGGATATCGTCGCAGATCAATACGACATGGTTATGAACGGCTATGAAATATGCTCAGGGGGAGTACGAAATCACAACCCAGAAATCATGTATAAGGCATTCGGCAACCTTGGGTTTGACGCTAAGTATGTGGAAGAAAACTTTGGTGGCATGTTGAGTGCATTCAAATTTGGCGCCCCGCCGCATGCAGGTTGCGCATTCGGTATCGACCGTATGTTTATGGAGCTTGTTGGCGAGAGCAACATCCGCGAAGTCGTCGCTTTTCCGAAAAACGGATCAGGCGTCGATCTGATGATGCAATCGCCGAGTCCAGTAGAGACTCCTCAGCTTGATGATCTTGCGATTGCTGTCATAGAGAGCGAGTAATTACCGCGTTGTTGTTCTCTGATAGGTTAATGAGCGGGACACCAGTGTGCCCTCTTGTTAGATCTGACCCACACTCACTTTTCCCTCCGAGTAGCGCCTGCACGCAGAGCCACCCCTATGAGGGGCGCCTCTGGCTGCACTACGCTTATACTACTCATGAGCAAAAAGTGACTGTGGGTCAGCTTGTTAGATACGGCAACGTTCAGTTGTGGTAAAATTGCGTCTATGAGCCTGTTTACGCAAGTAGTAGAAAAATCGGACAGTTTTGTCGTTACTGTTGCAGGTAATGAATACCAGGTTATCGGCGCATGTGTGTATTTTTTGGTTAGTGATCGCAGCGAGCGGTACGTCAAACTGGTTTTACCAGATCATAAGGTTTTGGCATTCGGTCCAGAAGATCAAGAAGTAATATTCGGTCAGGCAGTCGGACAGCTTACGAAAGAGTATCCCCCAGCAGATATGATTGAGTATGGTGGTCAACAGTACCGAAAGCAGTTCAGGGATTATCAGCGCGTAGAAAAGTTATTATTTGGTGACCCAGACATTGTCGAAGGCGAAGTTGATTTCACTGATTACGAGTGCGCGGACGACCCGAAGTTGGTGCTAAGCATTGGTCCTGTATCGCACGGACTCAGGCGTGATGACATAGCTGGAACAATGGTTGATGTAGGGTCGATACAGATACGTCGTTAGATCATGAAGTTTGGTGTGATTACAGACGTACAGTATGCCGACATTAACCGATGGGATGTTGCACCTGAGCGTGAATACCGCTTGGCTCCGTCTAAGCTTACAGAAGCGATTGATTTTCTTAACACACAACAGGACCTTGATTTTGTTGTGCATCTCGGTGACGTTATTGATAAATATGTAACAAGTTTTGACGAACTAGCCCCAGTGTTTGAGCGCCTTACACATAAATTGGTTCATGTGCTCGGCAATCATGACTTTAAAGCCACGGATGACCACAAAAGGATACCAGTGGCCACCGTACTGAATAAGCTCGGCATGCCAGCTAAATATTACTCGATGGTTGAAGGGGCTTGGAAATTTATTGTGCTGGATACAAACGAGGTAGGCATTATCGAGCAGGATGATGAACGTAACGATACTGATGGCAGACGTCTGCTTGCTGAGCTGAAACAGAAACAAGCAGTTAACGCACATTCATGGAACGGCACGATATCTGATATGCAACAGAAGTGGTTGCGCAACCAGCTTGATCAGGCTGAGAAAGCTGACCAGTCCGTACTGTTGTTTGCACATCACCCTGTTGCTCCATTGTCGAGTAATATGATGCTCGAACCACAGCGAATTACACAGTTTTTTGCACAGTATCCTTGCGTTAAAGCGTATCTAAACGGCCACGATCATGACGGTGCGTATGCTGAAGTCGAAGGAGTACCTTGCGTTACGTTTAAGGCTCTCCTTGATACAACGGAAAACAGTTACGCAATTGTCGAGCTTGACGAAAATCGACTGAGGGTTGAAGGATACGGTCGGGAGCACGACAGAGAACTGGTGTTGCGCTAGGTGAGTGATGTCGAGCTCGGTGTGTACGGAGTTGTCGCGTTTGTTGTAGCGATTTTTTCGAGTATTGCGGGTGGTGGAGGAGGATTTGTAGCGACACCGCTCTTAATTCTTTTTGGTTTGTCGCCTGCTGAGGCTGTCGGCACCGGTAAACTGCTCGGCGCGTCCATCGCTGTGGGCAACCTTGGGGTTATGCGCAAAAACAAAACCCACCGATGGCGTACTGCTCTTCCGTTTGTCGCAATTGCTGCGGTGGTCGGAATCGTGTCGCCCTTTTTTATCACAGGCATTGAAGGCGAAGCGTATCAGCACAGTATCGGTGTCTTGATCCTACTCATGCTGCCTGTTGTGCATTATAGCGGAGTCGGCCTGAGCACATTCAAACCAACAGCGAAGCTGCGGCGTTTTGGGTATGTGTTCGTCGCTGCCGGCTTCATGGCGGTCGGGGTGTTCAGTAGTGGGCTTGGAGTGCTCGTGAGTTTAGGCATATCTCGGTTTTTCGGGTTTGACATGCTGGAAGCGAATGTCAATAAGCGCATTTCGATGCTCGTACTCAACAGCTTTGTGTTCGTAGCATTACTTGGTTCTGGACTGATTGTATGGAACGCTGCAATCGTCGGTGCTGTCGCTAACTATGCCGGAGGTGTGATAGGTGCGCATGTTTCAGTCCGCAGGGGAAGTGGTTTTGTCATGCTAGTGCTAAAAGCTATGATGCTGTTTTCTGGCGTAGCGATGCTTGTGCGTTGATCGTCAGTGATACTGAGAGTAGAAGGCTGGTTCGTGCCTGCACCACCAATATCGAGATCTACAAACAAGAGGTCGCCTGTGGTCACCGATACGATGTTTTGGATGAGGTGCTGGAGAGCAGCGCCAATGTAATGTCGTTTACTAATAACAGAAATCAATATATCAGATACTGACATATAATGTCAACGACAGGCTTCTCGCCGTCTCCTGCTGCCTGATCCGTTCGCGTCCAAGAGTGGTTACCTGTACCTGGATCGGCTACGCATCGCACTATAGCTCGACGCCTATTCCGTGGTAAAATAAACCATAATCATGAATACACCTGAAAACGAGTTTGTACGAGAGCCGAGTCGAGAGCAGAACGATGTTACGAGTCAAAAGTACTTACAGGCATTGGAGGGGAGCACTCCTGAGTCTTCAAGTACCGTACAGCAACCAGTGCAGATAGAAGTACAAGACGAACATCTTGTAGATGCGCCGAAGAAATCTAGCCTGTGGAGCGTGGTTGCGTCGGTACCAAAGCGTTGGTGGCGTAACAAGGCATGGCGATATGGTGTCCCAGCAGTGCTACTGCTGGCAGGTGCGGCAGCGTTTCTCGTGCCTACGGTACGCTACAGTGTACTGAATGTTGCTGGTGTGCGAGTACCATTATCCACGACCATTGTCGACAGCCAAACGAGCTTGCCGCTCGAAAACATGCTTGTGAGCGTACAAGGGCAAGAAGCGCGCACTGATGTTGATGGACGTGTTGCTTTTGAAGATTTGCGGCTTGGGGCATCTACCCTGACAGTTGATAAAACAGGCTACGCTCCGTATCAAAACGAACTAGTGCTTGGCTGGGGTAGTAATCCTCTGAAAAACCAACCGATCGTAGCAACTGGAACACAGTTTAGTTTTGTTGTGACTGATTGGCTGAGTGGTGAAGCCGTTAAAGGCGTGTCGGTGAGCAGCGGAGACAACAGTGCTACGTCAGACGAAGAAGGTCGTGTGCTGCTGACAGTCGGCGAGCTCAACGACATGACGCAGGCATCTGTCAGCGCAAGCGGCTACCGTGACGAAGTAGTTACACTGGAGAACGCTGTCGAGGACGAGCCTGTTCAGCTGGTGTCGTCTCAGAAACATACATTTGTCAGTAATAGAGACGGCGCGTACGATCTATACAAAACTGATCTGGATGGACAAAACGAGCAGGTCCTCCTGAGTGCTACGGGTAAGGAGCGAGAAATCCCTCATGCGGTGGCTCACTCTTCTGGTGACTATATAGCATACATATCTACGCGAGACGGTGAGGCAAATAGCGGCGGGTTTATTTATGATGGGTTGTTTATTGTGACTGTTGCGAATGGCGAATTTGAACGTGTGACTCGTTCTGAGCAGGTGCAGGTGATCGGCTGGTCTGGCGACAGGCTCATATATACGGCTATCACAGAAGGCGTAAGCGGTAATAACCCGGGACGCAGCAAACTGCTGTCGTATGACATATTCAGTGGAGAGCGAGTGGAGCTGGCTAGATCTAACTACTTCAACGACGTGCAGCTGATACGAAACCGTATATATTACAGTGTCTCGAGTTTTGCGGTGCCAATCGATGAAGCCAAGCTGTTTGCGGTGGATGCTGACGGCCAGAACCGCAGCACGGTTATTGACAGCCAAGTCTGGTCGATCGTGCATGCTGGTTACGATATGATTCATTTTCAGGCAGTCAACGAACAGCTAAAAACAGTCTGGTACACACAGCAGGCAGGGCAGGAGCCCGAGCCGCTCACAGCTCCGCCGGTTGTACAGCTGAGCCGTACCTATGTCGAGTCACCAGACAGCACACGCGCCCTCCGAGTAGAAACTCGTGACGGCAAAGGCGTGCTGCTGAGCTACGACATTGAAGCAGCTACTGAGTCAACGCTCCATACAGCGCCTGGCCTCACGTATCCAGCATATTGGTTGACTAACGATGTCGTAGTGTATCGGGTTGTGAATAGCCAAGAGTCAGCAGATTACGTACTGGACGTCCGCTCCGGAGAGCCACGAAAAATAGCTGACGTCATAGGCAACGAAAGCCGCAATTTCTACTAATAACACCAGCTCAAAGAGCAGAATCACCAACTGGCCAAGGACAGTCCTTGGCCGGGTTGGTAGTGGCGGGTGTGACGGAGGAGTGCGTGGGCTTTGGTAGGGTGTGGTATAATTTGGGGTAATCATGGGGGAGTTGCGTAAAATGGGTAGATTCGCAGTATTTATGGCTGTATTTGGGTTGTTTGCCACAAGTATCATATCGGTGCCGGTTGTCGCACAGCAGTCCGAAGTGACCGACGGGGACGTGCAGCAGGCCCCAGAGACTGATGATCCAGACACAGAAACGGACAGAGCTGAAAGAATCAAGAAATACAAAAACCGCGCTGAACAGCCGACGGACGTCGTTAAGGCACGAAAAATCACCAACGTGTGTCGCTCTGCTGGCGGCAAAATTACATCGGCTCGTGCACGCCATGAAGCAGTTATCCGTACACGAGTTTCTACATACCAGACAGTGGTTGGCAGACTTGACCGGCTCGAGCGCAAACTACAAACTGCCGAAATCCAGCCAAGTACGCAAGAATCAATAGCTACGGCAAATACAGAATTTCAGCAACGTACTGCTGACGCTATCATCGTCCTGCAGGAGTACGGACAGATCCTCGACGACATCATTGCGATGGACTGCGAAGCAGACCCTGAAGCATTCCACGCGGCACTGCAGGCTGCACGACTTGAGATGCGTTCGGCACGGCAGGAGTCTAGCGATGTGAAGTCTTATGCGCAGGATACGATCAAGAATCTATTGCAGGGGCTCAGAGCCGAACTGGCAACAAATGAAGCGAGCCTAGAGTCCGAACAGCAGGATGAGCAGTCAGATCCAGGGTCAGGGTCAGAGTTAGATCAGGAGCAAACACAGTAACTGTAAGTTAATTAATCGAGTTTTCGTAACCTAGACGTAGGTACGCAGACTAAAGGGACCGAAAAAGGGAGGGGTGAATATGCCAGAGCAGAACACAGAACAGAATGCAGCGCAGGATGGTGGTCAGAAAATTGATGTGGTTATCAGCGGCCAGGCTCGTACGGATAGCCCTGCAGACGACCAGCCTGCTAGCGCGCCTGTCGTAGCGGACACGACTGACAGCCCAGATCAGCAGCCTGATACGCCGGAGACCCCGGCTGTCACCGTTCAGGAAACTGAACAGCTACCAGAAGAAATCAAAGACATAGACCAAACGGTAGCAGCCGCATTGAGTGATGTAGAAAGCCCTGCCGATAAGCCGCACCATAGCGATGCGCTTGAAGGTGGTTCAAGTGAAGTCGTGCAGGCTGATGAAGGCACTGCAACGGTACACGATGCCGAATCAGCCGAGCCAACTACTGAGGCAGCAGACACAGAT
The DNA here is from genome assembly GCA_938050265.1 of Candidatus Saccharimonadia bacterium. Taxonomy (GTDB): domain Bacteria; phylum Patescibacteriota; class Saccharimonadia; order Saccharimonadales; family SZUA-47; genus CALLJT01. The sequence goes on from CALLJT010000091.1 coordinate 6,395, forward strand.
ACGAGCGTGGATGTTGCCGTAGAACCCCCGAAAGTCGCCACCGATACAGCGCCTGCAGTTGAAGCAGCAGCTCCAGCAGTTGCGCTGTCTCCGCCCGAGCCGACAGCACCTCCGGAGCCTACGCCAGTCGCCGCAGCACCACTGGCACAACCACCGACCGACACACCAGACGGAGGTGATGTAGGTAGCCATACTGAGCTTGCGACACCACCTGAGGCTGATGAGCCCGACACTGCTGCCACAGCTGCTGCGGTGCCGATTGTGGCCGGCGTGTCAGCGTCACAAGCAGCTAAAAAACACGGTCACCCACACCGTAATAATAAGAAATTTGCAGCGGTAGTCACGGTGCTTCTAGGTGCGCTACTTGCCGCTTTTGCTGTGTATATCTACGCCACGACGTCGAGTAACACGCAGGAGGACCAGAACAACCAGGGCGCTGCTGCCGAGCAACCCACTACAGACCAGCAGTCTCAGCCTGCGTCCGATGCAACAGGTACGACTGGACAAGAACAGAGTGACCAGTCGGGCGATACACCAGCGACATTAGAAAGCGTCCAGGAAGACGTTGACGCCATAGACGCTGCTCTTGATGGCCTGGATGATACCACTGATCTGACGGATCAGGACATCTCTGACCAGAACCTTGGGTTATAGCAGCCTTTAAGGGCAGCACAGTAATTTTATTTTTTCTTTTTGGCTGAGGGTTTCGGGGCAGTATGCATGACTCGCTGCGGGAACGGTATTTCGATACCGTTTTCGTCGAAGGCTTTTTTGAGCCTGCGTCGCAACTCGCCCGTGACCATCCACTGCTTGATCGGCTCGGTTTTCCCAACTATTTTCACCAGTATCGCCGAGTCACCAAACTCCTGAATACGTCTAAACTGGGGAGCATCCTGAATATGCGGCCCCCATTCCTCGTCTTCTGCCATGTCTGTACCTACTTGATTAACAATTTTCTCAAGTGTGTCGATGTCTGTATCGTATGCAACACCGATGTCGAGGTTCACACGGGCGAAGTCCATGGTTTTGTTGGTAGCGATTTCTATGATGCCATTGGGTACGTGGTGCAGCATGCCGTCCAGGTCGCGCAGCGCCGTGGTACGTAGCGTGAACTGTTCAACAACGCCGGATACAGTTTTGTTAATCTCGACTATGTCACCGACACGGTACTGATTTTCGAGAAGCACAAACATGCCGGCGATGACATCTTTTACCAGTGACTGTGCGCCAAACCCTACCGCAAGCCCCACGACACCTGCACCAGCGATAAGTGGTGCTATATCGATACCAATTTCTGACAGGACGAGCATGCTCGCGATCACCCATACCGCCACCGTCGATATAGAATGTATGATGCTTATTGTAGTGTCTTCACGGAGCTCTTCGTCGCGCGCGGACTTGAAGCTTCCGGTGTGGAGCGCACGCTTGATGAGTTTTGTTGTTAGGGTATGCAGAAACCGGCGCACAACAACAGCGACGCCACATATGACAAGCACAGTGACCACGTGGTTTTTAGCAAATTCGGTGATTGTGTCAACCATTACCGTAATTATAGCAGTGAATACGCTATACTTCTAAGCAAATGGAGGAATCGATATATGACTTTCGATGAGTATCAGAAGCGTGCAATGACGACAGCGATCACTAACAAAGATCCGCTTATGGATAAAACCATATGGGCTATGGGTATAGCAGGCGAAGCAGGTGAGGTTTTAGAGAAGTGGAAGAAGATCGTTGCGTACAAGGATGGGCATGTTTCAGAAGAGGATCGTGAGGGACTCAAAAAAGAACTCGGGGATGTTGTTTGGTATGTGGCTGTTATGGCAGACAGGCTTGGTCTTTCATTTGATGAGGTTATGCAGCTCAATCTGGACAAGCTTGCCAGTCGGGCACGACGAGGCACGATCGCCTCAGAAGGTGATGATAGGTAGATCTGTACATGAAGTATGATACGCAGACACCGTATGTCGCATCGTATATTATCGTAAAGGATGAGAAGGGGCGTATCGCTTTTGTGAGACGTCAGAATACAGCTTGGCTGAATGGCTATTACGGCTTGCCTGCAGGCAAAGTAGAGGTTCAGGAGAATTATGTAGCAGCTGCCATACGTGAGGCTAAAGAAGAGATCGGTATTAGTGTCAACAGAGAAAATCTGCATCATAAGTTGACGGTGCATAGGATGTCTGATCAAGACACAAATGATCGAATGGAGTGGGTCGATATATTTTTTGAGGTGGAACTATATAGTGGGGAGGTTCATAACGCGGAGCCAACTATGAGTAGCGAGATCGCTTGGTTTGACCCAGCTGATTTACCTTCGAAAGTGACTCCTCCTGTTCCCGAAGCTCTGGAGGCAATTCGACAAGGAAAGACGTATATTGAACATGGTTGGTAGTGAATGGGAGGAGAGGGATTATTTCCCTGAAGGGTCGGATCAGAAGGCGCTCGTGAAGCGTTTTGTGTTTACGGATTTTGCTGAGGCGCTGGCGTTTACGAACAGCGTCGGTGAATTAGCAGAGGCAGCAAACCATCACCCCGACATTAACCTTGGCTGGGGCTACGCACAGGTGTGGCTAACAAGCCATGATGCGCATGCGATCACTGACAAAGATCACAAGCTCGCAGAACGGATAGACGCATTGGCTTAGGCGCGGCGCGGTAGTAGTGCTGTCTCGACGATTTTCTGGAGGTCTGGGACGACAGATTCCTCGAACCAGGGGTTTTTGCTGTGCCAGCGGAAGTTAAGCGGTGAACTATGCACGATCGGGAGATGTTCAGGCAGGTATTCTTCGTAGCAGTGGACGGTTTCGGTAAGGTTGCGTTTCATGCGTTTTCCTAGGTAGTGTTTCTGCGCGTATTGACCGATGAGTATCGTGAGCTGTACGTTTGGCATGTGCGCAAATAACTTGGGGTGCCAGAGTGGGGCGAATTCTTTGCGAGGCGGCAGGTCGCTCGACGTGCCTTTGCCCGGGTAGTAAAAGTCCATTGGGATAAGGGCAATTTGGTCCGGATCGTAGAACGTTTCATCCGACACATCGAGCCACTCCCGAAGTTTCTTGCCGCTGGCGTCGTCCCATGGGATGTGACTGGCCTGAGTAGCTCTGCCTGGTGCTTGGCCAATGATAACGATCCTAGAGCGCTCGGAGGCAGTGTATATGGGTCGGTAGCCAAGTTCTTTTGCCCATTTATTGCTGGGATGATTCGCGATTTCCTGCCGTATAGCAGCGAATGTGTTGTTTTCTTTGTCTCTCAACTAGTGATCTTCTTTATCGTGTTCGAAAGTTCTTCGTAGCCATTCGTCGAGGCTGCCACCACCACCGGCAGACAGGCAGAGCACGAGGTGTCCGGCAGTACTGATCTCACGTATGGTGCTGGCGAGTGCGTTATTGAGTTGAGCTGGGTGGCGCTCTTCAGGGACTGTGGTGATCTGGCAGAGGTCTTCGGGCGTCAATAGAGCTAAGCTTTCGTCTTCTCTCGCGAGGTAGCTAGGTACGACGTAGAGACGCGAGACACCCGTAAACAGTTCACCGAGTTCGTCTTTGATAAAATGCTGACGAGTGTTATGTAGGCCTTCGTAGACGACGACAATGTTGCCTGATACTTCAGAAGCAATACCGATTGCACCGCGGATTTTCTCTGGTGTGTGGGCGTAGTCGGTGTAGATGTTGCTTGTAATCCGTTCGAACCGCCTGGATACGCCAGGGAACGCGTTCAGTATGTCGTAGTTTTGCTCAGGATCGTGGCCCGCGACAGCATGTGAGACTAAGAACGCGTTACGGCGATTGACTTCGCCGATAAGCGATAGCTGGGACAGGTCAGTGTCGTCAGCTATGGCCGATACATGGTCAGATGCAGCGGCACCGATACGCTCAGCATCGGACTGCCACATGATCGTGTGTTCGGACTGATCAATAAACTGCTGAAACGCAGCATAGTATTCCGGACGAGTCGGGTATATGTCGGGGTGGTCCCAGTCGATGCCTGCGATGATTGATATGGCTGGTTCAAACGACAAGAAATTTCGATCGTATTCGTCGGCTTCGTAGACAAAATATTCAGCCTGGGCGTCGAATTCGCCCATCGCTCCGAACGGTAGTTTCGCTCCTACTGAGTAGCTAATAGGAATGCCGAGTTGCTTGAACAGCCAGATGCAGTGCGCGGTCGTAGTTGTTTTGCCGTGCGTACCGGCGATAGCGATCATGCGCTGTCCGGTGTCTTGCAGTAGTTTGTTGATGAACTCGTCTCGTTTGGAGTGCTTGATGTCGTGCTGCCCCGCAAACTGTATTTCAGGGTGGTCCGTGGGCACAGCAGATGAATAGACAAACCAGTCGATAGGAGTTTTTTCGTGTACGGATGCGATGTTTTCCGTTGTCTGGCCAATAGTAATGTTGGTGATACCGGATGCGCGCAAATTGGCTATGTAGTCTGACGTTTTTTGGTCGGAGCCAGAAACGCTATAACCTGCTTGATGCGCAATAAGTGCGAGTGACCCTATGCCACTCCCGCCTATACCGCTGAAATATACATGCATAGAGTAATTTTACAGGCTTGCCCTGCGAGTTACTAGTGCCCGTCACGCCTATCTCAACCGCGTATCACCCACACGCACGCACCCGCTCAAGACTGGACTACAATTTTCCATGAAACTAAATATACAGAAACAGATGGATACCAACATATAGCAACGAACTATCCGGAGGTTTCATGGAAAGTTCGTAGGCTCAGACAAGAGCGGGCATAAGAAAGCAAGAAAGCTTTTCCAGAATGTGTCTGTGAGTCAAGGCCAGTGCAGCGTGGGTCGTGGTATAGTGAATGCAGGATAAAAAACAAACATGATACAAAAACTCATCCATAAGCATGCCTTGTCTCGCCATCCGTGGAGGAAGGTGCAGATCAATGAACTGACCGAGCTGTATACGAGCATGAGTGTGCGAAGTTTAGGGTTCGGACTTGTCGGGGTGTTCATACCGATATTCCTCTACGATAACGGTGTATCGCTTACGCATATCCTTGGGTTTTACGCATTCTTTTTCGGCCTGAGGTTACCCCTGTCGTTTCTAGCTGCCTATATCGTTGGGAGAGTGGGCCCTAAACACACGATCGCGATTAGTACAGTCATAACCGCCACGTTTTTGTGCATGCTACTGTCGTTCCCTTCGGTACAGTGGCCGCTGGCGTTCATGGCGTTTACCTATACGCTGGCTAACACGTTGTTTTTTACTGCGTACCATATCGATTTTTCTAAAATTCAGCATAGTACTCACGGCGGCAAAGAGCTCGGCTGGATGATTATTTTTGAGCAGATCGGTCGCGGTGTTGGTCCAGTCGTCGGAGGTATTCTCGCTGGAGTTGTCGCCCCACAGGCGACACTAGTTATTGCCATAGGTGTTCTCGCCGCTTCACTGGTGCCGCTGTTCATGACGAATGAGCCGGTTAAAGTTCATCAGAAAATTTCGTTTCGTGGGTTCAAGCAAACGCCGTTTGTACGTGACTTTGTCGCGATTGGCGCACTGAATGTGCAGGTGGTAATCATGGGGTTATTCTGGCCGCTACTCATAGCGATCGCGGTGTTTTCAGAGAATACGTACGAAAAGCTTGGGGTGCTGACGGGCATTACAGTTGCTATATCAATATTCAGCACTAGGATGTACGGTAAATTTATTGATAGCAATAAAGGCGGGGCACTCATGAAGTGGGGCGTTGTCATGAATGTGTTCATGACTAATGCAATGGCTATAACGACCGGTGTTGGCGGTGTTGTAGCCGCAAGCACATTGGGTCAGCCCGCGCTCCTTGCATACCGCATGCCACTTTCTAAGGGTATGTATGACAACGCGAGCATCAACGACAAGCATCGTATCCTGTATATCGTCTGGATGGAGATATACGCAGGGCTTGCAAAATTTTTCTTTGTACTCGGAGCCTACGTAGCGTCGATCTATTTCGACCCTGTTTTAGTGATGCGATTTTCGATCGTACTTGGTGGCCTGACAGGACTATTGATGCTTGTTCAGAATTTCCCTGCACTCAAAGAAAAAGCGCCGAGCGATACACCTCAAAAACCATGAATATTAGTCTCGTAAAACAAAGCACATTTTGGAGCAACGACAGGATGACATCCTCATGACACACGCACGAACACGACACAAGAGTCTTGCGCTCGCGTTTTTGTGTATCTCAGTTGGCTTCGGTGTGCTCGCGGTCGTGGGATTGTCTACGAACGGCAAAGGTGCAGTTGAGCGGTACGACAGACTGATCGCTGCCGATCAAGCAGGAGGCAGCGTAGAAGACGCGCTACGAGACCTCAGGGTGTATGTCCATAGCCATATGAATGCAGAAATAGGTGGTCCGAACGGTATCCACCCTCCGATACAGCTCAACGGTACGTATACACGGCTTATCGATGCTGAAAGCCAGCGTGTTGAGGCTGTGAATGAGCCACTATACGCACAAGCGCAGCAGTATTGCGAGTCAGC
>CALLJT010000092.1 GCA_938050265.1 Candidatus Saccharimonadia bacterium
TCGTAGTCTTTTTTGAATATCCTGTCTACGTTTCGTTCGCTAAAGCGCTTGTGTTTTAACGCGATTAGTCGTACCATTGACCTATGCGTTAAAAAACGTTAAAAGCACCATATAAGGGGGAATAATGTTAAGTAAACTACAACAGAAAAAAGACGAAGGCTTCACAATCATCGAAGTTTTGATTGTACTTGCTATTGCAGGTTTGATACTCGTGATCGTACTCGTAGCAGTACCACAGCTACAGCGTAACCAACGTAACGAAGCACGGCGTGCTGACGCAGCTCGCGTTGGGACAGCCGTGAGTAACTGGTCATCTAATAACAACGGCAAAGTATTCGAGGCTACTAGCCTTGAAGCGATGTTGAAGGACCTCGGTGATGTAAGTCAGTACGAACTTGCTGCAGACCCAGCAGCGAATAACTTCATGCCAACAGCAAACATTACGGTTGCGACTGGTGCTGTTGCAGCATTTGGAACGGCTGCAGACGACATCGCAAAAGTGCGTATCGTCACGAAAGCCAAGTGTGGTGTTGACGGTGCAGCTGAAGCAAGTGCAGCGTCACGACAGTTCGTTGTGCAGTTTGCAACTGAGACAAGCGCTAACCTGCCGCAAGGTCAGTGTATAGACGTTTAGTCTAGGTTTTAAGGTGAGAGACTATCATCGCTCGGGCATCATGCCCGGGCGTTTTTAGCTATAGTCACCCGTGCGACATACTATATACTTCTTATTAGTATGAACACTCTTATAGCCATATATTTATTTCTCATCGGTGCGGCCTGCGGTAGCTTCGCACTTGTACTTGCTGATCGGCTACACGCTGGTCGTGACTGGGTGCGGGGGCGGTCGGCCTGTGACGCGTGTGGTCAGCAGCTTGGGGTGAGAGACCTTATCCCGATCGTGAGCTGGTTGCTGCAACGTGGGAAGTGTCGGTACTGTAGCGAATCTTTGTCGGCTTACTACCCGCTCGTGGAGCTTGGTATGGGTGCTGCGTTTGTCGTGTCGTACGTCTGGTTTCCGTTTGAGCTTACGAGTGCTCATATCGCTTTGTTCGGGCTGTGGCTTATTGGGCTTGTGATCATGGCAGCGTTAGTTGTGTCTGATTTCAAGTGGTTTTTACTGCCAAGCAAACTAGTGTACCCACTCATCTACGTCGGTGTGTTTCATTGGCTCATCCGAACATACACCCAAGTCACCCAAGTCAACACCACTACTGGACAAGGACAGTCCTTGGGCAGTGGGCTGCTTGGTTTGGGCGGTGCGCTTGTCGTGTCGGCAGGGTTGTTCTGGGCGCTGCATGTGTACTCAAAAGGCACATGGATCGGCGACGGAGATTATCGGCTTGGTGTGGCGATGGCATTTTTTCTTGGGAGTCCGCTCACTGCATGGATGGCGTTGTTTTTTGCATCGGTTCTAGGCCTACTGTCGGCGGCGCCGCAAATGATCAAGTCTAAAGATCGCCGCACAATCAAAATACCGTATGGTCCGTTCCTGATTGCTGGCCTGTTCGTCAGCTATCTGTACGGCCAGCAGCTAATCGACTGGTACACAGACGCGTTCCTTTTTCTGTAGAGTTCAGAGTATAGAATATTTGAACGCTGAGTTCTATCTGACCCACAGTCACTTTCTCCTCTCGAGTAGCGTTTCACGCAGGGCCACCCCTAAGAGGGGCGTCTCTGGCTGCACTACGCTTATACTGCTCGCGGAGAAAAAAGTGACTGTAGCTCAGGAATTCTATATTCCAGATCTCGCTTATGGTATACTTACCTCATGGGAATTAACAGGGGTGGCGTGCGTACGCTTAAGTCCGGCCGTGTCGGCAATGGGTACACGATAGTAGAGACGCTTATATTCCTCGCGTTGACTTCGTTTTTGCTGCTAGTAGCCGTACGGAGCATGACTGACTGGAGACAGCGTACTGAGTTTAACCAGGCGGTGTTTGATTTTGAGAGTCGCATGCGCGACGTCATTAACGATGTGCCAGTGGGGTATTTTCCTGAAAACGGGCTGGAGTGTTATGACAACGGCGGGTCGCTTGCTATCCGGCCGACTACCGTCACAACTGGTGTTGGGTCTACGAACGACTGTATATATCTAGGCAAGGTACTGCATTTTAACCCAGATAGCGGCATAGACATGCATGTGTATACGGTAGCTGGTGATCGTTCGGTAACTGAGCTTGCGAGTCCGAGCCTGGAGTTGGCCGAACCGATCGCTGTCGTGGACGGTGCAGGCACGTACGAAGAAGTGAGTTTCGTGAACGGCCTCGAAGTAACAGAGGTGTTTAAGGGCAGCGAGTCAGCACCACTGAACGGTAGCAAGACGCTGAGTTTGGTTGGGGTGTTTACGGACTTGAGCGGTACGTCACTATCGAGCGGCAACTCGTCGGTGCAGGCAGTGCGGGTTGGCGGAGTGCAGCCGTCTCATAGTGCTGCTGGGTTCGGGGTAGCACAGGCAGAAACACGAATCGCTAATATCCCATCACCGTCGCCAAACGTGGGGTTCGTCACCTATCCAGAGGGCATAGAAATATGCCTTAAGGCTAGCAATGATAAACGAGCGTCGGTCAACATAGGAGCATCCGCACCGTCTTCGGTTGAGCTTAGCATCGAAGGCAGTGATGGATACAGAACGGAGTGTGATACAACATGAACATGATAAATAGCGCGGACCAACGCGCACGACAAACTACCCAACGGGGGGACACCATCGTCGAAGTACTGATCACCGTGTCGGTTATCGGCATCGCTCTTGCAGGAGCGTTTGGGCTAGCAAATAATGCCGCGAACATGGGGCGAACCGCCCAGGAACGAGGCGAGGCATTGAAAATTGCAGAGAGCCAGGTCGAGATACTCAAAACTGCGTCTCCTGCACCAACTGGGACATTCTGTATGAAACCTGACGGCACCTCTGTCGCTACCGGTGCCGCCGAATGCCGCCGTAATGGCCAGGGGACCGTAGATGTAGATGGGCTGTATCTGATCGAAAATTCTCTGGACGGAAACGGTGTGTATACACTGCAAGTTTCGTGGGAGAGTATAAACTCAGCGTCCACAAACAACACGACGCTCTACTACCGACTAGGGGCGCTTTAGTATGAAACGTACCAGCCAAAAACAGTCAGGGTTTACTATCATAGAACTCCTGATCGCTACGACGATATTTTCTCTTGTACTGTTGATGGCGACTGCTGGTGTAATTGAGCTGACCCGCATGTATTACCGTGGTGTTATTTCTGCCCGAACTCAAGAAGCCGCTCGTGTGATCATAGACGAGGTAGCAGAATCCATACGGTATGGTACCGATTCAGTCACGGACCTTGCGTCTCTCAAGACTGGTCCGATTATTAACCCTCCGGCAGCAGATAGCACAGGGCATTTCTGCATTGGTTCACGGAGATATACAGCAGCGATAGATAAACGCGTGATTCGTACGTCACCTGATGTGAACCTCAAAGAGCAAAAGCACGCGCTGTGGGTGGAAGACCTGGCAGCGGGCTGTCTCGCTCCACCTGCGAACTACCTCAGCACAGACCCAGCAGACGGAAGAAGCTTGCTGCCAGAAGGTATGCGACTGTCACGGTTTGCAGTTACGGAAGTCGTACCTGACAGTGTCTATCAAGTAGATATCGGTGTCGCGTATGGAGGGACAGACCTCTTAGCGGGCTTTGGTGATTACGCACAGTGTCAACCGGGACCAGCGTCAGAGTTTTGTGCAACGTCCAATTTATCAGTAACAGTAACTAAGAGGCTATAGGCTATGAGTGCGAAGACAACTAACGAACGACCAGCGACCAACGACGATATGTTACACGGATCCACCGTCCGCCGTGCACCGCTCACCATTCAGGATGCGAAGCAAGTTGGGTTTGTGTCAATTGTAGTGGCAGCGTTGTTCATGATTATTATATCTCTGATTACCATTGGTTTCACGAGGCTCATGGCTCGTGAACAGAGGCAAGCAGTCGATCGACAGTTGAGCAGAGTAGCACTGTATGCCGCTGAGTCCGGTGTGAACGACGTGATCACTGCGATCGGAAACAATACGCCAGGCTACAACGATCCATCAGGCACGAAGACTAGCTGTGACCCGTCCGGGCTGACTAACGGCGGCGATCTGAGTGGTGACGGTACAGTAGTGATCACCTGCGCGTTGTTCGACGATGCCCCGGGTGAGCTACAATATGACGGCGTTCAGCCGGGTAGCTCCAAAATCGTCATGCTAGAGAACGCTGCTACCGGTAACAACTTCGAAACGATAGATCTGTCGTGGGGTCATCCAGACCCTGGAGGGAATACAAACTTCACCTGCAGTGATCATCCAGCCGCACTTGGCACTGATTCTACACCGGTACTGCGCGTTGACCTGACGGCGATCAGTAACCCTAATAACGTGTCGCGTGCCAACCTGATCAACAAAACCGACTATATGTTTTTCACACCTTGTTCGGGCGGCACGAACACTCATACCTTCGATAGCGGTAGTCGTGGCGACTATGTAGAGGTGCAGTGTAGTACTGCAGGTAATACGTCGTGCAACATCAGCATAGACGTAGACAGCGAAAACGTAGAGCAGTTTTTCATGCGTATTAGTCCGCTGTACGAACCAGCAAACATACAAGTTGCAGGTACTGACAGTAGTGGCCCAGTTGGGTTTTCAGGTGCGCAGCGAGGCATCGATGTAACTGCGCGGGCAAATGATGTTGTGAGGCGTATCCGAGCGAGTGTGCCGTTTTCTGGCGGTGGTGATGTGCCAGAAGCTGCGCTTCAAGTGTTCGACGGCATATGTAAGCTGTTGTATATCGACCAAGTCGACACGACTCGTACGCATGATGAATGTGTCGGTGGTCCGCCATTGCCTCCAGTTGCGTGTGGCGACTCAGGTACATTCAGCATTGCCGCATATGCGGCGACGTTTGCTGGAGAGCCGTTTGCGGATAGCGTCCAGACAAAAATCATGGACGTGCTGTACAACCCAAGTGATCCAGACGGTGCCGGTGGCGTTACTGTTCCTGGTTCTGGCCATTCTCCGATCGGACTGCCCCATGTACCGCTCGACGCTTTGAACCTCACCTTGGCTCCTTCGGGATGTGACTATTCGATAGACTACACTGCTTTCTGCGCATTCGTTGACCCAGACGGGCCAGACGCTGGGCTGCCGCCGACCGATTGTTTTGTCGGGCCTAACGAGCAGCCAGCTGAAGCCGCACGGCTTGAGTTTTATGGTGGCTATACGGGTAGCGGTCTGACACTGGAGTGTGACGTAGCATCTGGTTTGATGGCCTACATCGACACAGAGGACTTATCGGACACGAACGGCGATGGTATGTGGGATCAGTCAGGGTGGAACGGTACGCTCCCGCTCGTACGAACAGGGCCGAGCGGAACGGTGGGGTGCATGCGGATTGTGCATATGTGTGTTGCTAATCCTGCTGTCTATCCTTCGTGTGGAAGCCCTATCGCGTTTACTTCTGTACACATGGAAGAAATTGACTGGAACGCGTCACCAAGTCCGTAGTGAGTGCTCAAGAACCCTGATAGGGCGCTCAGGTTGTTAGTCTGATTTGTTATGAAATGACTGGTGTACTGACTTTAAGTGTGGGTCGGTTATATGTGTGTAGATCTGCGTGGTAGCAATATTGCTGTGTCCGAGCATCGACTGTACAGAGCGCACGTCGGCCCCGTTCATGATAAGGTCAGTCGCAAAGCTGTGACGGAGCGTATGTGGCGTGACTGTTTTTGTGATACCTGCGAGCAGTGCGTATTTACTGACGAGCCGCTGGACGCTGCGGGCTGTCAGGCGATAAAAATTACCAGACAAGTTGACTTTTTTGCTGCCAGAATAGCGAATAAACAGTGGCTGGCTGTTGTCGGATCGTTTTTCTGCGTACTGTGTCAGCCACCATGCGGCTGCATCGCTCACGAACACCGGGCGGTCTTTTTGGCCTTTTCCACGCACCATGAACTCTTTGCGTTTTAGGTTGACGTCGCCTTTGTTCAGCCCCACGAGCTCCGATACGCGGAGGCCGCTACTGAACAGTAGTTCGAGTATGGCGCGGTCACGGAGCCCGATAATTGTGTTCAGATCAGGCATATTGAACAGTCGTTCCAGCTCGTTCTCGTTCAGAAACGTGACTTGTTTGCGGGCTGTCTTAGCCAGCTCTATCTTGTCAGGGGATAAGGTAGGGATGTCTCGTTTGGCGCAGAACTTCAAGTAGCTGCGGAGTGCGATGAGGTGGTAGTTGAGCGTACTTTTGCCGAGTTCATCCGAAGTGTTGGTGCCGAGTCGGTTGAGCCAGAGGCGCCATTTTCTTACGAGTTCTGCGTTGATGTCGGCTACCGTTATGTCACCAGCAAAATCAATGAGCCGGGCGAGATAATGGTCGTAGTTTTCGATTGTTTTTTGCGAACGACCTTGCTCGATCTCAAGATACTCAAGAAAATCAGTTTTAGATTTCGCAAATAGCATAACCATAAGTATAACAGCTATGGTCACCATTGTGCGACACTGGTATGGGAGATGGGAGATGGGAGATGGGAGATGGGAGATGGGAGATGGGAGATGGGAGATGGGAGATGGGAGATAACTCATGCTGTATCAAAAAAATTAACCAATAACTAATGTGCAAAAAGTTTCTGCGGCCGTCATAATTTTTGCATGTCTAAGAATAAGGAAACGAGTGCGTGCGTGGATGCGCTACTTTTGGGTATAGCGACTGGATCGATACTAGGTACGATGATAGTTGCGCCAAATGCGGTTCAGCTACTAGACACGCCTATGGGCAAACTGTCTAAGAGCTTGGATCGTCGCCAGCGTGAACGTGAGCTGATTCGGATTGCGCGCTACATGAAGACTCAAGGACTGGTGCGTGGTGACTATAGTCATGGAATTGAATTGACCAAAAAAGCTCTAAAGAGAATCAAGAGAAGGGCAGTAATCGACCTCTGTGTATCTATTCCTGATGCGTGGGATAATACATGGCGTTTGGTAATGTTCGATATACCAGAAGAGCAGAAAAAACAGCGCGTGGCGTTTACTCATTCTCTCAGGGGCTTGGGGTTTCAGATACTCCAGCAGAGTGTATGGATTCACCCGTATCCGTGCAAGGAAGAGCTCTATGTAGCCGCGCAGTTTTTCGGCGTGGCCGAGTGGGTGACATATATCGAAACTAATCATATCGATAACGGTAGAGATCTGAAGCTGCGATTCAAGCACTTACTGGGTTAGCTCGAGACACTCGTGCAGCACGCCTCAGTAGATAGTGAAAAAGTTTCTGCGGCCGCAGAAACTTTTTGGGAGGGGAGGGTGTGCTACAATTGGCATACAAAATACCTATCAAACAAAACACACGTTACAGGAGAACAGCAGGCATGGAACGATCATTAATAATCTTGAAACCAGATGCAGTACAGCGCGGGCTTTCGGGCGAGATAATTGCACGTTTTGAGAAAAAAGGCTTGAAGATAATTGGCATGAAAATGATGTCATTAGATTCTGCGCTGTTGCAGGGTCACTACGAAGAGCACGTGAACAAGCCTTTCTACGAAGGCCTCGAAAAGTTCATGAAAAGCTCACCGGTCATCGCTTTTGCGCTTGAGGGCGTAGACTGTGTGAGTTCGATCCGCGTTATCCTTGGCGCGACGAACCCACGAGAAGCGGATGCCGGTACGATCAGGGGTGATATGGCTATGGATACCGGTAGAAACCTTGTCCATGCGTCTGACTCAGCGGAATCTGGCGTCACAGAAGTTGCACGATTCTTCTCAGACGATGAGCTCTTTGAATACCATAAGTCAGAATACTTACATGTCTACGAAAGCTTCGAGAGTTAGTCTTAGCCGCTGACCCTACTTGTGATAGGTCCACTGAAGTCAACGCATCCCCACCAGTAAAAAAGCCCCTAATGAAAGGAGCTTTTTTGCTGGTGACCCCACTGCGATGAGAGGAACCAAAATAATCCAGCCGCCCGCTGCATAGCAGCTGGGGGCTGTGACTATTTTGCGAACGCTTTGTCTGTCGACAAGCTGCGTCCAAACCCAGATAGGTAACAATAAAATAGCCCACTCCATGAGTGAGGGCTATTTTATTGGTGACCCCACTGCGATTCGAACGCAGATCTACTCCGTCGGAGGGAAGTATTCGATCCATTGAACTATGGGGTCGTTCTCATC
>CALLJT010000093.1 GCA_938050265.1 Candidatus Saccharimonadia bacterium
CTGTCATCCTGGAGCTGGTTTTTTCGGCGCAAAAAAGGAGACACCACAACCCCAAACAGCACAAAAGACACGATCAACAAGCCAATTGCAACAAGCCCTTCCGAACCAATAACAAACACGGCGAACAAAAACGTCGCTATGAAGTCAGGCGCTCGATCCATCAAAAAGTCACTGAACCGCTCTGAACCGTCCGCTAGTTTGATGATCTTCGTAGCCGTCGCACCAGAGAAATTGTCGCCGTGAAACCCGAGTGATTTTTGCAGTAGATTGTCGTAGCTTTCTCGGTAGACGCGCGCAATTACTCGAGACTGCAAATGGTTGCCGTAATGCCACACGACGCGCAAAATCACCTCCGCCAACAACACACAGCCTGCCGCAATGAGCAATGTACGAACATACTGGGTGTCTTTGCCGGCTTGGAGGTCAGATACCAAATACGACACTAAAAGTGCGGGTATACGCCACGCCAGTACTTTCGCAACGCCAACACATACTGGCAATAGCCAATGCAGTGGCATAACCGCTGAATAATGCGCCCAATAATACCGCGCAGTCCCTATCTGCGTGACTTCTAGTGACCTCGTGGGCCTCGTGGTATGATCCGTGCTGTCCATTTATGCTGCCTCAGTAGTCCATGTAGTCTTCAGTATTGCTGCCAAAGTATATTTTGACGCCGGCTTCTGTGTGTTTCTTGTCGATTGATCGTATGATGCCCATTTTGCGCATGATATCTCTCAGCCGCCTCACGCCGTCTTCGCTGGCGAAATCTGTTCGCTTGGCAAATCGCTCAATTTTCTGTCCGCTTACAAACAACTTGTTGTGTTTTTCGTCGTACTCGACCGACCATGTGTCGTCGATGCGTGAGGTGTCTTCGATGCCGATAACCACACCTTCTTCATCTGCTTGCTCCTGTGCGGCTTGTTTTTGCGTGTGCGATGCCGCCTGTAAGTCATACAGCAGTGGTTGTAGACCTTGCTTAGACAGTGCAGATATAGGGTACACGCGGGGTGCACCGCTGGCTTTCTGTAGCTGAGCAGCTTGATCGTCCACGATGTCTTGATCTAACCCGTCAATTTTCGTCAGCGCTACCAGCTGAGGCTTGGTAGACAGATCGACTTTATAGTTTTTGAGCTCGTTCTGAATGACCGCGTAATCACGCGCCACGTCGTCAGAATACGCGTCGACCATATGCAGCAACACCTGCGTGCGTTCTACATGCCTGAGGAACTCGTCGCCGAGGCCCTTACCTTCGCTTGCGCCGTCTATGAGACCTGGTATATCAGCGATCAGGAGTTCTTGTGCGTCGCGTGAGTCGCCTACAGTAACGACACCCAGGTGCGGATTAAGCGTAGTGAACGGGTAGTTGGCTATTTTGGGCTTTGCGGCGGACACGCTGGCGAGCAGAGTGCTTTTGCCAGCATTTGGTAGACCAACGAGTCCGACATCTGCAATGATCTTTAATTCTAGTTCGACTTCGAACGTCTGACCTTCGTCGCCTTTTTCAGCGATTTTAGGTGCCTGCCTGACGCTGCTGGTGAAGTGCGCGTTTCCGAACCCGCCTTTGCCGCCTCGTGCGACAATTTCTCTTTGATCGTTTTCTGTTAAATCAAACAAGACATCGTCGCCCCGACGGACTTGTGTGCCGACTGGCACATGGACTACGAGATCTTCGCCGCCTTTGCCGTGCATTTTTGCATTGCCGCCATTGTTGCCGTCCTGTGCTCGGACCTCTTTATTGAAACGGAACTGAGCCAGAGTGTCCTGGTTCGTGCTTGCCACAAATACGACATCGCCGCCATTACCACCATCACCGCCGTCTGGGCCACCCTTGGATATATAGCGCTCACGCCGAAAACTAACGATCCCATTGCCGCCATTGCCAGCTTTTACCAAAACTCGTGTGCTGTCTACAAACATATTACGTACAGTATAACGCCTTTTTGCAATATGTATATCACCATTAATCAGTAAACCCACCAAAGCCGTATGGCTGAACACTGTCATTGCACCACGACGATACACTTGACATTACAGTTATAGTATGATATGATAAATATTTATGATATAGGTATACCCTTGATCTACGAACAACAACCGCCTATCGTCGAACAAAACGTCTATCTATCACTGCCAGATAATCCACATTATATCGCTGTGGTCGGTGAGTCTTGCTCTGGAAAAACGTACCTCACGCAGAAAGCCATGCAAGAAGCAGGAGTAGCTGAGGTATGCGATCCAGCAACGCGCGCACTAGAGCGAGACTGGCGTCCAGGAGATTCGTACGCCGAGAACAGGATGTGGTCTGTTGACCCTACCCATGACGTGCCCGCTGTTCGACGCAATGGGTATACGATAGAAACAGTAAAACCAGCTGCTAACAAAAGTGTTGAAATGTACTATTTCGACATAACGAATAGTGATAAGGTGCCGGTGATACCAGCTAATCTAGGTTTCATTCAGCGCCCCAACAACGTGTTCCCGTTTATTGTTCCTGAGACAATCGTTATTGGAGTATTTGCCCCTCAAGAAGTGCGAGAGCAACGATTAGGCAGTCGGAACCCGGAACTATTCAAGTCGAGGCCCGAAGATGCTTCGCATAGACTAAGTGACCTATCAAAATTAGTACTGGAGAGGTCTCATTTCGTACTACACAACTACGAAGACAATGAAAAGGGTGCACCAGCGGCAATGGCAGGCCTACTGATTGAAATCTCCAACGGGATGTCCCCAGTCGAAAAGCCATCGTATGCCCCAGCAACCCCAGACATACACAGCGGATATTCTGTAACCTCGGAAAAACAAGTCTCAGATAACTTGCTAAGGCAGCTATCCGGCGTAGAATCATTCACCGAATATCTAAAATCCCTCGCTCAAAAAGGTGAAGGAGATGAAGGCGACACAAGAACTCTTGACAACTACCTAGGTATCTATTCCCACCTTCTCTCTAATCCAATCACAAAAGATATACTCGAACAATCCGGAGCATCAATGCAGTTCACTGAACTCTTACAAGCTGCAATGCACGCAGGACTAACACGTGAACCCCTACAGCAACTTGGCACGAGCAGTGGGCAAGAAGACTAAACCGCATATTTGACATTATGGTTATGGTGTGATATTATTCATGCATCTAAGACATTCTCTTTGTAAAAAAAATCAGTCGACTCACCACTGTGAACGGCGCAACACTTTTATCATCAGGGCAAACGATACATCTGTATACATATAGCCCAGTAAGAACATCCTAGTATTTCAATAACCATTTTCTAGTAAAGGAAAATATATGAAAAAACAATCAACAAAGCGGGCCGTAAAAGGCTCAAGCAAAAGCCGCGGTGCGGCAATTCGTGCGCAGCGCCGCAACAAAGACGACGCAGAACGCGCACTCAGTGCATACGCACGCGCAGATCAAGCGAAAGACCGAAGCGGCTCCGAGCAGGCTATTGTTCAGAACGCACTCAAAGTAACCTTTCTCGGTGGGCTCAATGACGTCGGCGAAAAAAACATGGCTGTCATTGAATATGGCAACGATGCACTTATTCTCGACTGCGGCATCAACCTGGGCGTAGATCTGCCGGGCGTGAACTACGAGATAAACGACACCGCCTACCTTGCGTCAATCAAACACAAAATAAAAGCGTATGTCATTACCCACGGGCATCTCGACCACATGGGCGCACTGAAGCACACTGTGCCGCTATACCCTGCCCCTATTTACGGCTCGCCCTACACAATCGGCGTCATCGAGCAAGCGTTCGAAGGCTTCGCGGCAGTGACTGGCCAAGAATACACACCACACACAATAACAACGCAGCTCGATAGACAAGAGGAGCTTGCTATAGGCATGTTTACGGTCGAGTTCATTCGCGTCACGCATTCGTTGCCTGATGCTGCTGCCATATGTATTACCACGCCAGTTGGCCGTATTGTAGCAACCGGCGACTTCCGGCTTGACCCAGAGCCCCTAGACAAACGACCGACTGACACTGGCCGACTCAAAGAGCTCGGCGACAAAGGGGTATTACTGCTTCTCAGCGAGAGTAGCTATACCGAAGTCGAAGGGCGCGTACCAACAGAAAGCACACTGCAAAAAAGCTTCCATGACATCATAGGGAATGCGAGTGGCCGAATATTTGTTGCAACGTTTTCAAGCAACATGAACCGCACACAAATGATCATCAACGCTGCTGTAGCTGCAGGTCGGAACGTGGCACTTGATGGGCGTGGCATGCTCGCATATTCAGAAATAGCCGTAAGGCAAGGCATACTGAAGGTCCCGAAAGGCACCGTTGTCCCGATCCAGCAAGCCAGTACGATAGCGCCAGATAAGCTGCTCGTTATGTGCACCGGTGGGCAGGGCGAGCCAAATGCGGCACTACAGCGCATGAGCGAAGGCAATCATAGACACGTAAACCTGAACGCAGGCGATACGGTCGTGATCAGTTCATCACCGATACCCGGTAATGAGATTAGGTATGCTGCGATCAGCAACCGACTAAAGAAACAAGGCGTCCAGTTGTTCCGTCACGTATCACATGCAGTCGACTGGTGTGGACCACTACACGTGTCGGGCCACGCACGGCGCGATGAACTCAGAGACATGATCAAGCTCGTGCGACCGAAATTTTTGGTACCGGTGCACGGTGGATCTGTCCGGCGCAACTACCACGCAGACATTGCTGTTGAGTCAGGCGTACCACGTAGCAACGTAATACTTGCTGAAAACGGTAGTTCATTTGCTATAGACGAAAAAAAGATCAAGGCGCTCGGTGAAGTTCCCCACGGGAGCATCCTAATAGATCAAAACGGGTCACCTGCAAGCACGGTCGCAATCAAAGATCGTCTACTGCTTGCGCATGACGGCATCGTAACTATCGTACTCACCATTGACGCTCGCACGAAACAGCTTACCGGGAGCCCGGACATCATAGGCCGCGGCTTCATAGAGATGAAAGGCGCGGATACGCTGCTCAATGAGCTGCGCAGTGAACTTCGTAGAGCGGTCAACCAGCGCTACGGCCGTATTGAGCACGATCGATTTAAAGCGGAGATCCGCGACCACGTCACGCACTTTCTCTACGACAAAACTGGCCGCAGCCCCATGGTAATACCTGTCGTCAACAAAGTTGGTCGTTCAGATCAACAACGAACTCAAAAAAACAGAGTCAACCCAGGCGAGAAGCAAAATGTAGACCAAGCGCGGTTCGAAAAAATGCGCGCTACGCTACTGCAGACAAAATAAGCTGACTCGACGTAGCTGGGTCTGAAGGGTCATACAGCAGCGTCTGCCAGCCAAGCTTTTGGGCGGCATCGAGATGGCGCTGCGTGTTGTCGATAAATAGTATATGCCTCGGGTCCACCCCGGCCCGCTCAGTTGCGAGCTCGAATATCTGAGACTCAGGCTTGATGAGGTGCACGACACTTGAGTCTACGACCACTTCCCACTGAGCCTCCGGTAACAGTTTTTGTCGGTGTATTTCGTCGAGCATCCTTGAGTACATGTTTGTGAGTAAGCCGTAGCGATATTTTTTAGATACTGTATCGACAACTGACTGCATGGTTTCGTTTTTTTCAAACCGATCAACAAAATCTTTAAGTAAAGAAAATCCATCAGGCAAAGATCTCGTAATATGAGGAGCCAGCTCTTTTAAAAATTCATCGACATCTACCAAGCCGCGACATGCCCGATCGCTTGCCGTGTCAAAGAATGTTTCAAGCATGGCTATTCCTTCGTCATCTAAACTCAGATTATCGCGAAGTTCATCCCACTTGTTTGTTTTTGAAAAATCTATAAGCGCAACACCGCCTACGTCAAAATACACAAATTCAATCACGACACACCCACCAGTTCATAGACGGGTTCACGGCTCGCATCAGTTATCGAAACACTCTTCATTTCAGGAGTTCCTTCAGTTGAGGCAATACTTTGTTAGCCATAAGCAAATGGCCGCTATCGTTTGGGTGCAGCCCATCAGCAAGCAGTTCGCTACCGGCATCCAGCTTGGCTTTAAAATCGTCAAATATTGGCACGAAATGCACCTTGCGCTCATCAGCGACCTGTTTGATCTGTTTTTCAGAACGCTTCAGCTCTTTGTTGGTATACGAAAAATCACCCCAAGCCACTGGCGTCGTGAGAGCCTCGTCACATGCTGGGTTACCGACGAGCACCACATGTTGCGCAAGCGGCTCAACAATATGTACTATCTTCTCTAGGTTTTCTTTAAATTCGTCTGGGTCATCAGCTTCAAACACATCATCATTCGTCCCAACAGCAATCATAACTATAATTGGTTCATCGCGCCATATCCGCGCTATTGTTTCAGATTCAATGCGCTTGAGAAGCTCACGAGTTGTATCTCCTGAAATACCAACGTTAAAGACCGACGGCTGCTTGTTATTGTTCAAATCCTTGATTGCTTTATTGTCAAAATGCCACCGAATCTGCTCAACCCAACCCCCATCCTTGGCCCAAAACCCTTGCGTGATGCTGTCTCCAAAAAATAAAATCCTCATATACACCACAGTATACACGCCATACTATAAGCGATTACAAAAAACGGCAAAAAACTACAATACCTTAGACATCAATCAGAGGAGACATCACTCTTTACTAGGGTTTAATAAATGTACCAGTATGTGTTGGCGACTTCTGCTGGGACTACTTTTGAGCGTGTCGCATAGAGGACCCAGTTGTAGTTCATTTCGGACATGAGCATGCTGCCGTCTTCGTATACTTCTTCGACAAAGCCAACGTGACCCCAGCCAGTCCAGCCGGTTTGTACTGCTGCGTGCTTCTGTGGAGTTCTTCCTACTGCCATACCTGCTGCGGCTGCGCGTGGGTACCATGTGGCTGCGTTACCAAGGTTGCTCGGGAGCGGCTTGCCTATAGCGGCACGGCGGTTGGCAGTGTGCCATGTGCAGTTACCTGGTGCGTACAGGTTGCCACCATACGCAGCGTTATACGAATATGATGCGACAGTAGCTGTCGATGCAGGTGCACGATACACTGGGACGATTTCGCCGTCTGGTATAACGATGTTTTCGCCCTCTGTGAGGCCGTCAATTTCTGCGTCGTTGAATGCAATAATTCGCTTCTCGTCACTGCGGTAGCGGCTCGCAAGAGATTTCGGGGTGTCGCCGTCGGCTACTTTGTATACAATTCCATCGACAGGTGGTACCACGACTTTGTCACCGACGTCTAAATCGTAGTTACTGAGGTTATCGTTTGACCAGCGTACGCTGTTAGAGCTTACACCGTAAGCAATCGCAATTGATTCGACGGTGTCGCCGTCCTTGGCCGTGTGTGTCACGATGTCGTTCTTAGACTTGAGGTCGGTGCGGAGGATGGTTGGCTTTGCGATGGACTGTGCGCCACTATGCACAACTGATTTTTTGACACTCTCAGCGTCAATGTTGTGTACGACCGCAGATGCTTCATCTATGCCGGACATCAACGCAACGTTCAGTGCGATATCAGCACCAGAAAGCGTATCGAGCGGATCGGCAACTTCTTCTTCTGCAATGAGGTTTAGTGCAGGTGTGCCTGCCGTAGTTCCGGTATTGCGAGAGCTTAGAATAAATACTGCAACACCGAGTACAAACACGATGTTTAGCCCGAGCAAACTGTAGCGAATCGCCCGTTTTTTGCTACGAAACAGCGTACGCTGCAAAGCATGTGAAAATGTGTCGAGTGTGCGCTGAACTACACCTACTGTCTTTACGACTGGCGTATCGGCTACATATGACTCGTGTACTTGGTTACGAATGTCTTTCGTGCTCCTTATTCAATCTGTACAGATACCTGTCGCGTCTGTCTCCTGTACACGCACAATTTTAGCAAAATCGTGTAATTTCGTCAATCTACGCGTCAATACGACCGACACAGCTCTATGCAGTACTGGGCGGCAAGCGCTTCGTGTTCGGCAAGTGTACGAGAAAAATGCGTCGTGCCGTCGTCGCCAGACACAAAGAACAGATAGTCAGTTGTCGCGGGGCTCACAAGCGCTTGGATTGATGCTTCGCTCACGTTATTGATTGGGCCTGGGGGTAGACCCGGATAGAGGCGCGTGTTATACAGCGTGTCCACGTCTACAGCTGGCTCAAGACCCGCAAGCAGCGCGCCATAAAGCGATGTAGGGTCACTGCCGAGTGAAATGTTTTCTCTCAAACGTTTGAGGAACACCTGAGATACCTTCGACCGATCATCAGCATTGGCTACTTCGCGTTCAACGATCGAACCGAGAATAACAGCCTCATGCACGCCGAGCCCATGCTGAGACTGTAATGACGAAACGACGTCAGGCGTAAACACCGCAGCAGTTTCATCAAGCGCAAGTTCAATAAGCTCGCTCACGGTCGTCGAAGGACTAATGTTATACGTGTCTGGGTAAATATAGCCTTCGAGGTTAGCTGCCGGTGGCTTATTCAGCAAAGCCGGGTGACCGCTATAGTTGGCTGGGTTCAGTGCGGCCTGTACGTCAGAAGCACTAAAACCACTGGACACCAGTGCGGCTTCGACCTGATCTAGCCGCTGACCAGGCAGTATGGTGACCGCTCGGAACGAGTTTTCTCCTGCAGCAAGCAATGCGACAATCTCTGCGACGTCCATAGACGGCGACAGCTCATAGTCCCCAGCTAAAA
>CALLJT010000094.1 GCA_938050265.1 Candidatus Saccharimonadia bacterium
ACCTAATTTGGAGCGCCGCCACAAAGAAACCGACAGCGAGTTCATGCGCAGAGAAATTGAGCGGTTCATGGTCGAGAAACCGTGCCACGCGTGTAGCGGGAGGCGACTCAAGCCAGAGGTGCTGGCAGTGACCGTGGCAGACTCGTCCATCATGGACATCTGTGAAATGGACGTCGAAGATGCAGTGGAGTTTTTTGGTGCTATATCGTTCAATGATACGCAGCTTCGTATCGCCAAGCAGATTATCAAAGAGATTAACGAACGACTAGGGTTCTTGAACCAGGTTGGCTTGGGGTATTTGACCCTGGCACGGAGCGCCAACACGCTGTCTGGTGGCGAAGCTCAGCGTATACGACTAGCGACTCAGATCGGTAGCGGTTTGCAGGGCGTGCTGTACGTACTTGATGAACCATCGATTGGTCTCCACCAGCGTGATAACGAACGACTGATTGCGACGCTCAAGCGACTCAAAGAGCTTGGCAACACAGTCCTTGTCGTTGAGCACGACGAAGACACGATCCGGACAGCTGATTATCTACTAGATATTGGTCCTGGCGCTGGTGTGCATGGAGGCGAAGTCGTCGCTCATGGTACGCCCGCAGAAGTAGCCAAGGCCAAGGACAGCATTACCGGTCAGTATCTACGCGGAGAGATCGGTATTGATCCGCCGAAAACCTACAGAAAAGGCAGCGGCAAATCGCTCATAGTACGGAATGCGCGCGAGCACAACCTGCAGAACATAGATGTCGAAATCCCTTTGGGTAAAATGGTAGTAGTCAGCGGCGTGAGTGGCTCAGGCAAGAGTACGCTCGTGAACGACATTGTTGCACGCGAACTACACGTACGCCTGAACCGCGCGCATGAAGCGGTTGGCCGCCACGACGACATTGAGGGCATCGATAACCTGGATAAAGTTATCATTATCGATCAGTCGCCGATCGGTCGTACGCCACGGAGTAACCCAGCAACCTATGTCGGGCTGTTCACGCCGATACGTGACCTGTTCGCCGCGACACCTGAAGCCAAAATACGTGGGTACAAACCAGGCAGGTTTAGCTTCAACGTCAAAGGTGGCCGATGCGAAAACTGCACCGGTGACGGACAGATCAAGATCGAAATGCACTTTTTGCCAGATGTGTATGTACCGTGTGAGGTGTGCAAGGGCAAGCGATACAACCGCGAAGCTCTAGAGATCCATTACAAAGGCAAAACTATTGCGGATATATTGACGATGACCTGCGAAGAAGCGTTGCAGTTTTTTGAAAACGTACCGGCGATCGCGCGCAAACTCGAGACGCTTGTACGAGTCGGATTGAGCTATATGAAACTCGGCCAGTCTGCAACGACACTCAGTGGCGGCGAAGCACAGCGCATCAAACTGGCAACCGAGCTGTCCAAGCGCTCCACTGGTCGTACACTCTACGTGCTAGACGAACCGACGACAGGACTACATATGGATGACGTCAAGCGGTTGATGGAAGTCTTGCACCAGCTTGTCGATACTGGTAACAGTATGATTATCATTGAACACAATCTTGACGTGATCAAATCTGCTGACCATATCATAGACATGGGTCCGGAAGGCGGTGCGAAAGGTGGCATGGTTATCGCAGAGGGTACGCCACAAGATGTGATGAAAGTCAAAAAATCCTACACTGGTCAATTCTTGAAGAAACTTGGTCTGTAGCACCTCATAGCAGGTGTTACGTATCAAAAGCATCGACTATTTTTCTAAAGTAGCTCAATCTGTTATACTATACATAAATTTGAAATGAGGATTACTAACTAGATGAGTTCAGATATAGCAACGCTTGAAGGCGTGACACGGGAAATTACTGGTAAAAAAGTCAAAACACTGCGAGACCAGGGATTAATTCCAGTCACTGTGTACCATAAAGGCCAAGAGTCTTTTAACGCGAGCGTGCCGTACATGCCGTTTGTGAAGCTGTACAACGTTGTTGGGCAGAGCCAGCCAGTCAACCTGACGGTAGACGGCAAAGAATACCTGACTATGGTAAAAGATGTGCATATCGACCCAGTGCGCAACGAAGCTGTGCACGTACAGTTCCACTCAATCGACAAAAACCGTGCAGTTGAAGCTGAGATCCCCGTCCACCTTGAGGGCGATGCGCCAGCTGTTGTGGCGGGTAACTTCTTGACTCGACCAAACGAAACTGTGCTCGTTAAAGCCAAGGCATCTGAGCTACCGGAGATATTCAATGTGAGTGTCGAAGGACTCGAAAACCCACACGACACCGTCACCGTTGCTGACGTCACGATCCCAGAAGGTGTCGAGCTGTTGTCAGATGCGTCACTGGTACTTGCTATCGTTGAAGAGCCTCGTGTTGCTGAAGAACCAGAGGAAACTGAAGTTGTAGACGCCGCAGACGTCCCTGCAGATAACGGCGGTGCTACCGACGAAGCTGCTGAAGAGTCTAAATAACAGACACAACCCACAGAGTAGTGGGCCTGTGCTGAGACTGACGTGTTTTTTGTGTATGGTGTACTATAGATCTAGTGTTGAATACACATCCTGAACATTGGAACCGCTAGGACGGTCCAAAAAGCTGGTTGACTATGCATGCCGCGTAGTTTGTAGCCAGTGCAATACACGCAGTTATTATTATGGAATACGACGACATGCAGCCGCGGTCAGACGCGGAAGATTTACCAAAAAAGCTACACAGTGCTGGCGAGGCACCTGTGGCTGTTGTTGCCCGCGAAATCATACCACCGGCTCCTATTGAACGTCCGCCGGAGTCACGCCCGTCAGTGGTGAAAATGGTAGAAAAACACAAAGAACAAATGGCGACGTCGACCG
Source organism: Candidatus Saccharimonadia bacterium (assembly GCA_938050265.1). Lineage (GTDB taxonomy): Bacteria > Patescibacteriota > Saccharimonadia > Saccharimonadales > SZUA-47 > CALLJT01. The sequence goes on from CALLJT010000094.1 coordinate 2,822, forward strand.
TTATTAAAAGCGCGTTAGCTTCTGAGGTGGCACAACCTCGGACTGCTCAGTTGCCAGAAAACAAAGAAGTTTCGCTGCAGGCTGCCACGGCCGATAAGAAGCCCCCTGTAGAGCAGGCAGTTGGTTCAGTGTTCACGATGGCAGATGCTGGTCCAAAGATACAGGAGTCTGGTGATCTGGAGAAAAACCCATCCATGACCAAGATGAACGCCATGTACTTTCGGCACAAAAAAGCTGGACGGGTAATACTGTCTGGTCTCCTTGGCTTTGCAACAGAACGAGGCCGTTCCGCACGTACAGTAAAAAACCGAACAGATACAAGTACATCGAGCGATGTGCCTCGCCGCGCATCTGGCCGACACGAGCAGGCACCTCGCGCACAAGCATCACGCAAAGAGCTCAGAGACACTGCACCTGATGTCCACAAGATTCATGTCATGAAACTCCCTGAACTCCTCAAGCTTGCTGAGCACATCCGAGTCCCTAGCGGTACGCTCAGCGAACTGTATCAAAATAGGCAGATCGACATGATTAATTTACGTAAAGCGATAGAGGCGCATGCCCAGGGTCACGACATAGACGCGTTCGTCAACAAGTCACTTGAAGCTAAAGAACTGCAGCGCGAACTTAAGATTGAAAGCAAGACAGACATGACCGCTGGCGTCAACCCGATACCTGATTTTCAGGACGACAATGCAGCTGCTGATACAAGCACTCGGCACGTCAGCCACCAGGCACCTGTCGCTGCGGGTGTAAAAAATGCTGCGGATAATCAGTCGACTACATCGATCCCCGCTGCTCCTCAATCGACCAAGCTAGGCGCCGATACAGATGCAGCCGGAGGCTCTGGCAGCACTCAGCAGGCTGCTCAACAACCGAGCCCATCTGCGGCCGAAACTATTGCGTCTGCACCAGTCGTCAAAAAACCAGCATTCAGCACTCCGGTGGCCGTGCTGCTTGGCCTGTGCGCAGGGGCGGTCGCGGCAGGTCTGTTTATTGCATTCGTTTTATAACGGTATTCACGTTTTTGGGGTATAATATGTCTTCTATGGAGAAAATAATCCTTTACTACAAGTTTGTGCCGGTTTCAGACCCGGACATGACGATGCGCTGGCAGCGTGAGCTTTGTACCCGCCTCAGTCTCAAAGGCCGAATCCTCATTAGTCCGCACGGTATTAACGGTACGCTCGGTGGGAACATCGAAAACCTGCGACTGTACAAGCGCGCCATGAACGAGACGCAGCAGTTTAAAGGCATTACATACAAATGGAGTGATGGAGGCGATCAGCATTTTCCGAAGCTCAAAGTTAAGGTTAAATCAGAAATAGTGGCGTTTGATGCTGCTGATGAAATAGTTGTTTCAGAAAAAGGCATCGAAAACGGCGGGAAACACCTCAAACCCGCAGCACTCCATAAACTCGTCGAAGAAAAAGGCGAAGATGTCATATTTTACGATGGTCGCAACATGTACGAAGCGGAAATCGGTCGATTCAAAAACACCATTATCCCCAAAACTGTCACCAGTAGAGATTTCAAAAAAGACATCGAAGAAGGCGAAATATCCAAGCACAAAGACAAGCCAATCGTCACGTACTGTACCGGAGGTATCCGCTGCGAGATATTGAGCGCCATGATGAAGAACCGCGGCTATAAAGACGTCTATCAAATGGACGGCGGCATCGCCAAATATGGCGAGAAATACAAAGACACAGGACTATGGGAAGGCAAGTTGTTCGTGTTCGACGACCGGATCAATATGGGCTTTTCTAGCGACGCCAAAGACATCGCCAGCTGCGAAGACTGCGGAGCCAAAACAAGCAACCTTATAAATTCAACAAACATCCGACGAAAACTACACGTCGTATGCGAGGGGTGCTCCAGTGAACGCACTACTCAAACAGAAGCTTAAAGACCTGCCGAGTAGCTCTGGGGTATATTTTCATAAGGATAGCTCTGGTGAAACGATATATATTGGCAAGGCTGCGGTTTTAAAAAATCGTGTGCGGCAGTATTTTCAGAAATCACGCAGTAGGGATCCGAAGACCGAGGCGCTTGTTGCAGAAATCGTAGATACTGAGTGGATAGAGACCGAGTCGGAGATGGATGCGCTGTTTCTGGAGGCGGAGATGGTGCGTCGATACTTGCCGCGCTATAACATCTTACTCCGTGACGATAAAAGTTTGCTGTATGTACGGATAGATATTAAATCTGACTATCCGACCGTGACGTTTACGCACCGGCCGCTCGACGACGGGGCGGAGTATTTTGGGCCGTACTACCAGGGCTACTCTGTGCGCAAAGCGCTTCGTCTGTTGCGTCGAGTGTTTCCGTATGCCACTACCCAGAAGCAAGCGACTATGGGCAGTAAACTGTACGAACAAATAGGTCTTGACCCAGGCTTGAGCTCGGGAAAAACCGACATCGACATGTATCGCAAAAACCTCCGCAGTCTGATGGTGTATTTACGCGGTAACAGAGTGCAGATAACCAACCAGATCGAGACAGATATGAAGCAGGCAGCTAAAGACCAGAATTTCGAAAAAGCCGCCCAGTTGCGCAATAAGCTCTACGAGATGAAGTCGCTTCGCAAACAGATCATTTTCAGTGATCGTGAGTTTATGGATATCAGCAAAGATCGAGGATTGAGTGGACTGGCTGAGCTGCTTGGGATTGTGCTGCCAAAACGCATTGAAGGCTACGATATATCGCATATGTCCGGCACGGACAACGCTGCGAGCATGGTAGTGTTCACGAACGGCATCCCGGACAAAGCCGAGTATCGTAAGTTTAAAATGCGGCTCAAAGGCAATAACGACTTTGCGCATATGAACGAAGCGATTAGTCGGAGGCTGAGTCAGAAAAACGTCAAATCGTGGGGGTTGCCTGAGCTGTTTCTGATAGACGGCGGCAAAGGACAGCTTGGGGCCGCTATTCAAGCGAGAGATACACTTGGTTTCAATGTGCCAATGGTTGGGCTGGCGAAGCGCGAAGAGGAGATTGTGGTGAAGGTGAGTAGTGAGCAGGGAGCAATGAGCAGTGGGATAGTGCAACGGGCTGCAAAAATGAAGGGGACGGTGACAGAGAGTGATGATTATATACTTGTTAACCTTCCTGATACGAGCGACGTTGTAAAATTGCTCCAACGTATCCGTGACGAAAGCCACCGGTTCGCCGTTAGTTATCATTCGTCACTCAAAAGCAAACGGCAGACAACAAGCTGGCTCGACGACGTGCCAGGCATCGGTCCCGCCACCAAAAAGAAGCTTATCAAGACATTTGGCAGCTCCCGCGGCGTCCTCCAGGCACGCAAAGACGAGCTTGAGCACCTCCTGGGCGAGAAAAAAGCAGCGATACTTCGGCAGTATATGAGGGCTCATAATAAGAGCAGTGAGCAGTGAGCAGTGAGCAGTGAGCAGTGAGCAGTGAGCAGTGGGTAGGGTTACAAGGTACTGTATAATGCGTTCTGATGAGCGATATGACACAGCAGTTTTTTGAAGGTAACCGTAGTGTATTAGCTGAGCGGTTGCCGGGGCATTTGATTGTTATTGCTGCGAATAGTTTGCTGCAGAGCAGTGCGGATTTGCATTTTCCGTTTCGGCAGGATAGTAATTTTTGGTATTTGACCGGTATCGACGAGCCAGATGCGATACTCGTGATTGATACAGTAGCAGGTGAGTCAACGATGCTGTTGCCGCCTAAGAGCACGTACCAAAAAGAATGGGACGGAGATACCGATACGGATGAATTCGCACGTGTGAGCGGTATTGTCCAGTTTGGGTCGACGCGTGATCTGAGCGGGTTATTAAAGCAGGCTGCAGTAAGCGGTCGGACCGTTGGCTATCTGCAGCCACTGCCTCGCATGGTCAAGCCGTACGGATTCTATGCGAACCCAGCTCGGCGGACATTGTGGAGCAGAATTAAACGCAGTGGTGCTCAAACTGCTGATGTGAGACTCGACATAGCTCGTATGCGAGCAATTAAGCAGCCAGAAGAGCTTGCCGCGATACAGGAAGCCATCGATATCACTGGTCGTACACTGGAGCACGTTAAGTCACGGCTTGCACAGTGCAGAAATGAAAAAGACATAGAACGCTTGATAACTGCACGTTTTTTCGCAGAGGGAGGCGACGGACATGCGTATCAGCCGATAGTCGCCGGTGGTCAGAATGCAGCTACGATTCATTACGTACAGAACAGCGCACCTCTTGTGGCGAGTGACCTACTGTTGCTGGACGTAGGGGCCGTGTATCAGCAGTACACTTCTGACATATCACGCACGTGGTCAGTCGGCGGATCACCGACCAAGCGGCAGCGTGAGCTGTACGACGCCATGTGCGACGTACAGACTTTTGCGTTTGGGCAGCTTCGCGCCGGAGTATTGCTGCGGGATTATCAGAAAACTGTTGAACAGTATGCTCGTACCGTTTGCGCATCTCTCGGCATACAGCTCGATGCGTATCCGCATGGCTTCTCGCATTTCATGGGGCTAGACGTACACGACGCTGGCGACTACAGCGCTCCGTTGCAGCCAGGCACAGTTTTGACGGTTGAGCCGGGTATCTACCTCGCGTACGAAGATATAGGCATCAGGATAGAAGACGACGTATTGATAACTGAATCAGGTATCGACGTATTGTCAAAAGACATCCCAAAAAGACTATAAGTAACGTATACTGACAGTGTAGTGAAAAATGCTCGAACAAAATTCATAGTGCGCTGGGCGGTTTCTTCGTTTGGTTTGTGGTTGGCGGCTGAGCTGCTTGGTACAGACAGCGTGAGCTACGACGATCAGTTTGGGGCCGTCGTCATATCTGGGTTTATATTGGCAGTCGTGAACACGTTTGTGCGGCCGCTTGTGGTGTTTATGACATTGCCAGCGGTGCTGCTGAGCTTAGGTATATTTATGATCGTGATCAACGCACTGATGGTGCTCTTAGCGGCACGGATATATGCGCCACTTGAGGTTGACGGGTTTGGGATTGCAGTGATTACCGGAATCGTCATTGGTCTGGTAAACTGGTTAGTAGCAATAGGACTAGAGGAAGAGAAGTAAACGTATGTCGATTTGGAACTATATTATGATAACGTCTGCAGCGATAATGATCGTATTGATTTTGCTGCAAGTTCGCGGAGCCTCACTTGGTGCCGGTCTCGGTGGTGGCGGCGGCGAAGTAAATAACGTGCGACGGGGCTCGGATAAAAGTGTGTTTACGCTCACTATTATCGCTGCAGCGACGTTTGCACTGTCGATTCTCTTAGAGCTGATTGTCGGGTAGTAGTAGTGACAGGTGCAGGTGATCACCAGCAACATTAAGGTGGGTAGTCTCAATAATTACATATGGTCAGTCTAAAACAAACCACGCATAAATATCGTTTGCGCTTACGGCGTGCGTTTCGCCGACGAAAGCGTCATGCCGAAGACGCCGTTGCCTACGCGGATGATTCAGTCAACCGGTTTGTATTGCGACGTTTTAAGAATTTATACAAAGTGCGACGGTTTGTGCTTGCGTGGGTTGTGCTCCTGGTGTGTATCGGTGTGGGCTCGATTTGGCAGGTTCGTGGGCTTGAACGGCACTATTTAGAGCTCGCACCGACAGGTGGCGGCGTATACCGTGAAGGCATTATCGGCTCGTTTACGAACGCGAACCCGCTGTTTGCAGTAACTAATGTTGATTCATCAGTATCTCGACTAGTGTTTTCTAGTTTATTCACGGTGTCGCCAGAGGGCGAGCTGAAGCCTGATTTAGCCACGGGTTATAACGTGAACGACACCGGTACTGTCCACACAGTTACACTCCGAGACAACGTTGTGTGGCACGACGGTCACGCGTTTGACGCAGGCGACGTGGCGTTTACCTACAACACCATCAAGAACGCTGACGTTAACTCCCCGTTATTTAGTAGCTGGCGAGGTGTGAAAGTCGAGGTAGTCGACGATCGAACCATCAAGTTTACGATCCCGGACACGCTGGGCTCGTTCCGGTTTTCGATGACAAACGGTATCGTACCCGAGCACATACTGAGTGATGTTGAGCCGGCGGATTTGCGAAGTAGCCGGTTTAACGCAGTGAGTCCTGTTGGCACTGGGCCGTTTTCTTATAGCGGTGTCGAGCGGAGCGGCATAGACCCCGACGAGCGTACGGACAAGATTACATTTACAGCGAACGACGACTATTTCCGTGGCGACGTACAGCTGGACGGCGTGGTGCTCAGAACATACCAGAACGAAGAAGACATCGTAGCTGATTTTGATAAACAATTGATTACGGCTATGGTCGGTTTGGGCACGCTCCCAGACAACATACCCGACACACAGGACATAGTCGAATACAACACACCGCTGCGCGACAGCGTCATGGCGTTTTTTAACACGTCAAGCGAAATCCTGAGAGAAACTTCCGTACGTAAAGCGCTCGTACGCGCCAGTGACACACAGATGATCCGAGAGCGGTTGCCGTATCAGCTCGTCGCCGTCGATAGTCCGTTTCTCAAAACTCATACGGCATACGACCCCGAACGCGTACAGCTGAGTCCAGATAGTGATGTTGCCAGGGAGCTGTTAGATGCAGCTGACTGGAAGCTTGCTGACGACGGCATTCGGTACAAGGATGGGCAGCCGCTCAGTATACGCATAGT
>CALLJT010000095.1 GCA_938050265.1 Candidatus Saccharimonadia bacterium
GTAAAACGTCGTGGAGGACCGAACCAGGAGATATTGCAACATCTTTGGATGACCTGTGGTTAGCGGTGAAATGCCAATCGAACTCGGAGATAGCTGGTTCTCCTCGAAATAGCTTTAGGGCTAGCGTCGTACGGTAGCATACAGGGGTAGAGCTCTGTTTCGGACTGGGGCCCTCACGGGTACCCACCCTTGACAAACTACGAATACTGTATGTGGAACTACGGCAGTTAGAACATCGGTGCTAAGGTCGATGCTCGAAAGGGAAACAGCCCAGACCACCAGCTAAGGTCCCTAAATATACACTAAGTGGGAAACGAGGTGGGATTTCTTAAACAATAAGGATGTTGGCTTAGAAGCAGCCATTCATTTAAAGAGTGCGTAACAGCTCACTTATCAAGAGATCCTGCGCGGAAAATGTAACGGGGCTAAGTGTATTACCGAAGCTGTGGATGCGAATACAAGACTAAATTTATTTGGTTCTTGGTCGTTTCCTGTATCTGATAACAAAGATACGCAAAAATCCAAATATCCCACAAGCTAGATATTTGGTCTATTAGTTTTTATCCCCAGCGATAGAAATAATTAGCGAAACGACAGGATGAAATCAAGTAGGTTTTGTCTTGTATTCGCGTGGTAGAGGAGCGTTCCTATCAGCGCTGAAGGTGTACTGTGAGGTATGCTGGAGCGGTAGGAAGTGAGAATGCTGGAATGAGTAACAACAAGGGCAGTGAGAATCTGCCCCGCCGAAAGAGCAAGGTTTCCTGGGCCACGGTAATCGCCCCAGGGTTAGTCGGTCCTAAGTCGAGGCAAGTAGCGTAGACGATGGACAACAGGTTAATATTCCTGTACTGGCTTTTGTTTGTTTAGTGTGCGCGGTATGGTAGCAAGAGCGGATTCATGGTTATATCCGTCTAACACATCTAACTGGTGTGGAATGAGAGTGAACTGCTTGCAGTTCACGATTCTTGTCAGAGTGCTGACTAGAAAAGCATCTAAACGCGTGACAATTGTCAACCGTACCGAAAACCGACACAGGTGCTCAGGTCGAGAAGACCAAGGCGAGCGAGTGAATCTTCGTTAAGGAACTCGGCAAAACAGCGACCGTAACTTCGGGATAAGGTCTGCCCTCTCATATTCTGTATGAGACATGTCGAACTAGAACGAGAAATATTGAGAAAATTGAAATTGAGATAACGTCAAATTCTAGTAGATGTGACCACCTCGTATTGAGTATGAGAGGGCCGCAGCGAAAGAACCCAAGCAACTGTTTACCAAAAACACAGGTCTCTGCTAACACGAAAGTGGATGTATAGGGGCTGACGCCTGCCCGGTGCCGGAAGGTTAAGGGGAAGACTTCACGGTCTGAACTGAAGCCCCGGTGAACGGCGGCCGTAACTATAACGGTCCTAAGGTAGCGAAATTCCTTGTCAGGTAAGTTCTGACCCGCACGAATGGCGTAATGATTTGGATACTGTCTCAACGAAGAGCTCGGTGAAAGTGCATTGCCGGTAAAGATGCCGGCTGTCCGCAGCAGGACGAAAAGACCCTATGGAGCTTTACTACAGCTTGACATTGTGTCGAGCGTATACATGTGTAGGATAGGTGGGAGACTATGAAACCTCAACGCTAGTTGGGGTGGAGTCATCCGTGAAATACCACCCTTGTATACGTTTTACACTTACCAGTGCCGTTATCCGGTACTGGGACAGTGTCTGGTGGGTAGTTTAACTGGGGCGGTTGCCTCCTAAAGAGTAACGGAGGCGTTCAAAGGTCGACTAGGTACGGATGGAAATCGTATCGATAGTGCATACGCATAAGTCGGCTTGACTGTGAGGCATACAGGCCGATCAGGGACGAAAGTCGGAGTAAGTGACCCGCTGTAACTGTATTTTTAATACAAATGTAAGTGGGAACGACAGCGCAAACGGATAAAAGTTACCCTAGGGATAACAGGCTTATCGGGCCCAATAGTTCACATAGACGGCCCGGTTTGGCACCTCGATGTCGGCTCATCACATCCTGGAGGGGGAGCACCTTCCAAGGGTATGGCTGTTCGCCATTTAAAGTGGTACGTGAGCTGGGTTCAGAACGTCGTGAGACAGTTCGGTTTATATCCGCTGTGGACGTCAGGAAATTTGAGTAGATTTGCCCCTAGTACGAGAGGACCGGGGTGAACGCACCTCTGGTGTATGGGTTGTGGTACCAACTGCATCGCCCAGTAGCTATGTGCGGAACGGATAAGCGCTGAAAGCATATTAAGCGCGAAGCCAACTTCAAGATTAGATTTCCCCATGAGATCCCTGATAGACTATCAGGTTGATAGGCGCAAGGTAGAAGTGTAGCGATACATGTAGCTGAAGCGTACTAATAGATCCATTGACTTTTTATATTCAGGGCACATGCACCGTTTCGATGTATGTGCTCTGAAGCAAAATCATGACATTTTCAACTAGTTTTTGGTGCGTATACCAATACGCACGTCAGTTTAATTTTTTTAGACATTTTTTAAAAATCTATACCGATGCTACCGACACATATGGTCATCGAGATACCGTACATTTCCCCAGGCACGCACGAGCTACGCGCTCAGCCTGGATACATGAAACGACGGAATCTCGGTGCCCATGGCGTAGGGGAAACACCTGTTCCCATTCCGAACACAGAAGTTAAGCCCTACAGCGGTTACAATACTGCTTTGCGGGAAAATAGCACGGTGCCGGTTTTTGCGACGAGCCACCTGAAAGGGTGGCTCTTTGCTTTTGAAGGGAGGTGACTCCTCCCCTCAACGCGTAGCGTTCGGATGCCTCACTCCGGCTGCTCCCCACTCGAAACATATATCGGCTTATGGCGGAATAAATCCACCAACACCCATGATTGTCCTGAACTGGCTGCAGGGCTCGGGCGCCTCGTGCTGATTGCTCTCCCTTCGGAATCAGAATAGATTATCTTGGAATAAATCCGGAAAGAACTTATGATTTAATGAATTGGCTGCAGGTCAAATATCGACCCCTCAGTCCCAATGAGTACGCTGTCTGTTTTTCAGATGGTATAATCTAGCTCATATGATCGATGCGTTCAAGATATTGTCTGACTCAGGGGTATTGGTCTATGTAGTGATATTTCTTGTTGCTGAGCTCTTAATCATTGCGACGTTTATCCACGCGTATATACACCGGAAGAAAGAGCGTGTGATGCAATTTGAGGCATATTATAAGCAGAAGTATGGCGGTCGTCTCTGGGGCAGTGGGTCACTATTTGCCGTACAGTATCTCTACTACGTCATACTCAAAGCAAACTAGACAGAGATCATTTTTCTGTAATCTATGTAGTGTCCATTGTGGGTGCCCCAGGTGTTGGTCCAGAGTTTGTTGGGGGTTGCTTTGTAAATCCGTCGCGGGTGAGGGGGTTGTAGGTCGTCCAGGCCTGTTTCACCTATAGGCGTTTGATAGTAGCGCAGGGCTTTGCTGATCTGGCCAGGTGTATTTAGTTCCTCGATAGTCATCTGCATGTATAGGGCTTTGGCGCCATCCTCGTCCACGTTAGTGTTGAATATAGTCAGGAAAGCGTCAGGACAGTGTGCGACGTTTCGAGAGTGCTGATTATTCGTCCATGATGCCCAGTAGGCATTTAGGTGTTCATCCCAGCACACAAACAGTGGTGTGCCCCAAGGAGATCCATCCTCACAGACGGTAGAAAGCGTAGCGAACTGAACAGTATCAATGATCTGCTGTATCTGTGGGGGTAGGTCTGATCTTGTTGGCATAATGTCACGTATGATATACGAGTAATTGCAGATCATAAACGTGTTGTGCATACATGCGCACAGTTTTATACTGTAGGCATGGAAAATGGTCAAAAAGTTACTAGATATTTAGAAAGGGCTGGTTTCGACCAGGATAGCGCAGCGATCTATCTGGCTCTACAGAAAAAAAGTCCGCAGTCAATATCGGAACTGTCCCGTAGCTCTGAAGTAGAACGAACAAGAGTGTACCGACTGTTGGGGAAATTGAAAACTACGGGACTGGTTAAGGAACAGGTAGCTCACAAACGTAGCCTGTACAGAGCTGGACCACTAGGTGACCTTGAGACATACCTATTGGACATCGAGGATGAAGCAAGGAGTTTGCGGCTAGAACTGCCTGAGGTAGAGAAGCTGTCTGCCGTACGGGAGCTTGTTAGTGAAGCTACTCAAGTTAAAATGTATAAAGGACGAGAGGGCATCAAGCAAATGCAGTGGAACTTATTGAAGTCCACCTCAATGATTTATAGCATCATGCACAAACCGATGTTCGACATCACCGGAGACGAGTTCTTTATGCGCTGGGCCGAGCGGTGGAATAAATCAGAACTTGTAGTAAGGTTGCTCTATGATAGAGCGTTTCTGGAAGAGTCGAATAAGTGGCACAAGAAGAATCCTGGCTATGCAGTCCGGGGTCATGATTCTCGAATGTTGAGCCGTGCGGTGTATAAGATCGAATATTGCCTGGACGTGTATGACGATACTGTCGCATTCTATAACTGGTCCGGTGGAGAAATCTTTGGTATGGAGGTAGTAAATCGTGAGATTGCTAATTCTCACAGGTATCTGGCAGAAAGTTTATGGGTGATGTCGGTAGGGCCAGATCAGGATATTGGCAACAAGAACCATACGCCATAAATGGTTTTATCGACTTTTCAAAAACCTTTGACGAGAGACCATTCGGTAAGGCGCTACTGGCGAATCCTAGATAAGTTAGCTTGTTGTCAACCCAAGGATTAGAACATATTCATTCTGAGGTTCTGTAGATTTTTTGGATCTGGGTGCTCGAGGCCGTCGAGATGGACTGGATAATATTATTGACATAAGCGAATCTTTGTGCTAATGTATAGGTAGTTTCAAATGAATTTGAGTTATCAGATTCGAGAGAAACGAATCGAAAAAGCAGAGGGTAAGAATTATAAGAGTCGTTAGATTCTCATATTCAACCCGCTGCTTTTTCTTTTTGTTTAGATTCACAGTGAGGTGAATCAAAAAAGGAGAGGTGGGTCTCCTGTCGACTTATCAATTAAACAAGTTGTTGAATGCCCGTACTGAAGCACGAAGTTGATGTATGGGGAATTTGCAACTGATAAGTAGGCTTTTTGAGCCGAGGGCTATGTGCTCATATGCGAGCAAAGTTTGGTCGGACGTATATCGAATACGTTCGCCAAGCTCGTTGCAGCAGAGGAGTGCATGGCCGCTCTCAAAAAGTTTACGCGAATCAAGGAGATTCAAATGGCAGGTACTAAAGAAGGCGGCCGCAAAGCTGCAGCAAAAAACAAAGCAAAATTCGGTTCTGATTTTTACGCAAAAATCGGCCGCAAAGGTGGCGAAAAGGGCACAACTGGTGGCTTCTACGCTAACCGTGAGCTCGCACGCAAAGCTGGCGCCAAAGGTGGACGTATCAGTCGCCGCGGCAAAAGCCAAAAAACTGCCTAAGCGCAGTATGCATTGATCGCACCCTGGAAGCCGAAAGCTTCCAGGGTGCGATAAGTCCTCGATTCGTCGGGGACTTTTTGCGTACTGCATAGTTTTTGTGAACCGGGGCTACGAATTGCTGGTTCGGTATGGCCGACAGAATCGATTAGAAGATACATGCCATGAATGATCGCAGAAAATACAGCTGTAGGTATCTGGACTTACCTGAATGCTTCCCAGGGAGCAGTTCGGGCAGAGACTGCGGCGGTGCAGCCAGTCGCGGTAGCTGTCCAGGCAGTCTTGTACATGATCTTCGTCAATAGAAAGAGTAGGCGGTAGGTGGTGGGTGGTAGGTGGGGAGCTGTGGGCTCTTTCGTTTGGCTTGCCCATATGCCGTATGCCATCTACTCGTTCCTTTTGTAGTTTCGTTGCAATCTCTTTAGCTTTCTCCCAGGCCGCGACTTCAAGCTGGAGTAATTCAAAATCTGATCGGTACGTCGCATGGCCCAGGAGCGCATGGCCACTTTCGTGAATGATCGCCCAGCACCCTTCGTCTGTCTGTAGTTCGTTCGGGTTGTAGTGGACTGTCTGAGATTCAGGTGACCAGTAGAACGAGTCGCTTTCAGTCAGCCGTAGGCTTGGATAGAGGGTAGCAAGGTCATGTACGATGGTGAGCTTATGCTGGGTCATGGTGTTTGCAGAGCAGATACCCACCGTACACTACAGCCTCCTCTGGGTGTTGAGCTTTCGCAATCTGCGGAAGGTTCGGGATCATTCTGTTGCGGTATAGTTCGAGCTCTTCATGGAGGTGTTCATGGAACTTTTCGAGGTGCGACCCAACACCGCCGCCAATAACAACGCATTCAGGCGACAGCGCTACCGTGAGGTTGTTGAGCCCCACCGCGACATTGCGCGCTATGCCATACCACTCTGGAGAGTCGTCGTCTAGATCGCTTGCGAGTTTGCCTGTTTTCGCGTGGAGCGCTCGGCCACTTGCAAATTCTTCCCACGCCATAATTCGTCCTTGGTGTTCGAGTACTATCCCTCTGCCGCCAGCGTCTTGGGTCGACTGGTCTATCACGCCGTCTACGACAAGACCGAAGCCAATGCCAGTGCTGACGGTCACATACAGGACGCGACTGTAGAGATCCTTCAGGCTATGAGCCTCTGCGAGTGCAGCCATTTTGGCATCGTTTTCGAGGTAGATGGGGCAGGTGATAGTGTCGCTCAGGTCAGCAGTTATTTTGACGTTTTCCCACGGCAGGTTACCGAAGTACCGCACGACTCCTTCGCCACGGTTAATAGCGCCTGGCATAGCGATGGCACAGGCGTGTGGCTCTGCTCCTTCAAGGACTTCGACAGCGGCAGCTTTTGTCGCGGCTATGAAGTCTGGGTACATAGGTGGTGTTTTAATTTTAGTGCTACGTAGTATCGTGCCGTTACTATCAAAAACCGTTACCAGTACCTTTGACCCGCCCACATCGATTGCTAAATACATCGCAGCCCCGTTCGCTTAGAAAAATTATTGACCATTGCATACCCTCGCTTGTTTCGTTGGTGTCAGTTTATCACGGGTGCGTGCTTTACTTGCAAGTGTAAAACAGCTATACTAACAGATAAGTTTGGCGGGTTTTGGCTGTGTGCCGCATATCGTGCGTACACGTGTAGCCTCACTCTACGGGGTGCCGCATACGATAAAGGAGGCATATTAAATTATGTCAAAAAGTACTCTTACAATGGATGAACTCCTTGCGGGTTCAGAAGTAGAACAAATACGGGCAGGCAGCGTTGTTGAAGCAACGGTGATTTCTGTCAAGAAACACGAAGTGTGGGTCGACCTCGGCCCGAACGGTGTAGGCGTTGTGATGCGCCGAGAAATAGGCCCTAATCAGGAGCTGGAAGTCGACAAGCAGGTAACTGTAAGTGTTGTTGACCCTGAGCTTGACGAAGGTTACGCACTACTCAGTATGCGTCGAGCAGCAAAAGATAAAGGCTGGGACGAACTGCAGCGTGTGTTTGAGGACAAAGAAACTATCGAAGTGTTTGCTTACGACGCAAACCGCGGTGGACTACTTATCGAACTAGAAGGTATTCGTGGGTTCATGCCGGTGTCACAGTTGTCAGCAGACCATTATCCACGCGTTTCTGGCGCAGATAAAGACGAAATCATGCAGAAGCTCAGTGCGCTTGTTAAAAAGCCACTATCTGTGCGTATTCTCGACATCAACAAAAAAGACAACAAACTTATATTTTCAGAAAAAGAAGCGATCCGTGACGACATGGCTGAGCGGTTTGCGAAGCTTTCTGTTGGCGACGTCGTTGAAGGTGTCGTAACTGGTGTGATTGATTTCGGTGCGTTTGTGAATGTGAACGGTATCGAAGGGCTGATCCATATCTCTGAGATTTCATGGGAGCGCGTAGAAGATCCAAAGAAATACGTCAAAAACGGCGAAACAGTCAAAGCAAAAATCATTGCTATCGACAAAGACCGCTTGTCCCTCAGTCTCAAGCAGATGCTAGAAGATCCTTGGCTTGAAGAAGTAAAAGAATTCAAAAAAGACAGCATGGTCGAAGGCCGCGTGACGCGAATCACACCGTTTGGTGCATTCGTACAGCTATCGCCTTCTGTCGAAGCACTCGTACACGTGTCAGAAATGAGCGATGACGAAGGAACAGACCCAGAAAAAGTATTCAAAGTGAACGAAACAAAGCAGTTCAAAGTGCTCGATATCGACACCGAATCGCGCAAAATCGCTTTGAGTCTCAAAGGAGCAAAGTAGAACATACATGAAAATTCGAGAGGCAAGAGTTGAGAGCCAATACAGCAAGTACTACTTGCTTGCGTCTACTCATGCCCCACGTCTCATGTCTCAAAACTCTGCTCACGCGGAGGGCTTTTAATGGCCACTAAGATCGAGATAAACGGTACAATTACGGTCGGCGATTTAGCCGAAAGACTTGACCTGCCTGTAACGAAGTTGATAGGTGAGTTGTTTAAAAATGGCATGATGGTGACTGTCAATGAGCGCATCGATGTTGATACGGCTCAGTTCATCGTTGAAGAGCTCGATATCGAGGCGGAGTTTGAATCTCAGGCGGAAAACACGCCAGTCGTACAGCGACACAAAACAAGTGACGATCCGGACGCAATAACCCGCCCACCCGTCATCGCAGTCATGGGTCACGTTGATCACGGTAAAACAAGCCTACTCGATAAAATCCGCGAAGCAAAAGTCGCTGACGGCGAGAGCGGCGGTATCACCCAGCACATATCTGCATACCAGATCACGCACATGACCGGTGACAAAAAAGGCGTTAAAGACGATTTCCGTAAAATAACATTCCTCGATACCCCCGGGCACGAGGCGTTTGCCGCACTCAGGGAACACGGTGCGTATCTCACTGACCTTGTCGTTGTCGTCGTGGCTGCTGATGACGGCATCAAGCCTCAGACACTTGAGGCGATCCGATTTGCGCGCAAAGCTGGCGTTAAGATGATCGTTGCAGCAAATAAAATCGACAAAGAAGGTGCAGACATCAACCGCCTGAAGCAGCAGCTCTCCGAAAACGAGCTTATGCCAGAGGACTGGGGTGGTGACACCGTCGTTATGCCGGTGAGCGCAAAAACTGGCGAAGGCATTACCGAACTTATCGATATGGTGCTGTTGTCTACTGATGTTGAAGATCTCAAGGCGCTTGGGAGTGGTGCTGCGCATGGGCTTGTTATCGAGTCGCATATGGAGCAGGGCAAGGGCCCAACTGCAGTGGTGCTGGTTGAGAGAGGAGTTCTCCGTAAGGGTGACTTCATCGTTGCCGGCGGCGTCTACGCAAAAGTCAGGACACTACATGGTACGGATGGAGACAGTATCGATGATGCAGGGCCATCGACACCAGTCGTAGTCAGTGGCTTCAAGGCACTCCCAGAATTTGGTACGCCGTTTGAAGTAGTCGCATCAGAAAAAGTCGCACGCAAACTCAGCAGTGAAGGTGCTTCCCGGCAAGATGCGCGCGGCAAGTTGTCTGGCGCATCCAGCACAGAGCTACTAAAAGCAATTTCTCGCGGTA
Organism: Candidatus Saccharimonadia bacterium; assembly: GCA_938050265.1. Lineage (GTDB taxonomy): Bacteria > Patescibacteriota > Saccharimonadia > Saccharimonadales > SZUA-47 > CALLJT01. The sequence continues at coordinate 9,503 of CALLJT010000095.1, forward strand.
ATGAGCTGCAGGAGTTAAACATCGTCGTTAAGGCTGACGTGCAGGGTTCACTGACATCGGTTATTGACTCACTCAAGACACTGAATACAGAAGAGGTAGCGGTCAAGATCGTCGGCTCAGGTGTTGGTGCATTTACCGAAAACGACCTACATCTCGCACAGACTTCGAGCGCAATACTGTACGGGTTCCATGCCGAACTACCCGCCGCACTTCGTAAGATAGCGGCACGAGACAGCCTCAAAGTTCGTCTGTATGACGTAATCTACGAGCTTCTCGACGACGCGAAGAGTGAGTTATCTGAGCTACTCGCACCAGAAGTTATCGTAACCGAGCTCGGCCGCCTGAAGGTCAAAAAAGTATTCAAGACAACCCAGAAAGAAGTCATAGTTGGCGGCGACGTAACAAAAGGCACGATTAAAGTTCCTTCCGTCGTCACCATTATGCGCGACAAAGTACAAGTCGCCGAGGCCGAAGCCGTTCGACTACAGCGCGGTCCACAGGAAGCCAAAGAAATCCCAGAGGGAACCGAATGTGGTGTCAGTCTCAAGACAACTGCGAAACTCAACCTGCAAGAAGGCGATTCACTTGAATTCGTCACACGCGAACTCAAAGAACGCTCACTGTAAGGAGTCGTTTTGTTGGGCTCGGCAGGTGGCGTTACCGATTTGTTGTTGAGCGCTGGTTAAGCCACGATTCTATATCGTTGATATCACCCAGATTAGTGTAGGTGCCTTCATTGATGGCTGCGATGCCTTCCGCTTCCGACGCCTCTCGTGCTTGATAGGTAGGCCACGTTTTGACGTCGTTAAAGTGTTCATCAAACGCGGGGTTACGTGCAGATAAAACATCTTCTGCAGCGACCGTAACGAGCTTCGGGAATCCTCCAGAGAGTCTGTGTATGTTGGGGAGTTGTTCTGGTTGTTGCTCGATGTGCCGACGTATGAGCTTATTAAATGCCTCGATTCGAGGGGTATGGTATTCGTTCGACACAACGACAAGCGGGCTACCTTGGTTTAGGCCAGTTTCGGGTTTAGCGGCAGTGATCAGTGCACCAAGGAGTTCGCCAACAGTGCTAGATGCAGGAGACTCGAGTTGTTGGATGGACTCACGCGGAATACCCCAGTCACGAACAAGTTCATCGGCCATGATTTCTCGCATTGGTCCTGGTCGATCTTGAGCTGCATATTCCGGCTCTTGCGAGCCTGTTGTCATCAGTTTTAGGCCACCTTCAAACGCTTTGTGTGTGGCGCTGGTTGCAGCTACGCGGGCACGGGACCCGAGCAGTGTTTTTTGGCCAGTTGGGGGGTCTTCATACGGTAGAGACCGATAGGCGAATGTATCGTTACCTTCATCTAAGGGTTCGCGGTTCGCAAAAGCAGATAGCATAACGACTAAACCAGGTGCTTTGCTTTCTGTCCGTGCGAGAATTAATCTTCTGACAGTAGCGAGACGCTCATCTCTGGTAGCATCCAATTCTTCCAGGGGTGGGGAGTAAACATCGAGACGCGGTTGTGTAATAGTGGTTTCACTCATGGTGGGGCCCTAGGGTTATTGTATAGTACAATAATTATGTAGTTTTTGCAACTCAATCCTGTACATCACGCGCAGTCTGTGCTGATTTTTGGGTGCATAAGTTTGGTGTCTTTTAGTGTCTTGGGGACAGCCGAGTTCAGATTATGTAGACTTTTTTGTTTAGAGACTGGGTGAAATTCCTGTACAATAAACGCATATGTTTAAACTCGATGATAATTTTTTGACCGAGCTCGGGCTTGCCTCTTTGCCTCCGGCAGAAAAAAACAAAATGCTGTCCCATATCTATGAGACGCTAGAGATGAAAGTCGGTATGCGACTTGCAGAAAAAATGTCCAATGAACAGCTCGATGAGTTCGAAGGGTACATTAATAGCAACGATGAACAGGGTGCGTTGAAGTGGCTTGAAACGAATTTCCCTAACTATAAACAGGTTGTCGCCGAAGAACTCGAAAAACTCAAAGTAGAAATCAGGCAGGTTGCACCACAAATTATATCCCAGGCCGCTCAGCAGCCACTACCAGACCCAGCCCAATCAAACAACCAGGCAACAGGACAGGCACCAGTGCCACAGCAACCACAGCAATTTGCGCAGCCTTCTCCGCATGGTGCACCTGCCATGCAGCAAGGACAGTCTCTTGCTGGAGGGGGCACCCCTGGTCCATATGCGCCACAACAACAGCAGCCGTATCCGTCCTCGCCTCAACCGGCTCATCCAGGGACGCCATCGTCGACAGCAGCCTATGGAGCGAGTCAGCCTGCACAGTTCCAGCAACCTGGAACCGGCGCACCAGCGCCCCCCACGCCTGCCCCTCGTGGTGCAGCGCACAGCAGTCTATATCCGGACCCTCAGAGTAACGGCACCCCCGCTGCGCCTGCGCCGCAGCCGCAGTCTCCATTCCCTCATCAGCAGCCAGATCCTCAGCTATCGAGTCCCGGCAGCATGAGCGTACCGCATCAACCACCAGTGCACGCTTCCATGCAGTCTCGTCAGGGCGGCATGCCGTCCATACCACCCACTACGGCGCAAGGAGCTGGAGCTTCGCAGCCGCAGCAATATCGCCCTACAGCGACAGTCGGTTCACCAGCAGCAATGCCGTCTCCACAGATGCACTCAGATCAGCCAGCACCACTGGCGCAGTCTGCATCATTGCCTCAACAGCCAGCGACACCATACGGTTCAAGTATGAATAGGGGTGCTCCGAGCGTCCCTTCGCAGGCGGCAAGTAGTCCTCGTCAGCAGCCACCTTTTGGTCAGTCAGCTCAAAACATAAACATGCCAGGTAGCTCGCCTCCACAGCAGCCTGCTTTCGGTGACCCGATCACAACGCCATCTTCGTCTCCTGCAGTGCCACCAACTCAGTTTCAGCAGCCAACAACGCAGGGCGGTTCCGGTATGTATCCAGCCGCTCCTCCTCCAGTAGAGCCGTATCGTCCACCCGGACAATAGCACTGGACCATAGGTTCAAAAAGTCCATATAGACTATCTGATTTTTTTCGCATATCCTCGCAGAAATGCATCAATAGGCATGTTGTTTTTACCCGCAGGTGTGAGCGCTTCTATGCAGAGCAAGGTGTCTTCACCGCACACTACGGCAAGGCACAGCGGTTTCTGTGCGTCGTGTATGAGCAAAGATCCCGGTGCGCTGTTCGCGCCTGGCTGCTCAGCGCTGTGCGGAATCACGTGAGCTTGCGTGATGACAACGGGTACATCGCCAAACGAGGTGCGGCTTTTTGGCCAGCCGGCATATGCCCGGATCTCTCTATCGATAATCTCTGCCGACTTTGACCAGTCGATGACACCCTCTTGTTTAGTAAGCTTGCGTGTGTAGGACGGCGTGTATGCGCGGTTCGTAAGCATGCATACCTCTGATTGAGACTGAGGTGTAGGCACGGTACCACTTGCGGGACTCGGTTCGTCGTGCACATATGCAGGAACAGTATCTTTTAATAGTGAATAACTAAGTTGTACAAGTTGCTCGGTTAGTTCGGGCGTTGTCTCTCTGCCTGTCAGTGGATGCTCACCGAGTGAAAGCAGGGGCCCTTCGTCCATTTTCTCGACAATTTGCATTACGCTGACGCCTGTCGTTTGACGTCCTTCTAATATGGCGAATGATATTGGGTCAGCGCCGCGTAGTTCTGGTAAGAGTGAAAAATGGCTGTTGAGGATACCTTTTTGGAAGTAATCAATGCTTTTCTGACTAATAATCACGCCAAAATCTACGAGTACACCTATAGTGCTTTGAAACGAGTTCGCCTCGAGTAGCTGGTCAACAGCCTGTTTCGTGTCAGCACAGTATACGGGTGCTCCGTGGGCTGCGTCGCTCATCTCTTGTCGGGTTGTTGTTTTAGTAATCACTGCTTCAACTGTGAAGTCTTGCACGATAAGCCGCAAGCTTGCGGCAGCAACAGGTCCGCTTCCAAAAAAGACAATTTTTGTTTCAGTCATCCTGCAGATCGCCTCCTTGGCGCGGTGCGCCATATTGCTTGGTGCTTAGGTGTGTGTTACGTATTGTTTGCTACTCGAAGATAACCTTAAATATCTCGTCACGTTCCACTTCGTCCATATCAGATATGTGGCCGTCTTCGGCGAGTCGGTGAAATGCTTCTGGCGTATCCTTGATCCTGTCCACAAATAGTATACCGTTTGTGTGGTCTATTTCGTGCTGGAGTACTCGTGCCAAAAAACCATTCGCTGTTATATTTACTACGTCTCCTTTGGGATTTTTCGCCCGTACGTGAACTGTTTCGTAGCGGGGAACTTTGCCGTACACGTTTTTGACACTCAGGCAGCCTTCGAACTCCGTAACCTGTTGGCCTTCATGTTTTATGATCTCAGGGTTGATAAGTGCTGCGAAGGTACGATTATTTTTGTCGTCAAAATCACTACGTATAACAACGACCCGCTTCAGCTGATCGATCTGCACGGCTGCGAGTGCCACGCCTACTTCATGCTGCCTCTGGTCTTCCCAATCAAGTGTGGATTCTTTCATATCTTCAATGAGCTGCAGCGTCTGCTTGCTTATGTGCCCTATTGGTTTTGAGCGCTTACGAAGACGCGCGTGGGGAAGAGTAACGATGTTCTGTATCATGTGAAAACAGTGTACAGACTCCGCGCTGTTGTTACAAGAAACTGTGAGGATCAAGGTCTATGAAGGCTGTATCGGGGGCGGCTCGTACAGCGCGTAAAACTACTGACCGTCGAACACTTCTCAGGTGAATCTGAGCATAGTATTGACCACCACGCTTCTGGATGAACGAAGGAAGCGGCCCGTCGATGAGTAGTTCGGTCTCTGGGAGGTGTCTCCGCAGAAGGGTTTTATACGTGTTCGCATGTGTAAACGCAGCATCGTACGAGGTGTCGCGGAAGAGGACTTTTGCTGCGAACGTGTACGGCGGCAGCTGATGTGTGCGGCGACTGGTGAGCTCTTGGTCACGAAAACTATGCCAATCTTCGCTGAGCGCTTGCTGTATGGCGGTGTTTTTTGGGTGAAGTGTCTGGATATATATTGTGCCATCTGCGTGACCACGCCCTACACGACCAGCTACTTGAGCGAGTAACTGGAATGTTCGTTCTTCGCTCGAATAATCAGGGAAGTGCAAGGATAGGTCAGCATTGAGTACGCCGACAACACTGAGTCTTGGTAGGTCGAGTCCTTTTGCTATCTGCTGCGTCCCCACGAGTATATCAACGCGGCCGTCACGGATGTCGTTATAGCGCTCAGCGAACGATTCTGGTTGTGACGTATCGGTGTCGAACCGTTCGATTCGTGCACTGGGGAGTAGCGACTTAACATCGTCAACGATCGCCTTGCTGCCAAGCGACCTCATAGACACGTGATGAGAACATTCCGGACAAGACGTAGGCACAGCGACTCGGCTGCCGCATGTATGACACAGGAGCGCGTGTACGTCGTGGTGGTATGTAACTGGCAGGTCGCATTCAGGACATACGGCGCTCCAGCCGCACTCGTCACACAAGACAAGCTTCGCTGTGCCTCGTCGGTTAATAAACAGGAGTGATTGCTCTTGTTTCTCGAGTGCAGCGCGCATTGCATCAAGTAGGGGGTCGCTGATCATATGGTGGGAGCGGAAGGCACCTGAGTCGGTGCGGTTAATCACGACGGTTTTTTTCGTGTGGTCGTTCGTGATCGCTTGTTCGTGCATGCAGACGAGTACTCCCCCTTGGGACACGACCTGTTCAGTTTCAGTAATTGGGGGAGTTGCGCTGCCGAGGATGAGCTGTGCGTCGTGTGAGCGTGCTAACCCACCAGCAACAAGCAGACCATTGTAGCGTACGTCAGTTTCCTGTTTGTACGTTGATTCATGAGCCTCATCGACGATTATGACACCGAGGTTTGTGTGCGGCAGGAACAGTGCAGAGCGGGCTCCGATTACAACCATTGGTTGAGTCTGTGTAGCTATACGGAACCAGAGTTTGGATCTTTGAGCTGCAGTCATCCCAGAGTGAAACGCAGCGACGGGTGCGTGCTTTTCGATTTCGCGGGATATTTGCGTAGTTAATGCAATTTCTGGGTAGAGGAGCAGGGCAGATTGACCACGGGCGAGTACGTCGAGTATGAGAGATATGTACAAGCGAGTCTTGCCAGACCCAGTGATGCCATGGAGTACGATTGGCTTTTTTGTGCGTTGGATCGACTGCTTAGCAGCTGTTTGCGTTGTGTTTAAGTCTACGTTGTTTGTGTGCGTGAACGTCTTTTCTTTTGGGAGTTTCGGGCGTTTTTTAGTCAGGTACTCTGGTAGCAGCTGACTGTATGCTTGTCCGCCGCGTGCAGCGTAGTAGGACTCGTACCAGCTTACAAATGCCCGCGTGTGTGACGACACGACGACGTCATCATACAGCTGAAATTCACGTGTTTTAAAGGCAGGCTTCTCTGTTGTTTCGAGGATTATTCCTGGTTTTGTTTTACTGCCGAACGGCGCACGGACGAGTGTGCCGGGAGGGAGTGTATCGGTGTGCGAATACGTGTATGTTGGGGATTTCAGGTGTCGCTTTGTGTTAAGCGCAACGTTGTAGTACCTCATATGAGATCAGTATGATGGAGCCACATATAAATCTACAAATTACTGTTGCAACGAAAGAGGCACTGGGAGTATACTCGTACTACAGACGTTGTTTGATTAACTACGAAGAGGCTTATGCTAGATACATTTATTACATCACGGGTGCGTCGTAAAATCGTTGTCGTGTATGCGAAATACCCCGATTTTAAAACGCATGTACGCGGACTTGCGAAACTTATCAAAGAAGATGCAGGCAACATTCAGCGCGAGCTGAAAAAACTCGAAAAAGCCGGATTTTTAATATCTGAGCGCCAGGGCAACACCAAGGTCTACCACACGAACAAGCACTTCCCAATATTCAAAGAACTCCAGTCGATCGTCCTCAAATCCCAACGCTCCCTCCAAAAACGCCAAAAAAGCAAGTAGTAAACTCCATCCGGATTGTCAGCCAGTGCGACGAGTACGGCTTGAACGTGCTTGATGTACCTCTTCTTAGTAGCGACGGACTTTTTTATTGTCGTCATTGCTCTTGCGAAAGTGTCTTACCTCTGATAGACTAGGTTTCTATGATTCAAGTGAGTAGAAAAGATGCCAAAGAGCCTGTTGAGAACGTACTACGTCGTTTTTCGCGACGCGTATCTCAATCTGGTGTTCTAGCACAAGCCAAACAGGCACAGTACTTCGAAAAACCTATTAGCAAACGAGAGCGACGCCGAAAAGCGATCATACGCAACGAACGTAAGGCTCAGAAGTTCAAGAAAATACGTCTCGGTCAGAAATAATTCCATTATTTTCTGATACAATTATGGTTGTATTCGAACGTGTGTATTGAAGGTTTAATAGTAGGGTGTGTAAGGAGAGTGGTGTTATGTCTGATTCCTCGACGTCTATGTCGTTAAAAGACCGCGTGAACGCTGACCTGAAGTCAGCAATGATCGCGCGGGACAGTGAGCGTGTCCTCGTACTGAAGTCTCTTAAGAGTGCAATTCTGTACAAAGAGGTTGAAGAAGGACTACGAGACACCGGACTTGATGACCAAGCGACCCTTGCGGTTCTCAAAAAAGAGAAGAAGTCACGCGCTGACGCGCACACACTCTATACGAAAGCCAATGACGCTACACGCGCCAATCAGGAAGCATATCAAATCGAGGTTATCGATGCGTACCTACCAGACGCGCTTACTGAAGACCAGACACGGGAGCTCGTGGAATCTGCGGTATCTGAGCTCGGCCTTGAGGGTGGCATCAGCATGAAAGACATGGGTTCTATTATGGGCGCAGTGCGTGCAAAAAATAGTGCCGTCGAAGGCGGAGTCGTGTCGAAAATCATCAAGGAAATGGCGTAGTTATGATTATCATTACCGGTCAGCCGGGTGCAGGTAAAACTGTTCAGGGTGAGCTTTTAAAAAAGCGCCTTGGTTTGCATTGGTTGTCGACTGGGCATTTGTTTCGCGAAGGCGGAAGTCCGAAGATCCAGAAGATTCTCGCGAGCGGTAAGCTCGTAGACAACGAGACAGTGAACAAGCTTGTTGGCAAGACACTGCTTGATCTAGAGCTGGAAGACACCGTGCTTTTAGACGGCTACCCAAGGACTCCTGATCAGGCTGAGTGGTTGCTGCTGAACGCCACAGCGCTGCACAAACAGATACAGTTAGTACTCTATCTCACTGTGAGCGAGGAGACGACTGTCGCTCGTTTGAACGAACGACGCAGTACCCTCGGGCGCGCCGACGACAATGAGAAAGTCATTATTCAGCGCCAAAAAGAAGCTGAAAAAATCGCACCAACGATTGCTGCATTACGATCAAAGGGCGTTCCAGTCGAAGAAGTAGACGCCAACGGTACAGTGGAAGAAATATTCGAGAATATCCAAGCACTATTGCAGCAGTACCAAGTTATCAGCAAAACAGCACACAGTAAGTAACAGTCGCAGAAGGACCATACCTTGAAGCCGAAGAACACGCAAGAAGTCACAGCCATTCGCGCAAGTGGGCAGATGCTTGCACAAATTTTAAGCCTGATCGAACGTATGTTAGAGCCAGGAGTGAATGGTCGAGATATTGATGCGATGGCGCGCCGAGAGCTGAAAAAACTGGGCGGCAAACCGGCTTTTCTTGGTGTTAAAGGCGGTCGAGGGGTTCCCGACTTCCCGTCGAGTGTGTGTATTTCAGCTAACGATGCCGTCGTGCACGGAGTGCCAACAGACGTGCCGTTTGCTTCAGGGGATATTGTCGGGTTTGATTTTGGTGTTTTGTACGGCGGCATGATCACAGATGCTGCGCGTACGTTTGTCGTTGGCGGTACACCGCGCACGAAAGCAGAAGGCAGGCTTGTAGCGGTCACTCAGCAGTCCCTTGATACAGCAATCAACATCTTGAAGCCGGGCGTTAAAACTGGCGATATCGGGTCTGCTGTTCAGGAAGTGCTCGAATCTCATGGGTACGGCGTCGTTCGCGAGCTCGTCGGGCACGGTGTTGGACATGAACTACATGAACCACCAGAGATCCCAAACTACGGCATCGCAGGTACTGGTACCATCCTTGAGCCTGGCATGACAATTGCAGTTGAACCGATGGCCACACTCGGCGACTGGAAAATCGTCATCGACCCAGCAGACAAGTGGACAATCCGCACAGCAGACGGCTCTCTCTCTGCACATTTCGAAGACACAATCTTGATCACCTCTGACGGCGCAGAAGTACTCACTAGTTGATGGGGCGCCGCTCCCTCAAAGCAAACGCTGTACAGTTACTATAGGTTCTCAACTGCATCGTTGACTTGCGAACAGTTTACTATAAGGGTTATACTGAGATTCAATCATGGCACAGAATAGCCCCTCACCACACTACACTGGAATTGACGTCGGTACGTCCGCTGTGCGTGTGGTTGTAGGTACCGTCAACGCTGACGGCGCTCCGGAGGTTATCGGTCATAGCGCAGTTGCAAACGGAGGTATGCGCCGGGGTGTCGTGTCTCATGTCGAAGAAGTGGCAGCTGCTATCGCGCAGGCGGTACACAATGCCGAGCGACTGTCGGGTCGGAAAATTACTCACGCCACAATAAACGTCAATGGAGCGCACGTGAACGGCGTTGATTCTACTGGTGTAATTGCGATTAGCGCGACGAACCGTGAAGTGAGCGACCAGGATCGGCTCCGCGTCGAAGAAGCAGCTGCGGTTATGCAGATGCCGGCAAACCGCGAAATTATCCAGGTGTTTCCTAAAGCGTATCGTCTCGACGGGCAGGACAACATCAAAGACCCCGTTGGCATGCAGGGTGTACGACTTGAAGTTGATACACATATCGTGACGGCGAGTACACCAAATGTTCGGTTGCTTGAGCAGGCACTTGAGCGCTCGTCGGTAACGTATCGTCACAGTACTGTATCAGGGCTCGCAGCAGCGGAAGCGGTGCTGACCAGACAGCAGAGAGAAGCAGGCACAGCCCTCGTCGACATCGGGGCAGGTACAACCAATATTGTTGTTATCGAGGACGGAGAAGTCCAGCACGTAGCAGTACTACCAGTCGGCGGCATACATGTCACAAACGACTTAGCCATAGGACTAAAGACCGAGCTCGACATAGCCGAAGCGGTCAAGGTTCAGCACGCATCCTTGAAACCAAGTACACGCGCCGCAGCGACCGTTAAACATCAGAAAAAACAACACACATTTCCTGCGGACGATATCCATATGATCGTCGAAGCACGGATCGAGGAGCTGCTCGAGCTCGTTGAAGCGCAGTTGAGTAGCATAGGAAAAGCCAAAAAACTACCCGGAGGGGTAGTAATCACAGGGGGCAGTGCACAGATTACCGGTATGGCAGAATTCGCAAAGATGCGCCTTGATTTGCCTGCAAAGGTCGGCATGGTTTTAGACGTTGGCGGGCTCGCTGACCAGATGAACCCGACGACCTACGCATCACCTATCGGCTTGATGCTTCTCGATATGCTTCTTGAGGGGCAGCACGCACAGGGCCACCCTAATGACGACTACAAAGGTGTTGTCGGCAACATGACAGCACTTTTTCGTAAGCTCAAAAAATAGTGTTCATTGACCGATCGTGGCCTCTGTAGCTATACTGTTGGTATATAGATGAGGAGAGACACATGCCGCAGGTTGCACCAGCCATAGAGACGTTCGCTGTTATAAAGGTTATAGGTATTGGTGGGGCAGGCGGTGCTGCAGTAAACCGCATGATCGATGCAGGTATCGAGGGTGTAGAATTTATTGCCATTAATACCGACGCACAGGCGCTCCATCATTCGCGTGCATCCTCTAAGATTCACATCGGTAAAGATTCAACACGTGGGCTTGGTGCAGGGGCGGATCCATCCGTTGGAGAAAACGCCGCTAACGAGTCTATCGACGACATCAAAAAAGCGATCGATGGCGCAGACATGGTGTTTATTACAATTGGCGCCGGTGGTGGCACGGGGAGTGGCGCAGGTCATGTTGTCGCGCGTATCGCAAAAGAAGGCGGCGCACTCGTCGTTGGTTTCGCAACCAAGCCATTTGCTTTTGAAGGCGCACGTCGTAAAAAGAACGCAGAACAAGCCGTCGAAAAACTACGGACAGAAGTCGATACACTTATAACGGTCCCGAACGACCGCTTGCTGCAGACTATCGACCGCAAAACCTCAGTATTAGAAGGCTTCAAGGTTGCAGATGACGTACTGAGACAGGGTGTCCAGGGCATATCTGACCTCATTACCGTGCATGGACTCATTAACCTCGACTTCGCAGACGTAAAAGCCGTCATGAGTAACGCCGGTAGTGCGCTTATGGGTATTGGCCGCTCAAGCGGTGATAGCCGTGCAATCGACGCAGCTAAGCAGGCGATAGAGTCTCCACTTCTTGAGGTGTCTATCGACGGCGCGCGCGGTGTGCTTTTCAACGTGATCGGCGGCAGCGATATGTCGATGCACGAAATTAACGCTGCAGCCGAGACAATTACAGCGGCCGCAGATCCAGACGCAAACATTATATTTGGAGCTACGATTAATGAGGCAGTTGACGGCGAGATGATTGTTACCGTTGTCGCAACCGGGTTTGATGACTCGTATCATACCCGCGCAGCCGGAGAAAAAGGCGCAGTTGCAGCTGTCCAGGAACCTGACATGGCAGACGTCGATATGGATCTCGATAGCAAATCGGCAGAATTAGAAGAATCACTCGGAGAGCTCAGTGCTCATACAGATAAGCAGCCGACAAATATCTGGTCTCTCGATGAGCCAGGCGATTCTACGGTAGACCCTGCGCCGCTCAC
>CALLJT010000096.1 GCA_938050265.1 Candidatus Saccharimonadia bacterium
ACGCTACTCGAGAGGTGAAAGTGAGTGTGGGTCAGGTGCTTGCGAAGGGGACAAACCTAACGAGAGTTCTCATCTTTCCACTGTTCAATACGCGCATGGTTGCCACTCAGCAGAACTGACGGGACTTTCTTGCCATTAAAGTCTTCAGGGCGAGTGTACTGTGGGTGCTCTATAGATACGTCGTCTTGTTGGAAACTTTCTTTTTCTGCCGACTCTTCTCCGCCCAGCACGCCAGGTATCAGTCGTGTAACGCTGTCGAGCAGCACCATGGCTGGTATCTCCCCACCAGTCAGAACGTAGTTACCGATACTGTACTGCTCATCAACCCAATCGATTATGCGCTCGTCGTAGCCTTCGTAGCGTGGGCACACAATAATAAGCCCTTCTTCTGATGCAGCAACGCGTTTTGCGTCAGACTGCTTAAACGTTTTTCCGCGAGGAGTCGGGAGATATACTTTTGCTGTCTCGTCTTGTGCTTTCGCATGCGCAATGGCTTTTGAAAGCGGCTCGACCATCAGCACCATGCCGTCACCGCCGCCGTAGGGTGGATCGTCCACCTGGTTGCGTGGTCCAAGCCCAAACTGCCGCAAATCGATAACAGAAAACTCGACGAGTCCTCTATCTTGCGCCTTCCACAACATAGAGCTATTCAAAACACCTTCGAACATCTCTGGAAATAGGGTAATAATTTGAATTTTCATCGTATTCATATATCTTACACGAGTTCGGCATCAAATAGAAAAATCCGCCCATGTGACGCTTACTCAGTCGTCGGGCGGATTTCTAATTCACATAAGGCTCCCAACTGGCGCTAGTCAAAGGGCGCTATGACTATATGTGCCAGTTAGCTCGCTTGAGCCTATGACCTGCGTTGGCATGACAGAGTAACTATTTTTGTTACCCGCATTTTGTCAACACAGTATCTTGATCCATCATTCTCGCAGTTTGATGGATATTTGTAGTGCGTCTACTAAAGACGCGGTTTCAAGTCGTACTTATTATCGACTTACTCGTATACTACTATAGTGACATACATCACGCAAGTGCTTTATCTACACATACGCTACGCGGTTCCTATACGTCTAAGTCGTCGAGGTCAGCAAGCTCACGTCGAGTCTGTGCAAGCACACCGTCGTCGTCCTGCTGCTGATCATCGTCTGCAGCTGGTTCAGACGCCATAGCGAAGCCGCCTGACTGCTCTGGAGCAGTAGCATCAGTAGCGACAGAGTCGTCTATACTGCCTGAATCATCAGACGCCGCGACTGAAGCGCTGGCGTCAAAAGACTGCTCAGAGCCAGTAGACGGTTCGCTAGCCCAGCCGTCGCCACTGCCCTGCTCGTTTTTACTTTCACGCTGTTCGCGTGGTACGCCGTTGTCGACGATTTTCAGGTTGTAACGTGCTTCGTTTTTAGTACCAAGTGCACGCAGCAATGTCCGTAGACTTTGTGCAGTTGCACCTCGCTTACCGATAACGCGTCCGAGATCTTCTGGGTCAACTGTCAGTAGTAACAGGACGCCTTTTTCGTCAATCGTTCGCTCAATAGAAACGGCTTCCGGATTACCTACTAACGATTTAACAACATATTCTATAAATTGCTGGTCAATGGTATTGTCACTCATTTTGTCCCCTTTGTCTTACAACATTACTTACATTTTTCGTCTATGGGAGCACATCAAATAACTTCTATCATGGGAGCGTTCGGACTGAGCCCTAGGCAGCTGGTGCAGCTTCGGTCTCGGCAGAAGGTGCGCCTGCTTCTGCGGTCTTGGCTGCTTCGTCGGCTGACTTTTCGTCAGCTGGTGCAGCTTCGGTTTCTTCGGCTGCAGCCGGTTCAGGTGCAGTTTCTTCTGCTGGACGGTTTTTGCGTAGTTTGTCTGGATTTTTGACAGAACGCTTGCCGTCTATAGAAGGCTCTTTGACCCACGCCGGCAGTGCGATCTTCTGGAGTTTGAACAACTTGACCACTCGAGGGCTCGGCTGTGCTCCTTGGCTGAGATATTGCTCAGCACGCTGTGCGTCGATAACTGTTTCTTTGGTGTGTGGGTTGTGGTGACCGAGTCGCGCCACGATACGACCACTTGTTGGGCTAAATCGGGAGTCCTGTACGATTACGCGGAACGACGCGTAGCCTTTGCGTCCGGTTCGCTGCATGCGGATTGCTAACATCTTGTGTTTTGTACTCTCACTTCTTATACATTAGTTTGCTTAACTATCATCCCATTATACCTAACAGAGGTCACAAAAGTCAACTTCGCAGTCTATGCACACTCATGCGGATACTATACGGCTTTGAGGGCGGTTGCGGCGGCGGCGACTTGGGCGGTCTGCTTGCTCGGACCTTGGCCTTTTGCCCGTAGATCGTCGCCGACGAATACCCCAACAGTAAACAGTTTATCGTGATCAGGCCCCTCTTCTGTCAGTACTTTGTACTGAGGCGTTTCACTCTCCCGAGACTGAGTAATTTCCTGGTACCGCGACTTGGGATCCTGCCATGAACCGCTTTTTAGTATCCCGTCAAACGTGCTCAACACCGAGCGCTCGATAAATTTCTGTGCCGCATCATACCCCTGGTCAAGGTACAACGCACCGACAACCGCTTCATAAGCGTTCGCCAGTATCTGTACCCGAGCGCGCTCTGAGCTGGCTTTGCGCTCACCACGGCTGAGTCTCATCAGGTCTGCGAAGCCTTCCTGGCGGGCTGCTTCTCCTATGCTCTCAGTTCTCACGAGGGAGCTTCGCCAGTTTGTAAGCGTACCTTCTGGGTCGTCGAAGCCGTCATACAAAAACCGCGTCGTAACCAATTCAAGCACTGCGTCACCCAGGAACTCAAGCCGCTCGTTGTGCTCTTTGGCTGTTTTTTTGTGTTCATTCACGTACGAACGGTGCGTAAACGCCGTGATCAGCATCTGTATGTCGTTGAACGTAACGCCCAGCGACTGCTTGGCGAAATCTACGTATGGTTGTGTGTATATCATCTGTGTATCGTGGCTTCGCGCGTGCTGCGCTGGTGGCGTAGTGGATTATTTCGTATGCCGTATACCGTAGTACGTAGTTCGTAGCGCAATATACCGAACACTAAATAATCATGTACGCGTTGTGTGCAGGTCTGTGCGAGCCGTATCCTTTCGTAATTAGTTACTCCGTGTCAATTGCTACTCTGTCGGATGTGTTTGAGCCCGATCAGAATAAGCTTCCCGATATCATCATACTCGATTTTATCTAATGCGTCTGCGGACGACATCCATGTGATGCCTTTCATCCACTCTTCTGGAGTGATTTTGTCCGTGTCGCCCACGGCCTTCACCAGATAGATTTCTGTAGTCATCAGCACCAGGCTCTGTTGCCTCCGGTATCGGAAATGTATTTTCCCCAGCCAACGCTGCATCTGCACTTCCACCAGGCCTGTTTCTTCGCATATTTCACGCTCCGCCGTCTGCTTAGCCGTTTCACCCGGCTCTATGTGGCCTTTCGGTATCGTCCAGCGGTTTTTCGCATCTTGGATCAGCAATATCTCTATACCGCCTTTGGCGCCACGTCGCCACACCACACCGCCGGCTGTCGGCTCTTTGACAACTTCACTGATTGTTGGCCGTTTGTTGCGGCCGACGAACTTGCGGATAGCCTTAACCGGTTTGATAGGGTTTGCTGGTTTTTTGGGGCGCTTCACTGTGGTTTACGTACCTGTTTGCTTAGTTGTCGGTGGTTTTGGTGTCGGGGTTGCTGCCGGCTTCTTGACTGCTCGCTTCTTTTTCTGGGGCGTTTGAGGTGCTTCATCTGTAGAAATGCCCAACTGCTTCACTGCGCTACCGAGAACGCCGTTCACGAACTTGCTCGCGTTATCAGCGCCAAATTCTTTCGCCAGCTCGACCGCTTCGTTAATAACTACCCGTACAGGCACGTTATCCGAATGCTGCATTTCCCATACGCCCATCCTGAGCACGACACGATCAACTCGAGCGATCTGGTCAATAGGCCACTCAGGTGCGAGTGGTTGCAGCAAAATATCGATCTGCGGCGCCTCTTTAAGTACCCCGTTGACTAAGTCAGCCACAAACGCTTGATCACCGACGACTTCACTGTACCGTGCGATATTACGGTCAAGCACCGCTTGACGATCAAGGTTTTCCTCTTTGAGCCCAATACGAAAATCAAGCTCATACAGCGTCTGTAGTGCAACAATTCTGCCGAGGTGTCTGTTTGAAGCCATATTTCTATTACGCAGCCCTATACTGTTGTCGTTTGATAGCTAATTTGTTGTTAAATACCCTGCGTTACCCTACTGCGGTGTTTACGCTGCAGCTGTGGCTTTTTTCGCAGGCTTTTTTGCTGTTGTACGAGCAGGCGCGCGCTTCGCATTCAGTGCTTTGCCTGATTGTTTCGTAGTTGTACGTGCTTTGACTGGTGACTTTGCGTTCACCGCACGTGCCAGTTTAAGGACCAAATGGCTACGACGCATGCCGGTTTTACGGGCGCTGGTTCGTTTTTTTGGTTTACCCATGTGATCTTCTCCTTTCTGCCAGATACTATATCTGGTTCAAATGTTACTTACAGTATACGCCCCACTGACGGATTTGACAAATTATACATTTGCTTTTTTAATCTTTTTGTTATATACTAACTTCATGAATAATCGTCAACCACCCAAACAGAGAGAAAGCCCTGCGCTTAACCCAGGCTCAAGCTCTCACAATCCCTGGGACCGTGCCAGAGCATACTACACAGACGAACGACCAGGAAGAGTATTCGATACGCTCGGTCGAGATAGACTGGCTGCCACTGCCACCGTACTCTCATTCACAGCATTAAGTGCACTTGCTATAGCCACTAAAGGAGCAGGCTCAACTCCCCAAGAAGATCTTGACAGATCGATAGTCGAGGCTAAAGAAGACATCTATGACGGTGATCCTAGCATGCAGCACCCACCCACAAGCGTAACGGTAACCGCAGAGGATAGTGTCGCAGGTCTCACCGCACAGACAGGGCCTGGTCAAGCTGACAGTGAACACCATACCGGGGCACCGAGCTTCAATAATTAATTTGACCTACGGCAACCATAGCAACTCAACACCCCTATAGCACCTAGCTAGTACTACACAACAACGCTCACCAAGCGGCCGGTAACGTATATGACTTTTTTAGGCGCGTTACCTGCGAGGTGTTTCTGGACGTTTTCTTGAGCAAGCGCTTCGTTTTTGATAGATTCCTCGTCTGCATCTGCTGACATCTCTATTTCTGCACGTACTTTGCCGTTGATCTGTACGGCTAACTTCATAGTATCTTCGACCAGATACTGCTCGTCTAATTCTGGCCAATGGTCAACATGGATAGAGTCTTCGTGACCGAGGTCACGCCACAGTTCTTCGGCCATATGTGGTGCAAACGGTGCGACCAGCTGCACGAGGACATCGAGGGCTTCCTGCCATGCGGCGGACGCGAACCGGTCTTGCTCTTTGATCTTATATAGTTCATTCACGCACGTCATCATGGCGGATATAGCGGTGTTGAACTTGATAGCTTCGATGTCGTTCGTTACTTTTTTGATCGCCTTGTGAGCGCTCTTCAGTATCTCTGCGTCCCTTCCAGTCTCCTTGCTCACTGCTCCTTGCTCACTGCTCGCAGTCTTGAACTCCTGCACCAGTACAAAGATGCGGTTCAAAAACCGGTATATGCTTGGTAGACCGTCATTATTCCAGGGTGACTCAACGTCAGGCGGTGCGATGAACATGATGTAGGTGCGAAGCGCATCTGCACCGTAGCCACTGTCGATTACCTCAAGCGGATCGATGCCATTGCCCTTGCTTTTGGAAAAAAACGTGCCGTCTGGTGCGAGAATTTTGGCATGGAAATACATCTGCTTGAACGGCTCTGGGTCGCCAATCAGTCCCTGCTCATAAAAGAACCGGGTAAAAAACCGTGCGTACAGCAAATGCGCCGTAGCGTGGTCGCCGCCGTTATAGAAGTCGACCGGCATCCATTTTTTGGCAAGCCCTGGGTCCCACGCCTGCGTGTTGTCGCCCGCTGACAAATAGCGCATCGGGTACCAGCTAGAACAGACGTAGCCGTCCATGGTGTCGGTTTCGCGCCTGCCTGCACCGCCGCATTCTGGGCATGGTGCGTTCACCCAGTCGTCGACTTTGGCGAGCGGACTGCGCCCTTCACCGTCGGGGCGGTAATCATCGATCTCCGGCAGTTCAACCGGCAACTGGTCATCTGGCACGGCAACAGGCTTCGAGAGCGTATCGTATGACACTACGACGATTCCGTGTGTATCCAGCTGCGCACTATAACCCGGTCGATTGCCATCGTATACACTCCGCAGCTCGTCCACATCTTTGAACTCTCTACAGAACGTTTGGTTGGCGTAATTACTATTCTGATAGAGGTCATCAACACCTTCAAAGAACTCAACACTACGTACAGCTACATGAATGACCTCTTTGGTCTCGAGATCTCTCAGCGCGACTATGCTACCGCTATTCAATCGATCGATGTTCTCTTCTCGTTTGCGTGTTAAGATTCGTTTTTTGCCTGATTTGATGTCGACAAAGCCCTGATGGTCAGCACAATCAATAGTAGCTGCTACCGCGTCATCTGGAGTGAAGCAGCTTACGCAGTGGATTATTGGGATTGGTGCGCCCCAGTAGCGCTGGCGGCTAATCAGCCAGTCCCGTACTTTGTAATTTACGGTCGTTTGCGCAGCACCGTCTTCGAAGAGCTTTTTTAGTATCTTGGGCTTGGCTTCGGCAAAATTCATCCCATTAAACTCTGCGGAGTTTGCCACAATGTAGCTCTTGGGTTCTTTTTTAATATCTTGATAGCTCACAAACTCCTGCTGCTTAGTCGTATAGACAATTGGCAATTGATACTTGTTCGCAAATTCAAAATCTCGTTCATCTTCCCCGGGCACCGCCATTACAGCACCCGTCCCATACCCCATTAGCACGTAGTCAGCGACCCACACCGGAATCTCATTGCCATTAGCAGGATTCACTACTGAAAGCCCGTCTATGGGAACTCCCGTCTTGGTCTTGTTTGCCTCCCGATCAATGTCACTCTTGCGTAGAGCGTCCTGGGTGTATGCCTCAATCTCATCAGAGTTATCGGCGAACTGCGCATACGTCTTTACGACTGGGTGCTCAGGGGCCAGTACCATGAATGTTGTACCGTAGATAGTGTCGTATGCAGTCGTGAACACATCAATTGTAGCTTCATCAGCACCAAGCCCTTTAAGCTGGTAGGTAACTGTTGCGCCTTCACTGCGACCAATCCAGTTCTTTTGTGCGGTTTTGACCCACGGCGTCCAATTCAGATCATCAGTCGCCTCCAAGATATCGTCTGCGTAGTCAGTAATTTTGAAAAACCATTGATGTAAGGTTTTCTTGGTGACGAGTGGATCATCCGGGCCGTCATGCCGCCAACACTTGCCACTAAACACCTGTTCATCAGCAAGCACCGTTTTACATTTGGTGCACCACCACTGCGCCGAGTCTTTCTGATACGCCAGTCCGGCTTTATGCAGCTGGGTGAAACACCACTGTGTCCAGCGGTAATATTCCGGCAAACTACTGTCTATTTCGCGTGACCAGTCTACGCCCAACCCTAAAGCCCTGTACTGTTTGCGGTAGGATTCTATCGCCTTGTCGGTGGTTTCACGCGGCGGAGTACCGGTTTTGATCGCGAAGTTTTCTGCCGGCAGCCCAAAGCTGTCAAACCCAACAGGCGCAAACGTCTCAAACCCGTTCTGGCGTTTGTAGCGGAGCAAGACATCTGGGATCGTGAAGTTCTTAGCGTGCCCCAGGTGGATGCTGTTGCCACTTGGGTAGTTGAACATCGCGAATCCATAGTACGTAGGCTTATCGCTTTTCAGATCCGCGACATACGTACCGTCACTATCCCACTTCTTCTGCCACTTCGTCTCAATATCTTTTGGGCTATATCTCTTCATAATCAGCTATTATACACTGCACCATCAGTAGAACACAGAGCGTACCTGACCTACACTCACTTTTTTCTGCGAGAGCAGTATAAGCGTAGTGCAGCCAGAGGCGCCCCTCTGAGAGGTGACCCTGCGCGAAACGCTACTCGAGGAGATAAAAGTGAGCGTAGATCAGCAGAGAGTACTAATCTCGGCTTGCCATATCGACAAACTGAGCGCGTTTGATATTCATCCAGAAATCGTTTTGTCGAACCAAGTGACGTGTGTCGTCGATGTCGTTGAGCAATTTCTTGACCGCTTCTTCGGCGAATACGCCGTTTTGCGAGCCCTTAAAGAGAATGTATGCACCCTTTTTCATATGTTCACGGATCACGTGAGCTGCTTCGTACGGAGACTGGACCTCAACCACGGTGCATGACTGGGCGCGTGCTGCAGGAGCTGTAAACCGGTTTGCGTCTGGACCGAGTGTAACCACGAGATCAAGTTTGCTTACGTCGCAGTAGTCTCCGATCTGCGTGTGTTCATGCTCAGAAATGCCACCAAGCTCATTCATGTTACCGAGCAGTGCAATCCGCTGCGGGGCGTCGACAGTATACAGATAGTCAAGTGCGGCAGTAGTAGCACTGGGAGATGCGTTATAGGTATCATCAATCAGCGTCGATCCATATATGCCATCTAGTGTACGCATCCTGCCTGGCTGGGGCTGTACGAGCTCTAGTCCTGTAGCTACAGCTGCATTATCCATGCCGAGCTCTGCTGCGACAGCGGCTGCCGCGGCTAACGCATCGAGGCTATGGTCACCCACAACGTGCAGATCGTCCACAGACACGCCCATGCGGGCAATGTCGCGGCGACCGTACATCTTCACTGTGTCGCGGTTTATGCCTGTCAGATAGACAGGGTCGACAGCTGTCTCATTAATAAACGTCTGGTTTGAAAACTCCATCACAGACAACTCTTCTTGTGCGACAGCGTCTATCGATTTGAAAAACTCCATATGCTCAGGAGCAACCGCGCTCACCACTGCAATATCAGGCTGCAGCCAGACAAACTGACTGATCTCGCCAGGCGTGTCCGTACCCAGCTCCAGCACAGCAACATCAAACGGTGCGCCTTTCACAATCTGTATCTCGTTACGCAGTATCAGTAGTATCCACGCGAAAGGATTTTTAAGGCTCTCAGGTAGGTAATGCTTAAACAGCGAACACGGTACACCCACGTCACTGTTGTAGTTTTTCAGTGTGCTGCGCACACGCATATTCTGACCGAGTACGGTTGCTATTGCCTGTGTTGTGGATGTTTTGCCGACGCTCCCGGTCACGACTATGACCTGAGGGTTCACCCTGCTAAGTAGGCGCCGCGCCTGCGCGCGTAAAATCCGGGCAATAAACGGCCTCATTACGTCGTTACAGCTCCGTAGACGGAAGCGGCGGATCTACTCCGAGCAGCTCCCCAAGGTCAATGAAATCACCAAGCACGTCAACCTCTGTGTCATCAAACTGTAGAGAGTCCGGATCTATCGGCTGAACGAGCTCGTTCTGTAGCGTAGGGTCAAGCGTGTCATTGTAGACCTCTCCAAGTGAACCGATAAGTTCGTAGATGTTTTTAGCATCTTCCGGGACAGATACGTCGACTTGTTCGTCGGTGTAGGTTGCGTTGATTTCGCCTTTCAGTGCTATATCTTCGCCTGCTCCATCGACATCGACATCAAACCATAGCCGCTCTTCGTTCGTCGAAGGCTGCATATCGAGTCCGAACGTCACTGTACCTGTAGCGCCTTCTTCTGCCAGTGTAATTTTCGCCTGCAACGGCACTGTGTCGCCCCCTTCGTACGGCACGCTGATGTCAACATAGGATGTGTCTGTCGAGCCATAATCCCCAGTATAAAAACGAACGTTACGAATGTATTTGCCAGATTCCTCAACCCACACATCTGCTGTAGAGTTTTCGGCGTCTATTGAATCCACTATTTCGAACACACTTTCGAGGTCGAATAGTTCGTCATACGACTGTGCCGCAGCGTCTTCTAGTATGTCTTTGAATTTGGTGTCGCGTAGTGCGTTCTTGAGCGAACGGAGCATGTCTTTGGTGTTCTCTTGCTGTAAGCCGACGCGGTACCGGTACGTTGCCGTCCCTTCGAAGTCGTCTTTGACGCCTTCTTCGACAACATCAAACACTGACACACTGCTGTCGGTCGTGAACACGTATTCGTCAAACACACCTCTGAGCGCCGCCATGAACTCAAGTGAATCCTGCTCGGTAATTTCTAGTCCGCCAGCGCCTTCTAGAAAACTAGCAACAAGTGTCCTGTCGACTGTGTACCATTGGTCGTTCGCTTCCTGGAGGAAATCTGTGATTGGCTGAATATCCTCTGCCTCGCTCGCAGGGATGAAACCGCTCAGGAGCGATTCAACTGATTCAAGCCCTGTCAGTCTAATGTACGCATCTGGGTAGTCCGCTCCATCTGTGGTTATAAACCGCATATCGCCGTTCAATCGAAGGCCAGCGAACCCAGCATTGAAACTGGCAGTACCATTGCCGCCAAACGTATGGCTTGTCATCGTACCGTCTGCCGCCAACGGGGTGCTCAGAGAGAACGAGCCGTTCAACTTCATGCCCTCTGGCTGGGACTGTGCTGTTTCGCTCAGTGTGTCGATGGCCCGTGCAGAATTGCCAAGTGCTCGCTCCCACACACGTGCAGGGTTGTTCATGAGTTGCTGTGCTGCTACGAATCCGCCGCCGCCGAGCAGCGCAATACCGAGCATACCAGCAAGTATCAGGCCTTTTTTGGATTTCTTTTTCCCAGGCTGCATCACCGGTGGGTGGACAGGCTGCGCTGGCATCGCTGGGGGCTGTTGTGCAAACTGCGGTGGCTGAGGTTGAGGTTGGTTCGGTATTTGAGTTGGCTGCTGCATTGGTCTGTTAGGGTCCATAGGGGTCTTTCTGCGTGAATTATATTGCGCTTCTGATGATGCACATAAAAGCATTAATTATACCTAGAAGTATACCAGATCCGGCCCATAGACTGACACAGTCCTGGCCCACACTCACTTTTCCCTCTGAGGGTAGTATCAGCGGAGTGCTAAAGCGTGACGCCAAACGCTTCTTGGATACGCGTCTCGAGTTCGCCGTTAGAAAACTCCGCGTCTGGGCGGTCAAACTGTTTAGTTATTCCGTAGCCAGTATAGTTCTGAGTGATCTGAGCGACAGATATGACACGAACTTCGCCAGTGCGCTCACTGACAGATACGCGCACTATCCGCACCTCCTCCGGGTCAGTTATCTGCTCTGGGTCAAGCTGTTCGGAGTCGTCAAACCCTGCGTGCCTGAACGCGGAGCCTACCTGTTCGACAAAATCTTTCAGGCGAACATTGACGGTAAATACACGCAGACGCTCACCGTCAAGTTCAGTTCCAACAACAGTCTCATTGTTGAACGAGTACACTCCGCGCTCACGCAGATTTTTGACGAGTGACCGCCGGAAGTCGCTAGAATAATTCCCAAACATCACGTACGTGGCCTGTTCTGATATATAAAACTCTTTGAGCTGCTGCTGTTCCTGTTCTGTCGGCGGTACATAGTGGTCCCATTTACCGATCAAATCATCGATAGATACTGACGTACCATCAGGACCCGGCTGGTCTGTTTCAAACGAAGCATACCGAGAGTACTGACTGTCGAGATAGCTAATACCTTCTGTCAGGACTGACGTGTTTTCTAACGCGCCGCGCGTATCAAACGACACCTGACTGTACACTTTTGGATCTTCGCCAAAAAACATCTGCTGCCTCTGAACTACGCTGTTGCCTGAACCACCATCTTCGACTATGCGTGTTACGCTCGGTACTGCAAGGCTGTTTTCGATCGCCGACCAAAACAAACGTTCATTGTCTTCGACTGACCAAGCAGCGACCGCAGAAGCGTCATCATTCTTGAGCTCGGTAAACCACAGATATCCACTCACACCAGCAAGCATCACACCGAGCGCAACAAATCGTCGCGCCCACACTGCCAGGTCTTTTGTACTGCGTTTTGTGATCAAATGTTTTTCCATAATTATGCTGTACCCCTTTTAGTGTGATTGCTGATTGGTGGCTAGTTATATGTGGTTTGGTGGAGCATATAGTAGGACTATATGCTTACCGCGCTTACAGTATCGCAAGCGAGCTTTCATATTTCTCGCTTTGGTGGAGCATATCGGACTTGAACCGATGGCCTCTTCAATGCCATTGAAGCGCTCTAGCCAACTGAGCTAATGCCCCACGTGAATCTTATTATACAGGTTCAAATCTGGACTTGACCCACCTTCGGCGAGCTCGCAACTATTTCTAATTCTACAATAGTATCCAATGCAGTGCGATACATTTCGCACGTAAAGCAAAAAATCACCGACCGAAGTGGTGATTTATTGCTACCGGATGTGCCCACCCGGCTCGGGTAATTGTGTAATTTTGTTTTGAAAATTTTTGTTTCTACTCGAGCCATGACACCCGGTACTATAAACAGTATATACCGCATACGCTTTACACGTCAACAAATCGCTGCGGCACATCATGTGTTAAGAACGTCACGGAAAAATCAAACCAAGGCAGATGTGATACTTTATATGTATGGATGAAAATATAAACCATGTTGAGTTCGCAAAACATGGTCACACATGGAGTGTACCTGACGCTTTTTATCGAATAAGCATAAAGCTTATCATCAAAGATAACGATGGCAGAATATTAGTTCAAAAAAGACTGAACAACGAACTCTATGAACTACCTGGGGGTGGCCTGGACTGGGGTGAAGACTACAAGACAGCAATTCGACGAGAACTAACTGAAGAGACAAACCTTTCTCTTGATCGAATTGACGCTCAACCCTTTGCGCAAATATACAGCCAGCACCGCACCAAGTATCACGCTCTCAAAATATACTATACTGCGGATGTCTCTGGTACACTTATCGATAATGAACCTCACAAAATCCACAACCTGTGGGTAGACCAAGAGACGTTTCGGACTCTCAAGTTCCAGACAGACGAAAAAGGCATACTTGAGTACACAGACACGATCTGGCCTACAGACTCTTAACGAACGCCCCGACCTCTTCGAACGGCTTGATCTTGGCGTACCACGTACGAAACGTTTCATCGTCCATTTGGCCAAGGGTTTTATCTGACCCCACGGGGACGAACACCTGGTTCCACCCGAACCCGTTATCACCAGCAGGTAGCGGTGCGACAGTGCCTTCTAGACTGCGTTCAAATATCGCAATCTCTGTGCCGTCAAAATAGGCAATTGCCGCTCCGGCAGTACACGATCGATCATCGTAATCATTCAAAATCCGGCAGAGACCTTCCGCGCCAAGCTGCTCCAAGAACCATTTAATAAGCGTACCGGGCAGCTCACCGAGGGCATGAAACACTAAACGAGTATCCTCAACGATAACCGGTCGCTCTGCAATCGCGTATGCAGACCTCGCTTTGTACTCGACAATCTCACGTAGATCAAGACTCTGGATCTCATCGACATCGAGCTCTATCCGCTCAATATCTAGCCCGGTCATATCATTAAAATACTTGGCCTTATTGGCATTCCCCGTCACATATGCAGGCGGCTTCATAGCATCTCCAGCAACGTTTGTTCATCTATTACTTCAGTCCCGACCTTTTTAGCTTTCTCGGCTTTGGATGTACCTGCCTTTGCGCCCATAACAAGGTAGGTGGTTCCTTTGGCTACGCTCGACTGGAATGTGCCACCAAGTTCACGTATGCGCTCTGCGGCTTTGTCGCGGCTTAGTCCCTGCAGTGTACCGGTTATGACGAAGCTCTTGCCCGACAGCGGACCACCTGTTTTCTTGACGTCTTCTGGCCAGACTCCAAGTTTACGAAACTTAGCAAGTAAAGCCTGGTTGTCGTCGTCTATAAACCACGCCAGTACTGACTCGGCCACGATCTCACCAACTCCATCAACTGCCTTGAGATCTTCATACGTTGCTGTGCCGATGTTGTCGAGTTTTTTGTATGTATTTGCCAGATCTATTGCGGTTTGCGCCCCGACATGGCGTATGCCCAGGCCAAAAATAAACCGGCTCAGTGGCGGCGTCTTTTTGTCTGCGATTGCAGCGACGAGGTTGCGCGCAGACAACTCCGCAAACCGCTCTAAACTCTCAAGCTGCTTGGTGCTCAGCGTATAAATATCTGCAAAATCGTTAACGAGTTTAGAATCTACCAATGCGACGACGTTTTTCTCACCTAAGCCGTCTATGTCCAGTGCGCCTTTACTGGCGAAGTGCTGCAAACCGCGCTTGAGTAAGATCGGACCAGTTGCGCCTTTGACCCGAAAAACCACCTCGCCTTCCGGACGCTCAAACGTCAGCTCCGGATACTGTCGTGAAAGCTCGGTTTCATACCGATACCGCTTTGCGCCTTTCGGTCGAAGCTCCATGATCACGTTTTGGACCTGCGGGATAATGTCGCCGGCTTTATATATAACTACCGTGTCACCAATTCGGATATCTTTGCGGTCAATTTCATCTGCATTGTGCAGGCTGGCATGCTGTACCGTCGTGCCTGCCACGCTAACTGGATCGAACACCGCGACTGGGGTAGCAGCGCCCGTCCGCCCGATACTTATGACGATGTCTTTGACGACAGTCACGGCTTCTTCAGCAGGGTATTTAAAGGCAACTGCCCCACGTGGCGCCTTACCAACGACTCCGAGAGACTCAAACACTGCTCGATCATTCAGCTTCACTACCATACCGTCGGTGTTGAATGGCAACTGTTCGCGGTCGTGCTCCCACGAGTCTACGACACTCATCAGAGCATCTATACCGACAGCAACCTGAGCCTGCGGATTACTGTATAGACCAAGCTCACGAGCGATTTCGTATGCCTCCCCGTTGGTGGCAATTTCAGTTGGGTCCTCTCTCAGCACATCATACGCGTGAAACCTCAGCGGCCTCTCTGCTACAAGACGAGGGTCAAGCTGGCGGATCGTACCGGCGCTCAAATTGCGCGGGTTTTTAAACATCGGCAGTCCATCAGCCTCTCGCTGAACATTCAGAGATTCGAATTCAGCTTTGTACATGATGATTTCACCTCGAACCTCCGTGCGACCACTTAAAAAACGAGCGTATTTTTTCGTGGCACGCAGTCTCAACGGAATACTCTGGATCGTACGAATGTTTGTAGTGACATCTTCACCTGTCCTGCCATCTCCGCGTGTGACCGCTGTCTGAAGTTCACCATCCTGGTAAACCAACGAACAGGCCAGTCCGTCCATTTTGACGTCCATGAAGTACTCTTTGGCGTGCCCTGGTGCGAGCTTTTCGGTTCGTGTACTCCACGCCTCAACCTCACCTCTGTCGAACACGTCGCTTAGACTCATCATCGGGTAGACGTGGTTGACTTTACTGAATGCATCGAGCGGCTGCCCTGCGACCCGTTGCGTTGGAGAGTCACTTGTCACGAGATGCGGGAACTGATCCTCCAGCTGGACTAATTCGTGCTTGAGGCCATCTGCTGCCGATTCACTCATAGTCGAGGTGTCTCGTACGTGATAGTGATACCGATAGTCATTGATCACGTTTCGCAGATTTGCAATACGCTCCTGAGCCTGCGCCTCCGTCATACGCTACAGTAGCTCCCGATAGAGCACGAACAAATACGCAACCGCGAACGGAATCACCAGTATCGTGAGTATCATATACAATACTTGTGCGAAAAGCGCTGAGACATATATAGCTGGCAATATCGTCATGACATACACCAAACCAATTATCAGCATGAGTGCCAGCACTCGCCCCATGACTGCGAACCTGCGGTTCTCGACAAGCTTCTTGCTTTCGCGTACTGCAACCGTTGGCGTTACGTCTGGCAGAGTCACGACAAACAACGCCACATATCCTGTGGCTACGAGGTAAAAACTCAAGACGATGCTGCCCAGGTAGAGACCAAGCCAGAGAAACTGTTCGATTGTACTGACTGCCAGCCCGCCTTCAGCGACTGATGCATAGATCGTTCCTCCGAGCACAGATGGCACCGAATACACCCCGAGCAGGAAAATTATCGCGATAAACGGTACGATTGGATACATCCCTTTATAGAACGCCTCTTTGATAGTTGGTCGCTGACCCGCCTGCTGCTGACGAAACAGCCAAATAAACGCAAGTATACTCGCGAGCAAAAACAGCGTCTGATACATGCTTGAGACTTCTCCCGTCGCACGAAACGATGACTGCATCACGTTACCGAGTAGCGTGATGTTAGTCGTCAGCGCAGACGCGCTTTCTGTTGCGCCGGCCAGCTGTTCCCGCGTGGTCGCGAAGTTCAACGGAGCAGCCACGCCGCTCACAAACACCAATGACAGCACTCCATACACCACAACAAACCAGCTCACTGCGCCACGGTTGGCGAGCAGCAAACGCACTGCTTTACGCGCAATCGCACTGATAGACGGCAGTTTTGTATTGAGCGCTCCTGATGCGATGGTTTTTTTTAGTTTTTTGCTGGTTGGTTGTTTGCGTAGTTTTTTTGTACTGTCTGAAATTTTAGGGGTTTTGACTATCGGTTTAGATTGCTTGGCGCGCTTTTTCTTAGCAGTAGACGTACGCTTTGATTTCGCAGCTGCCATGCCTATATGTGCTCGCTCATGTTGCGAATACGGCCGATCCTGTCGTCGACAGGAGGGTGCGTACTAAATAGCGACGCGAGAGACTTGCCGCTCAATGGATTAGAGATGAACAAATGCGCTGTGCTGGCATTGGCGCGTTTCAAATGCGATCCACCGTCGCGGATTTTTTCAAGCGCGCTGGCAAGTCCTTCAGGGTACCGAGTCGTCATGACGCCTGTTGCGTCTGCTAGATACTCACGCCTACGTGAAACCGCCATCTGGATCATACTTGCGACAATTGGCACTGCGATCATAGCTGCAATCCCGAGCGCCATTGAAAACGCACCACCCCCGGGACCCTCATCATCGTCACCACCGCGCAGTGCGCCGCCAAACAATGCACCACGCATCATCATGTCGGCCATGATCGACACGACAGACACC
>CALLJT010000097.1 GCA_938050265.1 Candidatus Saccharimonadia bacterium
GGCGTCGCGGTTAGTTTTGAGCTGGTACCACCACTCTATGCCCCACACATCGATCTGACGAATGCCTGTGTCAGCCGCATAGTCCAGGCGACTGGCAACATGATCTGGACCAAATGATCTATAGAGTTCGCTCAGCGGTGCGTCTCGCATACTGAACCCTTCGGGCAGCCACGCCTCGGTCTGGAGCTCGTGGATCACGCTGGGCCGTCCGGTCGCTAGCTCTGTTGCACCTGCGAGGAAACCGTAAAACCATGGCGGGTATGGATATTCGACATATCGCCTGGTCACATATCTGTCCCAGATGCGCTTATAGACGGCCGCACCAACACGGTCCCCTCTCGGTTCGCCGACCGGCCAGCTCGGTGTCGCATTGTTGCTGCGTGTTAAGATGATTGGTCGGGTGTCGTCTAGAGAACGCAGAAGTTCAAACTCCGCTATCAGCCTGTCTCGGTTGTGGTCGGGGCATTCACCGAATGCATCGAGTAGGAATTCGTTTTCGAGCTGGTACTCTACCAGTACGTCTCGGTGTTTGTAGCGATTAACCACAACAGTAATATAATCGTTTAAGTCTGCCGACCATTCTGAGCTTGGTTTTTGCATGGCCCACGTCGGTCCGTGACACTCTGGCCAGCGAGGTTGCCGCAGTCCAACAGACAAGGATATCGATCCACCTGCACGCTCGATCATGTCGAACTGCCAGTCTAGGTCGGCGAACTGGTACTGGCCGGGCTCAGGCTCGTGGTCGTTCCAGTATGACACGAGCCGGAATCGCCGGATGCCCAGGTCAGTGATCGCTGCTTGGAGCGTTTCTCGTGGGTCAACGCCGAGTTCCTCGGCGTAGTCGTCAATAAACGTTGCACCGAACACGATCGGCTCCGCTCGGTGCTTTGTCCGGTACCAGTACGATACGCCGTACGCACCTGCCGTGGCGAGCATGAGGAGCACGCCAGTACATACCACGAGCTTACCCCACCGCGATCGCGTGGTCCATACGAGTTTGCGGGCCGTTTTGTGTAGTTCCATGATCTTCGCCTAAAGTACTTTATAATGATGGTGAAATGACAGTCAGCATCATTATACCTGTATATAACGAGCAGAACCATATTAAGGCCTGCTTGGATGCCGTCGCTACACAGACAGTTGCACCTAACCAAGTCATCGTTGTTGATAATAACTGTTCTGACGACACGATCAAGATCGCTCGAACATATGCGTTTGTTGAAATAGTATCTGAACAAACACAAGGCATGGCATCTGCACGCACGGCTGGGTTCGCCCACGCACACGGCGACGTACTGTGCCGTATCGATGCCGACTCACAGATCGCCGAGAGCTGGGTCGAAACGCTGCAGGACTATTTCGTCAGTCACTCAGATACGGCTGCTGTCACCGGTGTGGGAGCGACCCCATTTCTGCCACTGGTTCGTGTTAGAACCACGGTGTTCACGAGGTTGTACTATTGGTTTGCACAGGCGTATTTCCGAACGCCGATAGTGTGGGGTGCAAATATGGCAGTGCGGCGCGTGTGGTGGAAGCAGGTTGCGAACCACGCTAGTAACCCACCGACAAACGTGCACGAAGATCAAGATTTATCGCTCTGGCTTGCTGCTGCAGGCGGCAGGATAGACGTCGTGACGCAGATGCAGATTCAGACAACAGAGGACTATCGGTATTTGCCAAAAGGCCTGACGTACTGGGCGATGCTGCGGCGCACCCGAGCGCGTCACCGAGACAACGGTAACATTGAAGCGTTGGGGAGCCGGAGACTGAGTGTATGGCAGGTGTTGCCGCGAGGGCTGTTTTCTGTGATGGCCTTGAGCGTTTGGATTGCCTACAGCGTGGTGCTGTTTCCTTTTGATTGGCTGAGGCTGAGGTCAAGGGATCGCCCTGTGGCCTAGGCGCCGCAGATTATCTCTAGGCGAGTATGTATCAGAGGCCTTCTCTGACGACGCCGAACGGGAGTATGACGCGGGTTGGTTTGTAATCAAACTGCATGACGAGTGTTTCGTTGTCTAAGAATCCTTCGATGGTACGAATACGGCGGGACTGTTGCTCAAGCTGTACATACGAGACGTCAGATGTGTCATCAATGGCGACCCACTCTTCGCACGTGGTTTCGCCACACTCAGTATCTCCGATGTAACGCATGATTGGGCTGAGCGGGTCGAGGTCACCTGCGTCGTACGAAAACGTCTCAACATCAAAATATGGATCTTCGTCTGGCGGCACATCGATTGCGAAACATTCGGACTGCTCGCACACGACTGTTTCGTCTGGTGTGAGGTAGTACTCTATTGTTCCCTCTTCGTCTGAGCCTTCAAAGCGTACTGAACCAGCACCGTCGTGCGTAACGAGCGCCGTGAAGAGACTGCCTGACGAAGTATCAATCGGAGTTATTTCCATAGTAACCTCAAACGAGTCTTCGCTGTTAGGTGCTGGGTTGAACCCGTTCTCAACCAGGTTTCCGGAGGTAATTTTTGGGGTTTGAGTTTTCGATGTGTACGCTGGACCTGATTCGCTGTGCCCCGTTGGCCGGAGGAGTATATAGCCACCAGTTACAACAAGAGCTGCAGTTGCGAGTGCAATAATTCCGTTTTTCATAGGGTGTCGAGCGCTTCTTGTACGCGTGCTGCGGTTATAGTGCTGCCATCAAATACAATGGGGTTTTCCGCCTCATTGGGCGGTTCAAAGACGCGCGTCACACGGTCGAACATCCTCTCTGGAGTTTCGCCAGAAGGAACAAGTGTATGGTTTTGGCTCGCTATGCGTCGCTCTTTAGACAATGTGTCAGGGGTTGTGAGCCACCAGAGTACGACCTGAGCGTTGTGGGCTGCTGCAATGGCGTATTTTTCCGCGCGGTGTTCATACCTGTTAAGGTTGGCGTCGTATATGACGTCGCGCCCTGATTCCAGGAGGTGTACGAGGTTGTGGTTGAGTATCTCATAGAGGTCGTCGTGCTCCTGCTGGCTGAATGACGGCCGAGGAAATAGTAGCAGTCTGAAATCGTCAGATGTGAGACGCACAGCACCTGTTGCACTCTGAATCTGCTGTGCAAAGGTTGTTTTGCCTGAGCCGGGTAGACCGACAAGCATATGAAGTGTTGGAGGATTCATATCTATAATAATACACGAGTTTCGCATGTCTTCTTGACTTTGAGCGAGTATCCGGCCCACACTCACTGTCCCTGTAAGAGTAGTAAAAGCGTAGTGCAGCCAGAGACGCCCCATGCAGGGGCGACCCTGCGTGAAACGCTACTCGCGGAGGGAAAGTGAGTGTGGGTCAGGATTATGCGCAAGGAAGGAGTGCGGTCGTGTACTATAAGATATATGAAGCTAACGATGCCAGACGAACAGGAGTTGCAGCGTATTACCGTAGCGACAAGCGTCATAGGTGACAAAACTGCGCTGTTGATCCTGTATCTTTTGGAGCGCCATAACGAACTGACATTTACAGAGCTCAAACAGAACGTACCAGCGAGCCCTACGACGCTGTCACGTAAGCTCGTTATCTTGCAGCATGCACATCTTGTTGTCGCGGATCGGACTCACCACCCAGTTAAAGTGTATTACAGCATTGACCCGACTTATCACCACCGCCAGATCAGGCGATATGTGGCCGCGTTCGAGCGGCTCGCGTTAGATATGGAACTGTAGCAAAAAATCTGTGGTCGTGTAAATCGAATGGTTAGCGGCGTAGTTTGATGACGCTTTTACTGCGCAGGCTTGCGATTGCAAGTAGGATCAACGTTGCGCCGATAGCGATCTGTACCGTCTGGTCTGTTCCTGTGTCTGCGAGTGTGTCGGATGCACCGAGTACGCCAGTTGCTGCTGTTTGGTTGTCGATTGAGGTAGAGTCACCGAGAACACCTGGATTGCTCGTGTCTGTGGACGGCGTTCCTTCGTTTGTGTCATCAGGCGCAGTCTCACAAGTATCTTTCGCTGCGTTAGCGACTGTTCCATCCGAGCACGGTGTGCAGGCATGAGAACTCTCTGAACTGTTGTCGTTCACTGTGCCGTCTGGGCAGTGACAGGCTGAGGCATTTTCAGCTGCAGGGTTGCTGGTATCAACAAGATCACCGCTGCATACGCATTGTCCGCTGCTGTTGAGTTCGTAGCCGAGAGATTCGTTGCACGTTACATCTCCAGCTACTTCACCGCCACTTTGTTCGGGAGTGAATCCGACACATACAGGTACGACAGACTGCGGTTGGTAGTCTGCGTTTGCATGGTCGAGTACGTGGCGAAACGAAATACTATCAAGCTCAGGCACATCGACA
Source organism: Candidatus Saccharimonadia bacterium (assembly GCA_938050265.1). Taxonomy (GTDB): domain Bacteria; phylum Patescibacteriota; class Saccharimonadia; order Saccharimonadales; family SZUA-47; genus CALLJT01. The sequence continues at coordinate 4,277 of CALLJT010000097.1, forward strand.
GACTCGTCGAGCATGCCATATAGGTAGTCTGAGTCTGCTGGTACGTCGTCTGTTGGGCTTGAACTGAACACGGTCACGCCGTCTTTGTGACCCTCGACAAACCAGCGTTCTTCGTCTTGGCCAAGGTCGCCTTTTGCCGCATGTTCGTCAAAGCTTACGTATGGGAGAGTGTACGTGCCGGCTGGCACGTCAATAGCAATCGGACCTATCGTTGTGACTCCCCATGATTCGCCTTCTGGGGCTACAACAAGGTGCTCGTCCCCTGTGTGGGGTATGACAATAGTGCTGCTGTCATCGGAGCAGCCTGGAGCTGATTGAGCGCTCACCGAGCGTCCGCCAACGCTCAGCGTTGACACGGCCAACGTCAAAATAAACAAAAAATGAGCGGATCTCTTACATAAACTAATAAAAGACACCATATATTCCCTACCTCGCAGTTACTCCCACCATTTAACAATACTGCTTGTGCATAGTCAATGGTGGATTTACGGCTGTAGTTTTTTAAGGGGCCTGTACGTAAAAACACCCCCTGGATTACTCCATGGGGGTGTTTTTTGAGCGAGAGCGGTCGGTCGTGTTGTCTCGCGTGTATCTCTTATCGCTGTAACAGTAATTACTGCTTGCGAGATACAAGTGCGGCACCAGTGGCAACAGCCATACCGGTAGCGCTTGCAACAACAGCGTTGACACCTGTGTCAGCGAGTGTTGCTGGTTCTTCAACGGCTGGAGCGTCTCCGCCCTGACCAAGAACCTGTGGCTCTTCAACCACTTCTGGTTCTTCAACGATTGGCTCTTCGACTACAACTTCGTCGCAGGTCTGAGTTTCTTCGTTAAGAACTGTATCTTCGTCGCATACGATTGGCTCAACTACTGGAGTAAAGCTGATGCAAGAAGGTACAACTGACTGAGGAAAACGACCGTCTTCGTCAACAGTAAGGATGTGGTTAAGTGTTACAGCGTCGATAGCTGGAACTTCCACTTCGCCGAATGAACCGTGTACGGTATCGACATTTTCTGGAACATCTAGTGTACCAGCACTTGTGTATACAGCGTGGTCAGCTGAAAAACCTTGGATGAACCACTGTTCTTGAGTCTGTCCTTCGATGTTCACACCGTTTTCGTCTACGTTTTCACTATGATCGTCATAGGATGTGTAGTCGACTGTGTAGCTACCTGCAGGAATGCTTGTAGCAATAGGACCAATAGTTGTGACGCCGGTCCAGTCAGCGCCGACCGGTGCTACGAATAGCGTCTGGTCATTTGTTATTACTATAGATGTGTCATCTACAGCACATGTGTATTCGCTTGTTGCACTGGTAGGTGCAGTAGCGATTCCGAAGGCTCCTACAGTTGCAAAAGCAGCTGCGCCCACGATGTTCTTTACATGTATCATATATAGAACTCCCATATTATGAGGCTTGTGCTGGGGTTTCCCTGCGAAGCCTCCCTTACTAATAACAGTATTATACTACGAAATTCTATTTATGTCAATGATTATATAATAAAACATTGATTATCACAACTTTGCGTTGACGCAGCCTCCCCTACTCTTCTCGCGGTGAGGTAGGAGGGAGGTAGGAGGTTGAACCTCTTGAGTGTCGTGTGGATAAGTGGACTTTACTGAAAGGGGCTAGGAGGCGGACGTGGTTGGCTGCGGGAATACGAGGTCGTAATAATTAAGGAGAGCTTGTTTGACGTCGTTTTCGCTGCGCAGCGCTGTTTCTAGCTGTTCACGGTTGAATTCGCGTAGTCCTATCTCTGATTGGTACTCTCTGTCGTCGAGGTTTAGAGACGCTATCTCGTCGTCTGTTAGCTCAATCGTGAAGCAGAAATTGATGTCTACCCTGCCGTTTGCCTGTGGCTGTTCTTCTCTTTTGTCCCAGACAAACCGATTGACCGTGAGAAACGTAAACCGCTCCGGGTCAAACACCTGCTGTGTTTCGCGTTCAACTGCCTTTGCTGCTGCAACTTCAAGCGGCTGACTGCGTTTGATGCCTCCTCCGATGAACCAGAGGCCTTCTCCGTTGATATCTTTGCGCGTGGTCAAGAAGACCGTGTTGCGTTGTGCGTTGACTACAAGCACGTCTACGCAGGCACAGGGTCTACCGTCGTACATCTCGACCATCGCCTCGTCACTCAAAAACGCGTCTCCAGGCACAAAATCTGGGTTGTTAGTGTATGTCTGTAGCATGGTTCTCCTTACTTATGTGATGCTTTTTTACGAACGGTCGTCCGTTCAGCTGTTTTTGACAACTCTAGGGCCGTATCGTCTATGCGGCTGACCTAAGTGTGCTAGCATCTGAGCGTATGGACCTCGACTCAAAGCCCTCACTTTACTGGGTTGAGCTTACTTAATATCGTCGAGGACGATGTTGGCGACTTTTTCGCCTTCACGGATGGCGAAGTTGATGCCGCGGTCTTCTGGGAAAATCTGCGTGAAGTTGCTGAGGTAGACACCTGGGATCGGTGTTTGGTAGTCAGGTATGAGCTCTTCATAGCCGATAGTCACGATGTGCTGTGCGTCAATGTACTTGAATACGTGTGCTTCTTGGACCTGTGACTCGTCGAACTCTGGGAACATTTTTCGGACGCCGTCGTACCAGTCAGCGGTGATTTGTTTGTCGCTTTGTTTGAAGAGCTCTTCGCCTTTGGCTGGGTAGGCTCCGATGTAGTACACGTGGTTGCCGTCATACGTTTCGTCGGCGTCTTGCGTCAAGTTGGTCAGGTCAAGAAGCACGAGGAACGGTGCGTTTTTGTCACTGAACTGGTGCCAGTAGTAGTCACTCAGTTTTTGTTTAGATGTAAACACCATGAGTACGGCGTCTAGGTATGGGATGCTGTTGAGGTTGTCAGCATATTTTTTGGTCATCTGTGAGCAGTTTGCGGTCAGTCGTGCAAGTACGTTTGATGGTGTCGTCGTAACGATACGGTCAAACGAGTGCTTTTTGCCTTTTACTACGACATACGGCTTCTGCCCTTTAGCGTCGTAGTTGATTTCTTCAAGTGTCGTGCTGGTTTTGATCGTAACACCAAGTTCGCGGAGTTTTTTCTCGTAGCCGTCGACCAGTACGCTCCAGCTGCCATCGAAGTAACCAAGCTTTTCGACGACTTCGCCTTTGTCTTTAGAGACTTGGCGAACATGGATACGACCCCAGAGCCATGCCATGGTGACGTCGCGGTAGTGTTCTTCTGAGAACTTCCCTTTGAGTAGTGGCTCCCAGATCACTTTGGTGGCTGCTTCGCCGTTGTATTTGGTGAGCCAGTCCATCGCAGTTATTTTTGTGAGTTTCTGCCAGTTACGAACGCGCTGTAAGTACAGTGCAACAACACCGGTTCGGATTTTTTGGATAAACGTGAGGCCTGGGAACTTCAGGAGGTCGATCGGCGTCATGAGCGGGTATACTTTGCCGTCGTAGAATGTGCCAATTGAGCTTGGGTGGAATTTGAGCTTGTCTGCAACACCGAGTTCTTTGGCAAGTTTCTGGTTTTCTGTGTCTGTTTTGTAGGTGAAGTGATAGGCTCTCTCGAGCGGCTGTCCTGAATCGAGCGTAAACCCACTCGCGAGGCCGCCGAGGTTTTCTGCTCGCTCCATGAGCGTCACGTCGTGCCCTGCCTGTGCGAGTCGTAGCGCTGTAGTAAGCCCCGTGAAACCCGCCCCAATAACGGCTATTTTCTGAGGTGTGTCTGTCTGTTTGTTCGCTGTAGCGGTGTCCATGTTAGATTATATCTCCTTCTTCAATTGCAAGCTCGAGCAGATTGTCGTCTGAATGATCTTCGAAATCACCAAATGTCGTAAGCCGATTTAGGGTAAATTGTACAATAAATATAAACGGCAGACCAATGATTTTTGCTACGTCAGCATTGACCCCGAGTTTCGTGAGTGAAAATATGATCGCACCACTGACAAGCGCCCCAATAGCGGATACTCCTGCAAACGACAGAAATCGCTTTACTAATTGATCCCGCTTTTTAAACGTGAATATCGAGTTGAGCGTAAAACTATACACTACTGCAACTGCAACCGCGATATAGTGCGCAACCTGGTTGTAGAGGTCGCTTTTTGTTGACGGATCGCCGCCGAGCCTGACAAAAATCATGTATAGCCCGATATCTATGACGACTGCTCCACCGCCTATGATGCCGTACAGGACGAGCTCGCGGAAGTTTTCTGTTATAAAGGTGAAGGTTTTCTTGATCATGATGGGTGCGTTTTGTTCCGTTCTCTTGTATACCGCTTCCGCGTGCGCTCCGGTCGTAGTTCGCGGGTAGTGGATTATTGTTACTTAGTTTTCTTGCTCTTGCTCAGATTCCAGCTGTGTGACAATGGTTTGTCGTTCCTGTGCCTGGGCCTCGAGTTCTTTGTTGATGATCCGGTCGGGGTTGACGTGCATGAGGCTCCATGCACTCGACTGGGTGAGCAGGTCATCTGGGCTCGCCCAGCTACCGAGGTCGGCATCGTAGCTGCTAAATACTGCGTCTCTGAGCACTGCCCGAGCCTCATCGGTCTCTCCGTTGGCCGCAAGGGCGATAATCGCTGCAGTTTGCATAGCGAAATCGATGTCGTCTGATGTCGTTGAGCCGTCGAGGTTGTAGAAGTTTACAAGCTCTCGATCTGCATCAAGTTCACTTTGGAAAAACGCTCCTATTTTTGTAAGCGTTTCTTTCGCTCGCTCATCTCCGTTAGTATACCATGAATTAGCCAGGTTGGCAATTATACGTATTGTTTGGTTGTCGAATCGTGTCGCAGTATTCCCAATAATCGGTGCTGCTGAGAGTACGGTGCCACTCCGGTTGATCTGCACCCAGCTTGGAATGAGCCCTGTCGTTGGGTGCTGCAGGCTTTCGACAAGCGAATACATGTCGCTGGATAGTTTGTCCCAGGCATGGTCGGGGTCTATGTCGGCAAATGCACTGAATGCGACCGGGTTTAGATAGCTTGGGTTGACGAGTCGAGTGTCGATACTTCCATCTGCGGAGCTGTCAAGGTATAGGTTGCCACCAGCAGTAAACACTGTGCGGTCCCAGATATCGTCGATAAGCTGCTCCGCTTGGTCTGCGTAGTCTGTTTCGTTCCAGCGTTCTGCAGCCTGCAGGAGTGCGTATGCGGTTTTGACATCGGCATCGGTCGTCGTGTTGGTGTCGGACAGTCCGTACTCGCCATCTGCTTGTTTTTCCCAGAGCCACGACTGGAGCGAGTCAGTCGAGCGGAACCGCAGGTGGTCGTTCGTCCATGCCCATATCCCGTCGAACGACTGTCTGTCGCCCTGCTCCACTGCACGCAAGAGCGCGGTGGCTTGTGCACCAGATGTGGTGAGGCCGTCGTTGAGTGGGTCGACAATCTGGCCGTAGTCTTCATAGAACGTATCCAGGAAGTGCTCCCATGATTGCTGCAGCACGACGTGACGGCGGTCTTTGACTTCGTAGACTTGTGCCCAGTCACCGTTTGTAGAAATCAGCTTCGGAATGTCGATAAAGCTACTTGCACCGAACCGGTAGTCCGCTACGAGTTCTGAGTGCAGAAATGCTTCTTTGATGAACGGCAGTGACCCGTTGGCCATTTGTTTGATGACTTCGTGTGTGACGAGTATGTAGTCTATATTGCGCCAGTCGTTTTCGAGTTCGTCGTAGCGTATCCGTGGGTCGTACTCAACCATGAACATATAGTCTGCGTTGTGGTAGTGCGACTGGTACTGTAGCTCGGTGTAGGCGTAGTTGTCGATGACGATTGCTGATTCTCGCGGAGCGTTTTCAGTGATCCAGTCAACTGCACGCAGTTGGTTAGTGGTCTCGTCTTTGACGTATTGGATCTGTGGTGTGATTCTGAGCGGAGCAAGTATCACAACTGCACTCAAGAGGAGTGTGTTGACACGTCGCAGCCCCGACCACTTAGACAGATCTGTTGGCGAAAGCACCACGGCAGCAACGGCAAGCGCTAAGAACGGTATGAGCGGTGTGATGTATAGGTCAAGTACGATCTTGCCACGAGCGAGGAAGAGTACTTGTGCGACAATAATCAGTCCGAGCACACGGAAATTCTCTTTTTTGATGCCGATTATCAGCGTAGCTACAGTTGCGAAGCTGCCGTAGATGATCGCCATAACGTCTTTTTGTGCCCAGCTTTTGACGTTGACTATGAAGCTGCTGTTCGGTTCCCACGGCCACGCGAAGTCACCTCTGGATGCTTGTAGCCTGAGTGAATCAAGTAGACTGATACGCTCCGGGAAGCCGTCAGGCCCGATTGGTGCAGGTAGTAGCTCGCCTTTGATGATGGCCAGCATGAAATAACTCGATGATATAAGCCCGACGATGAGCACCCACTGGACCAGTGCGTGTCGCCGCATGTTCGGGTTAGAACGGATCCATATCAGGTAGAGTATGGCAGGTGCCATGATGCCAGCGTTGAGTTTGGATAATGTGGCGAGTGCGAACGCTACAGCGCTGAGCAGTACCTTGCTGAGCGTGAGGCTTTTACGGGTGAGCAAATAAATGCTGAGCAGCACAAACAGCGACATAATGTTGTCGAGCAGTACGCGCCGGCCGAAGAATATCGAGAGCGGTGACAGTGTATACAGCAGCGAAGCAACGATACCGGTTCGTCTGTTGAACAGGTTTTTACCTATTTTGTAGGTGAGCAGTACAGACGCGAGATGCACGAGCAGCATGAATACTCGTCCAGATACAAGAAAGCTCGAGAAGAACGTGGTGCCTCCTGTGAGGAGAAGCCACCCACCGATAACGATCCATCCAAACGGTGCGTGTTCGTAGCGGTACGTGTACGGGTCAAGGTCCCCTGTCGTTACAAACGTCCATCCACGTGCGAGATATGTTGCTTCGTCGTTTTCATAGTGAGGAAAGTTGAACATGTTCCAACCATGCGCTACCAGCGCAACAGTGAGTATGAGCGCGATACTGGCGATCTCTACTCGGTGTCGGGATACGAACGCGGTGATGCGTTCGGCTCGCGTTGGTGCTACAAAGACTCCATTTTTTTTGCGTGGGCTTGGCGGCACAGCAGGTGTACTTGTAGCCGTGGGCTGCTGGTTGCCGTCTTTAAGCCACTGTAGGGCGGCGCGTAGGATGTTCATGTTACTGGCTCCTTCGCTGTCTGGAGGCTTGCTGGTGCTGGTGCTGCGCGGTGTCCACCAGTATGTTTGGTTTTCTCCCAGTCGCTTGCGCCCTGGAGGTGTCGGCGCGTAGCTCGTGCAGAACTAATACCGAGTAGTAGCTGGTAGATCGGGAACGACAGGAGGAGGTAGACATACCAGTACCATTTGATGTGGAGTTTCTGCTCCCTGCTGAACTCGTTGAGACCAACGAGCATGGCACCAAGCAGACATACGAGTATTGCAAGTGGTGCGTAGCTCAGGAGACTGATGTAGGCCGGCACATCCACGAAAATCCCCATGATAATCAGGAGCGGCGTCAGGACTACGATCAGCGCCTGGAACACAGGTGCACCGAGAACATACATGATGAGTGCGAACTGTTTTTTGTTGGTGAGCTTGCGCCATTCACCTTTTTTAACGAGTTGGAGGAACCCTTGTACCCAGCGAGTTCGTTGTTTGATAAATTGTTCAGTCGACGGTGGTGTTTCTTCTTTGGTGACGAGCCGTGGGTCGTACATGACCTGTGTTTTTTTGCCGGCGACAGACAGGCGGATGCCGATGTCAGCGTCTTCTGTCAGGAGGGTTTCGTCCCAGCCACCTATTTTGTTCACCTGGCGACGTTTGAAAAACACCGTGTTGCCACCGAGCGGCATTACACCGATGCGGGCATAGAAGTGCATGTTTGAGCGGAACCAGAAAAAGTATTCCAGCACATTAAGGAGGCTATACCACCGACCGTTATAGTCCATGAGCTGTACGCCACACTGTACGACGTCTGGCTGGTCACGTACGTATATAGTGTTGACGGCGCCGAAGAGGTCGGGGCTGACGTCGTCCTCTGCGTCGAAAATCGTAACGATTTTTTTACGTGCAGCCTGTAATCCTGCGTTGAGCTGAGGTGGTTTACCCGGGGTGTCGCCGCTGTAGATTAAGACTTTTGCGTTAGTGATGTTGTTGTCTTTGATACTCTGTTTAGCTGCTGCAATAGTGTCGGTGTCGTGGTCGCGCACGATGACGAGCAGCTCAATAAGCTGCTTTGGGTAGTTTGCGAGGCTGAGCTTGCGCAGGGTTTCGCCGATTACTTCTTCTTCGTGGTACACGGGAAGCAGTACGCTGAATCCGACTATAGGTAGGTAGGTTTTTTCTGGGGCACGAGCATTTTTTATACGTTCGGGAGACTCCCATCCATACAGGGTCAAATACAGGTTGAATATGCCTTGTGCGGTCAACGGCACGATGAACGCTATAAGTAGGACACTGAGGATGATACTAAGCATGCTGTGTTCCTACCCCTTCTGTTCTTTCGTGTGCATTACTACCGTCGCTTACTGTCTTTTAAGCGTGTCGGAAGTATGGACCCCAGATTACGCGTGTTGATAGTACATAGTTTATCGCAGCTGCGATCGCAATGCCATTAAATTGTGCAATTAGTGGGTTAATTCCGACGCCTTGTAGGCTGATAGATGTTGTGAAAATTACGAGTGCACTGATAGCGCTTGTGCCGTGGAACGCTGCAAGCCGGATAAATTCGTTATCAATATGCGCGCCATACTTCTTGGCTACCTGGAATGTGAGGAGCGAATGGCCGACGAAATTACTGAGTATACTCAGCTCGATCGCACCCATTTCGGCGAGGTAGCTTGGAAGTCCCTGCTGTTTGAGTAGGTAGAGGCTCACAAGGTTCACGACGACGCCACTTGCGCCTACGAGTACGTAACGCATGAGCTGCTTGAGCGGTGAGTCATTGTTAAGCTGCCATGACACGATGAAGAAATTAATAATGTCAGCGAGGCCAATCTTAGAGTCACCTTCAGTCCTGTCAGCAAAGTTGATCGGTATTTCAGATACTTTCTTGCCTGAATTGAGCATTTCGTTTGACAGGTTGATCTGAAACGCATAGCCAGATGCAGAGTTACCTGCGTAGTTTAAGTGCCTGAGGTCGGCAGTTTTGAAAGCACGGAACCCAGCAGTTAGATCCTGGATGCCTGGCTGGATGCCACCAAGGTTACGTGCAACAAAGTTTGCGACACGGGTGTTGATAACACGGATAAGTGGCCAGTTGCCAGGTATAGAGCCACCTTCAACTGCGCGTGAACCTACGACGAAACTTGAGCCGTCGTTTAGTTCGTCCAGAATGCGTTTGAGGTTCTTCGGGTCGTGGGAAAAATCAGCATCCATCTGGATGAGCACGTCATAGTCGGTCTCTTTAACAACATAGTCAAACATCCGCACGTATGCAGCGCCAAGACCTTGTTTTTTACCTGAGCGGAGATGGACGTTCGGGATAGACTTTTTCAGTGAGTTCACGATGTCGCCTGTGCCATCAGGTGAAAGGTCGTCAGCAACAAGTATGTGTAGTTCATAGCCACGCGCAGTGAACGCACGTCGCTCTTTATTGATCGCACGCATGATGCGCTCAATGTTGCCGGACTCATTGTATGTTGGGATAACTACGACTGCTTTTTTCATAACCGTTTGCTCTCACCTCTGTTGTTTACAGACTTTTGCTTGTCCACCTTGCGCATATAGTCAGTAACTCATGCGTTCGATGTCTATAGCATACACTATATTTGCAAAAAACGCAACACTATATTATATAAAAATACTTTGTACACACAGCAGAACGTTTTACTCGTTCCGCCTAAGCACGCCCCAGGAGTCTTAACACGCTTATAATTACTAGCGTATCAACTCAGCTTATGTATAACAAATTGATTTATCGGTCACATTATTTATTGGTAGCCGCCAGTGTACATACCAGAGGTATCGCTGTCCCAGTAATGGTGTGCTTCGTAGATAGTATTGTTGAGCGGATCATCAATCCATGCAGTTGGATGGTAGCGTGACCACGTCGATAGTTTGGCCCAGTTGTATCCACCTATGACAATCTCAGATTCGTCGTCGAGTGCACGGAGCGCACTGACGACGGATTGGCTCGCAGCCTCCCAGTTAGCGGCAGGACTTGCCCACTGCTCTGCGTCAAGTGACCGCGGCTCGTTCATGATGCCGTACATAACGACTCCTTCGGACTGTCCGAACACTGCGCTCAGTCGTTCCCATACGTCCACAAGCGCGCTGTGCGGCAGAGCGCTACTTCCGAGTTTTAGTGTGTCGTCGGCGGTGTCGTACTCGCCGTAGTTGTGTAGATCAAGCATGACAGACATGTCGTTATCATGTGCGAACTCGACAGATGTTTTGATTAAGTCGAGGTATTTCTCATCGAGCGGACCATTGAGTTCTGGCTGGAGGCGTTCCCAGGTGAACGGTATGCGGACAGATGTGTAGCCTTCTTCCGCGATATAGTCGTAGTTTGGTTTGGTGTTATATATGTAGTTTTTGTCCGTGAGCGTACCGGGGTTGTCGTTAGAATAGCCTTCTTGGTTGGTGCCGAACTCGAGGCCTGCCATGTTGATGCCGAGCTCGTTGTCTTTGCTGAACGCATTCAGCTGGAACGACTGACTATTGACACTTGTGATTACCTGGTCCTCGCTGTTGTGCACGGCGAGTGTGTAGTTGCCCCAGGCACCGCCAGTTGCCCAGTAGTACCCCACCATATTGGTTTGCGCGAGGTCGCGGAGCCAGTTTTCACCGATTGTACGCCACTGCTCACCGCCTTCGTCGATGTCGCGCGGCCAGCCAAATTCTCCGATTATAGCGTATGATTCGTTGTCGACCAGCCATTGAGAAAACTCAACGAGCTCATCGTGCACCCGTTCGTCTATCGCGTCAGCGTATTCTCTGTCGCTTGGTATAGCTACCGGGGGTCGATCTCCACTGGTTGGCTCCGGCTCGACTGGTGTCGGTGTCGGCTGTGTTGGTTCGGGTTCAGGCTGCGCGTTATTGAATACAAAAAACATGAACGTCCCAATACAGAGTGATGATACAACAGCGGCTAGGATCTTGATGGTGGCGCTGCGTTTTTTGGGTGTTTCATCTCCGAATACAGCTTCGAGAAAAGACTCATCTTCGCTATCGAGTTTGACATCTGGCATATCGTGTGGTGTTTGTTTTGGGGTACTTTGAGTGTGCGACCGTGTGTCCTTGTTCGGTACATGAGGTGTGTCCGACGCGCCAGGAGCGTCGGGTTTTTTACCAAAATCCATTATTTATACAGTTTAACACAGGCAGTTTAGTAATCTATGCCTTTATTAGCCAGGAATTTGTCGTCGTAGTGGTGCTTGAGCTTTGTCATGTCGGTCGCGATGTCGGTAAGCTCGATAAACTCAGGCGGAAAGTCTCGTCCTGTGAAGCACAGAGACGTTGACGGAGCCCTATCAGTGATCAGTTTTTTCATGTCAGCTTTTTTAAGCAAGCCGTCATGTACGGCGTTGTTGATTTCGTCGCAGATAACCAGGTCGTACTCTCCGTTTGTTGCGACGCGGAGTGCTGTTTCGTAGGTGTCTCGTGCTGCCTGGATATGCTCTTGTTCGCTGACGCCTTTCGCACTGATATCGCCAGCGTCGAAAAATCCTTTGCCTCCCTTGTGAAACAGGAGCTTGTCGCCGAATGTATCTTGGATTTTGTGTATGAAATCATGCTCGCCGACGTTCCAATGTTTTATGAACTGGATATATGCTACTTTCCAGTCTGTGCCGAGCGCGCGAGCAAGCAGGCCCACGCTGGCACTTGTTTTACCTTTGCCCTCCCCTGTATAGACCACTACTACTGATTCTTTAGTTTCGAAATCTTCAAACGCCATATCGTACCTCCTGGTTGTTTGTGGCTGAGTACATGCTGTTTATTCCCCTGCGCTGAGACCGACAAATGTTACAAACATGGTGATAAGTAGGCCTGCGGTGATTGCCAGGATGCTGACTGATGGTGCTGCTTCATAGAGAAAAAAGCTCGATACAAGCATCAAAAACGACACGACCATGAGGGCGGTGTCGATTTTTTTGGTCACCAGCCATAACGCTGCACCGATTATCGCGAGTGTGAGTACATAGAGTGGTATCTGTACGAACCAGCTCAGATCTGCGAGCCGCTCAAGTATGCTCGGGTCCGCAAAAACAGGTGGGATAGTGCCTCCGTCGACCGTCTCTTCGAGTGCATGCTTTTCGGCACCGCCGTGTGCGAGTAGTCGCGCGAATACTGCGGGTACTCTGTGTATGAAAATATCCATGTGTTTCTAGTATACTATGTAGACATGAGCGATACAGAGAAAAAACTCGACCACACCGACGCAGGCCCTCTGCCTAAGCGGCGCATGACGAGAAAAAAACTTATTACCGTGGCTGCGCTCAGTTTCTTGGCTGGGATGTTTTGGTTGTCCGCGGTGCGGTTTATCGCCTACGACCCGCAGGACGTGCATTATCACGCAGACTTTGCATTGTTCGTCGACGGGGAGAGATACCCGTTCGACAGGTTCTCGTTCTATGAAGAAGTCACCGCATGCGGCGGAGACGGCCTATTAGACCCTGCCACTCGCGCACACATGCACGACGAAATAAACTATATCGTGCATGTTCACGACGATGCAGCGACATGGGGGCATTTTTTCGCCAATATCGGCATGACCGCAGGCGATACGGTGTTTAAAGTCGATACAGATGTATACGTTGAGCAGGAGGGCGTAGAGCTACATTATATATTGAACGACAAACCAGTGCGTACGATCGCTAACCGCGTCATTGAGAGTGAGGATACGCTGCTGATCAGCATCGGCACACCGACAGACAGCCAGCTCGCAGATCAATACGCCCAGATCCAGCAAGACGCTGGTACCTATAATGCGCAAGACGACCCGGCTGCATGTTCAGGCTCAGGCGATGTATCGTTTACTGACCGCTTGAAGCAAGCGATTTTCGGCGGGTAGCCTGAACTCCCGGTATGACGCTCAGGTAGAAGAACTTTTCAGCAGCAAGCGCACCGGCGCGCACTCCAAGGGCGTCCAGTATTGGGCTCATCGCTTGAAACCCTTGTACAGCAGCGGTTTCATAAGTCCGCGGTCGCATGACTCGCTCCACGTATCTCGGCATTGTTGAGGAGTTAATTTCTGTACTCTCGCCGAGCGCCATGCCGACGAATGCAGAACCTACTACTCCGTGCCGATTGAAAGTTCTGCAGAATTCTTCGGGGTCGACACCTGCGTTAACCACTGCGTTACCGAGGAGATCTACTTCTTGATTGGGCGCTATAGCCCTGACATGACCTATCTCTGGAACGCGGCCTTGTGTGATCTGGTGTGTGAGGTGTCCACCGATAAAGTCGTCACCCTTAAGAAGCCTAATAATATCTTGATCCGGGAGCGTCAGCGCGTTTTTTGGTTTTTTACAGTCGCTCGCTTCGATTCCGCAGAGCCCAAGCATGCCGATAGCGTCGAGCGCAGCTCGTATACGAGGGCTCGCATGATCCATGCTACGAAGTTTAATAAACGGTTCTACTGCACTAACTTCCAAAACCTTACCGTCGGCACTGCTTTCGGCTACCTGGAGTCCAGATGTGCGCTCGCTGATATGGAAAGTAGTACCCATCTCATCGGCGTAACGGTTTTGTAGTGAAGTATTGTGCGCAGAGTGCCTTTCGAAGAGGTTGCGCTGGTCAGAGATCGCCTTGGGTTTGTAGTCGTGTACTTCATCATAATAGGTGTCTAGGTCTAGTGCAGGCGAAAACGGATTGTCTTCGTAGTTAGAGTCTTGTTGAGCGTATTGGTCTGCGAGGAAGGGATTTGTAATGAGTCTATGTAGACTCTCGTGCCACTGTCGTGTGCCCGTCATGTCCTTTTTGGCCAGGTGCAGGACGTCATCCAGCTGAGCTTTTGCCGTGGCTTCATTCTTGGTCTGAATCTCATTCTCGGTCAAAATCCCTTGGCTTGTTCGCTCTACCCCAGCATGCTCTGCGTCTGTGGGTAGTCCGTTCTCGGGTGGATGGCACGTATGTAGGCCTTCTGCGATTGCAGAAAAAGCCGTATCGTCAGTGATATGGGGCCCCATGTCCAGTATTGAGCCATTCTTTGGCATACCTTCAAGACTGTTGAAGCCGTCGTCTGCGAATCGTGGGGGGTATGTTTCTGGTGTTGCTGTACTCATGTCTTCTTAATCCAAATTAATCTGTGCTGTCAGGGCGAACGTGTTGCCCCACGCGAACGATAACCAGCTCATCTGTGAGCAAGAGTATCTGCCGTGGGTACGCTACGGGCTCGACTGGTTTTAAGCGTCCAAGTTACAAAACCAGCGTCATTGCTGACAGTCAATATACATATTATAGCATATAATAACCACTAACGCAATAGTATCAGCAATAGCATTGGTTGCTTTTGCCCTAGGCCCACCAACGCGTGCTACCCACTCTGCACAATACGTGCAGTTGGTGCATGATTTTCGTAGAGTATTTGTGTCCGAAGTATTCATCAGGAGCGGAGGAGCAGTTGAGCTGACATTTCCGGACCTGAGTGAGTGTATCATGCATGGTTGGTTTTTCAGAAAAATGACCGTGAGCCAGGTTGTAGTTGTCAGGGGTGGGATCAGTTTGTTACAATGGGCGTAAATATGAGAAAAACCGCCGACGTAACGCCGACGATAATTGAGATGGTTGATGCAGCCAGGGGTGTATCATGCTGAGTTCTGTCATGTCACGATTTGCAGCTGGGACACCCGGCATACATATTTCGCTCAAAGCTGAACCAGTGTTCGAAGTTGGCGGCGTGACTGTCACGAACGCGATGATCTACGGTGTCGTGAGTGCCAGTATCATTTGTTGGCTGCTCTACTCGTTTGCTCGCAAATCTACAGTCAAAGCCCAAAAAGGCCCACTCGCTGTGTTCGAAATCATCATGGAGTTCATTATATCTATGCTTGAAGGAGCGTTCGGGTCGCGTAAGCGCGCCGTGGAGTATGCCCCTATTTATGCGACGTTTTTCTTGTTTATTATGTGTACCAACATCTTGGGGCTTGTACCAGTTGTCGGTCCGGGTATTAGCGTTGGTGAAACGCCGGTGTTTCGACCGCTGACCGCTGATCTGAACGGCACTATCGCGCTGTCTGCCATCGCCATCATTGCTGTGCAAGTACTGTCCATCAAAAAACAAGGACTCGGTGGCCACCTGAAGCACTATTTCACCGACAAGCCGTTCAACCCAATAAACACGTTTATCGGCATCCTGGAACTCTTCGGTGAGCTTACTCGTATACTGTCTTTGTCTGTGCGTTTATTTATAAACACCGCAGTTGGTGAAATGCTGATCGCTATTTTTACGGGTATCGTGTTCATTAACGGACAGACGCCGCTCGCTGCACTGCCTATTTTTATGTTTGAATTTCTCGTGGCTGGTATACAAGCGTATGTGTTTACCATATTGACGGCGCTCTACCTCGCGCAAGCCATATCCCATGCGCACGACGACGATGAACATCATGACGACGCTAAGCCTCTTGAGGTCGAAAAGCTGGCTCCGTCACCATCATGATGACATATGTACCATATGAAAAAGTAACCATTGGACACCAGTCCACAGGAGAAAAAATATGAACACACTACAACTACTCGCTGAAACCACAGAGTTTGACGTCGAGATTGCACAAGCATGGGCAAAAGCTGGCATGGCCGGTTTGGCTCTCGGTTTGGCTGCAATGGGTCTTGCACTTGTTGGTCTCAACTACATGAAGGCTCTCGGTCGCAACCCAGAAGCTGGTAAAGTAGCTGGCTCTGTTGTCGCTATTGCAGCGATGATCGAAGTGACCGCGCTGTTGGCATTTGCCCTCGCGTTCATCGCCATCTAGAACCGTATTCATACAGGTTTTACGTGCCATGTGTTGTGTACCTACGGCGGAAGCAACACAAAAGCGACGCCCCACCGCACGACATGTGGCACTACCTGAATCGATACGACCTACAATTACTAAGGAGACTATATGACACTAACTAACACAATAAGAACTAAGGAACGTGCGACATGCAGCGACCAGGCTGGGTATGTCTCGTATTCCTTATTTCTTATCCCAAACACGACAAAGGAGTTTGACGTATGAACCTACTGACAGTATTAGCGGCAACTGAAGCAGGCGCAGCAGACGGCGCACAGAAAGCTGCTGAAAGTTCAGGTGGGCTTGATGCTCTCGGCCTTAACCCCATTGCGATCGGTGCGCAAGCGCTGACGTTCCTTGTTCTGTTTTGGTTCGTGCGCAAATTTGCTCTGACCACCATCGTGTCTAACCTTGACAAGCGACACGAAGACATCAACCGTGGTCTGCACCTCGCTGCAGAAATGGACAAAGAAAAAGCCCTGCTCGACGAGCGCGTCGAAAAAACACTCAAAACTGCCCGTCAGGATGCCGATGCGATTATCGCCGAAGCCAACGCTGAATCGGGCAAAATCATCCATGCTGCAGAGGAATCTGCCGGACGCAAAGCCGACGAAATCATGCGCGCTGCAGAGGGTAAAATCGAGCGCGATATCGCAGAAGCCCGCACAGGCCTCAAGTCCGAAATGGCCAGCCTGATCACCGACGCGACTGAATCAATCCTTCAGGACAAGCTCGACGCTGGTAGTGACCGCAAACTCGTCGAAAAATACCTCAGCGAGGCGATGAAATAGCATGGCGACACTCTCAACGAAGCAACTGGCGGAGTATGTAGTTAATCAGATCGAATCTGGCGTTGCTGCGGATGATGTGTCGCGTCATATTGCGGCGTATCTGCTGGATCAGCGCAAGAGTCGTGATGCCTCAAAGGTTATGCGAGCCATAGAGACTGAGCTGATCGCGCGCGGTCACAAACAAGTAGTAATTACCAGTGCGCACCCTGTCGACGACAGCACGAAACAGAAGCTCGCAGGGCTGCTTGACGTCAAGCAGCCACTGTTCAGTGAAGAGATCGATCCATCAGTAATTGGCGGCGTTCGAGCTCGCTCAGGTGAGACAGAAATCGACCTGACGGTCAGAGGCAAATTAAACAGATTCAAACAACACGTTGTAAGCGGGAATTAAGGAGTATATATGTCAGCAAATGTATCAGTAAAAGAGCTCGCAGCAGAAGTGCGCGACGCAATCACCCAGCTCAAGACCAGTGGTGACGTCGAAAAAACCGGTATCGTAACACGCGTCGGTGACGGTGTTGCATGGATTTATGGCCTCAGTAGTGCCGGATATAGCGAAATGCTCGAAATCGAAAGCGCAGACGGCCAAACAATTAGCGCGTTTGCCCTCAACCTTATGGAAGACGAAATCGGAGCAGTGCTGCTCGGCGCAGATACGGGTGTGCGAGCTGGTGCCAAGGTTCGACTAAGCGGAACAACGCTCGAAGTACCAATTGGTCCAGAGCTCGTTGGGCGCATTGTTGACCCGCTGGGTCGCCCACTCGACGACAAAGGACCGATCAAGACCAAGCTCAAAGGACTCGTAGAGCGCCCTGCGCCAGGTGTTCTGGACCGCAAAAGCGTCCATGAACCGCTCATGACCGGCTTGCTTGCTGTCGACACTATGGTGCCGATCGGCCGTGGTCAGCGCGA
>CALLJT010000098.1 GCA_938050265.1 Candidatus Saccharimonadia bacterium
TGAGGAACGACTGCGAGAACAAAGTAGTAAGTTGATTGGTCGTGTTGCACTTGAGTCGTCAGTGTCTGTCACAGAGCAACCTCATGTAAACGCTGGAAGAACCACACTCGAACAATCTATAAAACGAGCAGCCAAGGGAGATATGGAGGCTCGTAGTATGGTCAGGGAGAATGTGCAGACTGACTTCATGGAGCGAGCATATAAATCTGGTCATGTTATTAAAACTGTAATCCAGAAAGACGACCGCGGTGAGTATGTCCAGTTTGGACAAACTATGGAGGAGATGCACGCTAATAGCTTACGTCATATTTCTAATCCAATTTTAGCGAAACGGGCACGGATTGAGGCACATAATGGTTTACGCCAGCAGTCATTTAGCGACAGTGGCATTTTGCGCGATTATGCACTCGTCACGTTTTCCGCCGTGAGCAATGAAGCAAGTGTTGCTGCAGCGAAGTCTGCTGGATTTTTCACTGATAGTATGTCCTGCGCAATTCAAGTCGTATGCGATGAAGATGATGGAGCGAGTGCCACGCTTGATGCGGCTTTCGTTTCGGGTGCGGAGCAAGGTCAGCAGGTGCAAAGATTTGATATTGATGCAATAGTTAAGGTCGCAGAGCGCCTAGGTGTAGACTATACGGGCCTCACGAGTGAAGAAATACTAGGAAGACAGCTACTAATACGCAAAGACATTCTACAGGAAGGTGTTCTCGACCTAGTCAAGATGTACGATGATGCGGTCGAAGCAGTCACAGGGAGACAGGTGTTTTTTGGCAACGCCCATGCTGGATCAAACAAAGACTATGCTGCGCAGCGTCAGATATCCGAGGAGAGAGCTCAAAATGCACAACATAGTATAGAAGCAACGACAAATAGACTCATTGCAGACTCAGGCAGCATCACTGGGCCACGAGACGCAACAAGGAGGCTGCACGAGCAAAACGATGCTGCCCTGAAGCAGCGTATTGTTACGGACCATACAATCGACTCAGGCGTACTCGGGGAGAAGGCGCGTGTGCACGTGGAGCTTGCTCGCCATTATTACCAGACTGGTCAATATGAATTGCTGAACCAGCAGTACCAGCTCGTTGAACAGACTGGTGAGTCTTCCTCTTGCCCTACGGGGATCAGTAAAAAGCTCGGTGAGAGTAGCGTAGTGGGCGGGACGGGTATACAGGTAGAACAGTCGGAGAGCGCGATAGGTGCTGCAGACGACTGTGAGTTTAAGTCAAAAGAATGCCCTCAGTGCCACAAAAAAGATGTATTGACCGTTGCAAAGGATGGTGTTTTTCACGGTAAGTGTGGATGCGTCAGTAAAAAAGGTGTGAAAAACATACTTGTAGAAACAGTGAGTACTGACAAGTCAAGACGATCGCCGGTTCAGGAGAATCATAAAAGTAGCGTCAGTAAAAATCCGATAGATGTTTTGCTGGGCAAAGGGGAGTCGAAACCTACCTCGGGTAACGGCACTCTTTTTGCTCAAAGTGATTAACATAAAAGAAGACTGAAGGCACGTGATGCCGCTGGCTGTGCCCGTAAATGTGTACTCTTAGATAGTGCGTCGTGCGTCTGTGGATGTGTAGGCGTTTGAGCATGTAGTGTATGACAGTAAAAACCTGTATCATATAACCATAAGGAGTTACGAGTAGACTGATGGGTAGTTTTTTAGAATCGTGGAACGACGCACACAAGAAGGTGATTCTTTTTTCTGGTGTGTTTGACCCGGTACATAAAGGCCACATAGCGATTGCTGAAGAGGCATATAAAATACACGGTGGCACGGTTGTTTTTCTGCCTGAGCGTGTACCGCATCACCGCGACGTCAATCACAAAAACAACCCAACCAGTTACGCGCACCGCCTCAAGATGCTCAACATCGCAACTGCAGGGAGCGAACACCTGAAAGTACTCGACTACCCAGCGGACCAGCACTGGATCCAGGAAACATTTACCTGGCTGGGTGAGAAATTTCCTGACCGTAAGCTCGCTTGGTTAGTGGGTGACGACGTAGTAGATATGATTGCTGAGTGGCCAAACGCAGACAAGATGCCGGAGCTGAACGTAGACACGCTGATTGTGGCCAATCGGTTCGACGGTACGTATACGCCCCCTCTGAGCGGTACGGTCGCAGGCGTTAACGTCGTGAGCATGAACAGTAAATTCCGCTACATGGAGTCACGCTTTATACGCCAGGATATGCTGAGGCGCCACACAAGCTTGCCGGACGGACTGTGGCAGTATATTCAAGAGCACAAGCTGTACGGCGTGTAGGGTATACCCGCCTGACGCATACGCTCTGTCATTCATGAAGAGCGACTGGAGTTACCTAGTGGCTTGGGTGGTCGAAGTAGTCGTAGAGTTCGCTCAAGTGCTGTTTGCGGTACTGTTTAAGCGCAGTTTTGTTGATGCCGTTTTTGCGGATGTATGACCCGATTTTTTCTGACCCGATGTAGTGGGGGAGTATGACGTATTCAGCGCCGAGTTCGTAGAGCTGCGCGGCTTCTGTGCGACTGTCCGCATGGCAGACGAACATGCTTTTTGCGCTGTTGCTTTCAAGCGCTTTCAGAAGGAAACTGTTGGCTTCAAAATTCG
Source organism: Candidatus Saccharimonadia bacterium (assembly GCA_938050265.1). Classification (GTDB taxonomy): domain Bacteria; phylum Patescibacteriota; class Saccharimonadia; order Saccharimonadales; family SZUA-47; genus CALLJT01. Next base: position 2,593 of record CALLJT010000098.1, read on the forward strand.
TCAGCACAGACACGATCAGCTTGGTCTGGTACACGCCTGCTTCTTCAAGGAACTCAATGTCGGTGAGGTCGCCGTATAGTGAGGGAACGTCACGTTCTTCTAGAACAGAAATTATTTCTGGGTTATAGTCGACGACTGCAAAGCGTTTTTTCATAGACTGGAAGACTTTCACGAATTCTGTGCCGCCTTTTTTGTAGCCAAATATCAGCGCGTCGTAGTTAGCGTGTGCGGTTTGTTCGGTTTTTGGTTTTTTGCGTTCAAATATCCTGAGGTGTTTTTCGAACAGCGGATACAGTGTTTCGTCGTACAGGATAATATATGAAGAAACGCCGATAGTGATCAGGCCAACAAGCGTGACCACCGAAAGCGTCTGTTCGTCTATTTGGCCATGTTCGAACGCAAGTAGTAGCAGTACAAGTGAAAACTCACTGATCTGCGCTACTGCGAGGCTGGTTTTGAAGCTGATTTTACGGGTATAGCCAAGCAGCCCCATGATAGACATGACGATGATAGGGTTGCCGATGAGCACAAACAGCGACAGTATGATCGCTTGCGGTAGTGCAGATGCGACGTTGTCGAGGTTGAGCTGTGACCCGAGAACAACAAAAAACAACACAATGAAAAAATCTCTGAGCGGTTTCAGGCGCGCGGCTATTTCTTGTGCATAACTGAACTGTGCCAGCGCTACACCGGCTGCCAGTGCTCCAACTTCAAGCGAAAACCCAAGCTGACTAAATATCGTTCCTATACCGAGGCCCCAGGCAATCGAAAACAAAAACAGCATTTCCTGTGAACTTGCTATGAGGTTGTTCATGCGGGGGAGTACGTACTGTACGATAAGGTACATGCCTGATGCGAGCATTGCTGCGGCCAGTCCGAGATCGATCAGGTCGTCGGTGTTCAGTCCACCGCTACCGTTTGCGCTCACAAACAAGAGCGCTACAGTTGCTAAGATGTCTTGAACAAGCAGGAACCCGGTGGCGATTTTGCCATGTAGCCTTGTTTGTTCTTTTTTATCGCTGAGTAGTTTAAGTATGATAATAGTACTCGAAAACGCGAGTGCAATAGACACATACCATGCTGCAGTCGTTGTGACGTCAAGTACTGACGTCACTACCATATAGCCAAATAACGTGGTGAACAGGACTTGACCGACACCAGTGAACACGGCTACTTTGCCAACCTCTTTAATGATTTTGGGGTTGAGCCCAAGTCCTACGAGGAACAGCAGAAGCGCGATGCCAATGTCAGAAAATATCTCAAGCGTTTCGTTGTTGGTCGCGAGGTCAAGGAACGTAGGGCCTACGACCAGCCCGGTTAGTATGTAGCCAATTATGAGGGGCTGCTTGAGGAGTCGCATCACCAGTGAAATACCAGCGCCTACAGCGATAATCAAACTTAGTTCAAGAAACAGATCTCCGTGCATGTTTGTGTTAGATTCCCCTTATGCTTACACAGTATATAGGATATCTATGCTCCGAGAAAAGTAAAAATCACATTCGAAGCGCACATAATAACAGCTGTGTTGTGAAAAAAAGTCTTGACCTGTAGATAGTGGTTACGGTAATTTTGTTTGTATTCTGAGGTTTTGGAGCGAGACAACCGCTCAGAAAGATAAAAAACATACACAATTACATTGCAACACGACACATGGTTGTTGCGCTTGAGGCGAGATTGAGACACTCAACGCGTCGCTGAAACGACCAGTGGTTTACATATGGGTGGTACTGGACGGCATCGAACAGGTGCGGTAGCAGGGTGCTGTAGTGTGAGTTAAGAGGGAGTAGGCAACATGCACGTAAAAATAGTATCTGGCGGTTCACGCCAGCGCACAATACCGGTCACGGTACGCAACCCAAGATGGAAAAACTTCCTGACGTATTGACTTACTGATCTGTTTCGGAGTCTTGTTCAGGAGTTGTAGCGGCGTCGTCAGATGAGCTTTGTTCTGTGTCTGTGTCTGTGTCTGAGCTGACCTTTTCGAGTTCAGCATCGATAAGCGCACGGAATTTTTCGACAGTGTCTACTTGGGAGCTGTCTTGGATTTTTTCACCGTTTAGAAGGAATGTCGGGGTTGCGGTTGCATTGTCTTCTCGTGCTCGTTCGGCGTCTGCGTTGACTGTGCCGATTGTTTCTGCGAGTGCGAAGTCAGTGTTGTACTGCTCAATATCAAGTCCGATTTCTTCTGCATATCCCTGGAACGTTGCGATTTGTGCCGAAGTATCGGGGATTGACCCGCTACCGCCGTGGCCAGCTGCAGTTTGTTGGCTGAGGCTCCGCCATGACTGTTGTCGTTCAAAGATCAGGTCATGCATTTCCCAGAACTTGCCCTGGTTCGCAGCAGCCTGCGTCGCACGGTGCGGGCCGAGGTTCTGTAGGAGTGGGAAGTGTCTGAACTCGAAACGGATTTGATCAGCGTATTCTTCTTTTATCTGGTCGACGAGTGGATGGAATGCAGCACATGCAGGACAGCTAAAGTCACCATACTCAACAAGTGTGACGTCTGCTTGTTCGAGCCCGTAGAAATTATTAGAGGGTTCTTTGACGATTTCTGTATCGTCTTTACCGAACATGACAGCCCCTGCAAGTATTGCAACTACTGCAGCGGCACCGATTAGTATCTGTTTCATAGTGTTCCTATCATTGATTATCGTTGGTATTGTTTTCTGCATCATCGCACGATACTGGATGTGTCTTAGTGTCTACAATTGTACAGCAGCAGGCTTGTGCTTGACTACTAAATAAGCGAGAATGTATGTATGTCTGGTATTTCGCTTATGATTTTACTCATTGTATGTCTGGTCGTGGTTATGCTGTGCGCTGGAATAATCCACGGTATGTTCACGTTGAACAAGTATCAGCTAAAGCGCAAAGCCCAGTTCGGCGACAAAAACGCTACGCTGGTGTTTGCGCTGCATGCGGTTCGTTACCAGCTGATGGCTGTCTTGGTCGTGTTTAACATTATTGCCACAACGATTGTGGTTGTCCTGCTCGAATCGAGCATGAGCAATGCGCTTCTTGCCATCGTAGCCAGCACGGCACTGATACTTGTTTTTGGCGAACTGATACCAATTATATATATAAAAAAACATGTTCTATCTATCGCAGGAGGCTTGTACCCAATCTTGCATCATCTGATGCTCTGGACGTCTCCGGTGACAAGGCCGCTTGGGCGAGTGTTTGAACAGTGGGCGGGCAATGATACGCAGATTTTTTACACCAAAGAAGAATTGATGAAGATTTTTGATGGTCAAAAGCTCTCAGAAAACAGCGATGTAGCCGCAGACGAGGCGCGCATGATTCATAAAGTACTTGCGTTTGGAGAGAAAAAAATCAGAGACGTCATGACGCCTCGTCGTATGGCAAAAATCGTGAGCCGTGACGACGTATTAAGCCCGACACTACTTAACGACCTGCACAGCTCAGGGCATTCACGCTTCCCGGTGGTGATGGCATCGGGTGGGTTTGACTTCGTCGGCACACTGTATATCCGTGACGTGACGCTCACCAAAAAAGCTACCAGTGTCGCAGAAATCATGAGCAGAGATATACTATACGCGCACGAAGAAAAGTCGTTAGATTTCGCACTCAGGACATTTTTAAAAACAAAACACCATATGCTGGTGATCGTCAACAATTTCGAAGAGTTCGTCGGCATATTGAGTCTGGAAGACATACTAGAAGAAATCATCGGCAAAGAAATTGTAGACGAGTTCGACGCACACGACGACCTGCGCGCAGTTGCCGCCAGCCTCGCAGAAGCCGAAGCCAAAAAGCACCACCGCTCCACCAAAAAACCAACTACATCATAAGCCTCCCAATTCCAAGGGCTGCCCTTGGAATCCTCACGGTAACCAGGTAGGGCATATTAGTGTATACTATTAATCAATGAAGCAGACTCCGCACACAGACAATAATCTCAGGGTCGACTGACCCGTATTTGGTGCGCGGCCCAGTCAACGACCCTACTTTAGCCAAACGAAATCACACTATATCAGGATATTAGGGAGAGAATCATTATATGAGTAGAGTTTATTCAATACAGACGCCAAAAATGGTAGGTAAATCAGTCGCTGTTCAAGGGTGGGTGCATTCGCGTCGCGATCACGGCGGCTTACTATTTATTGACCTGCGTGACCACACTGGTCTCGTTCAACTGACAGTAGATTCAAAAAACACAGACGTGTTTGCGTCTGCAGATGTCTTGCGTGACGAGTATGTAATAGAAGCAAAAGGCGTCATTGTTGAGCGTGAAGCTGAGCTCAAGAACCCGAATATTCCAACTGGTGAGCTGGAAATCGAAGTGGCTCACATCCGCGTGCTGAACAAGTCTGAGCCGCTCCCTATCCAGGTTAATTCGACTCAGAACATCGGCGAAGAGCATAGACTGAGGTATCGTTATCTTGATTTGAGACGAAAAAAAATGCAGGACATGCTTAAGAAACGATCTGCAATGTACGGTATCATTCGTGAGTTCATGGATAAACGCGAGTTTACCGAAGTGTCGACTCCAATACTTGCTAGCTCCAGCCCGGAAGGCGCACGTGACTTTTTGGTCCCATCACGCCTGCACCCAGGGTCGTTCTATGCGTTGCCACAGGCCCCGCAACAGTTCAAGCAGTTGTTGATGGTTGGTGGCGTGCATCGCTATTACCAGCTTGCGACATGCTTCCGTGACGAGGATCCCCGAGCGGATCGTTTGTATGGTGAGTTTTACCAGCTTGATATGGAGATGTCGTTTGTAGAGGACGGCGAGGAAGTGCGCTCTCTTATTGAGCCGCTTATCACAAACCTTGTCACTGACTTTGCGGGCAAGAGGCTGCATTTTAACGAAGCGCCACGTATTCCGTTTAACGAATCTATGGACCGGTTTGGTAGCGACAAGCCAGATCTTCGGTTCGGTATGGAACTGGTTGACCTAACAGATGAGTTGCGTGACTGTGGGTTCGGTGTATTTAGCGGTGCAATCAAAGATGGTGGTGTCGTTAAGGCGATTGTTGCGAGCAAGCAGTTCAGCCGCTCTGAGATAGACAAGCTCACTGAAATGGCCAAAAGAGAAGGTGCCGGCGGCATGCCG
>CALLJT010000099.1 GCA_938050265.1 Candidatus Saccharimonadia bacterium
GATTTGCCGAGTGGTTACTACCTTACCTATAGCGATAACGCAGGGGAGGCTTCAGATTCAGATGCAGACCCAACAACAGGGATTACACCTATATACTCACTTTCGTCAGGACAAGTTCTGGCGGATGTCGACGGTGGTATTCAGAACCAGGAGCAGTTGGCAGATACGGGAGCTCCGTATACGTACACTGGCGCTGGAGTTGGCCTGATAGCCACGGTTGGCGTACTCGGAATTCTTCGCAGAAAAAGCGACACACGCTACAGCCTAATCCGTGCCACGCGGTCACGTTTCTAAACGTACGTACTTACCAATCAAACCCCATCTACGAATCAGACACTCGGAGCAATCCGCACACCCTGATATCACGTAGGTGGGGTGTGGGCTTACGCGTGATTGTTCTTGTGTCTCATCAAAGTTTGGAGCGCTTTATCGGCATTGGACTGGTCGGTGAGTATGGTTAGTTCGTTGTGTGTAGAAATAATTTCACTGAAGTTTACGCCGCTATTTGATAACAATGTAAGAATCCCGGCGCATACACCAGGGACTGGTATGTGGCCTTTTTTGAGCCTGATGGTCGTGGATGTGATCTCGTGTTCGCTGGCGTTTGCCTGAGGTGCGAGCAGGGGGCTCTGTGCAATTTCTTGAGTTGTGATTATAGATGCATGCCAGATGCCGCGCGTAGTCACAAAGTAGCCATGTTGGCGGGCGTCTAGAGGAGGAAGCTCCAGTGTATTGAACGTATCAATGTCAAAATTGAGTATGGAGAGCCCAGTCTGCACTGATACATCTCCAATAAAGCTGAGTGGGTCGAGAGTATTGCTGTGGGCAAGTTCTTTTCCGGCGCGGTTGAGTGCGATCGTAATAGCTTCGATTGACACTTTTTCACCAACTGCGTGCTCGATATCTCGCCGGATGGTGCGCGCGAGCGAACTGTGATTAATAATCCCATCCGCAAGGTGTCCTTGAACGGTTGGATGTGCACCGAGCCATTGCTGTACGCGTGAACTCACTGTAATCATATCTAGCATCCTCTCACTCTCTGTGAAGGGTCAGACCCTTCACGCTATTTTGTATAATTCTATACAAAATGTTGTATTTATGCAAGAAAAGTGAAAGTATGTCAGGTATCTTGAGCGGCTGTGTACGATGTGTTGTAGTATGGAAATAGTATCCCAAAACGTTGTTGTAGGCGCCAATGCATTAGAAGGGCCTGAGGACGATAACTGGCTTCTGCTTAATGGCAGGCCTGCTGTTCGTGCAGGTAGCGTCGTTGTCGCGGCGGGACTCGGTATCGACAGTGCATGGTATTTGCACAGCTTGGCGTTTGGGCCTTCTGCTGACCGCGCAGTGCTAACCGGAACAGAACATGAACGACGGTTCGACGTGTGGCGGTCGTAACAATGAAAAAAAGGAGTAGTATAGATGAGTATGTACGATGTTGATGCGCTAGAGTTTTTAACGGAAGAACGTGTGCGTGACTTAGTGGCCGAGCATCCGACGCCGTTTTACGTGTCGTCGCGGAGCGCGTTGAAGCAGAAGGCGGCGGCGTTTTTGGCGGCGTTTGAAGACGTGCCATATGGGTTTACAGCCAGTTATGCGATGAAGGCGTATCCGCACCCAGAGATTATTCGGTTGTTCGATGAGATGGGGATCTATACGGACGCGAGTTCTGAGTACGAAGCAGAAGAGGCTATTGCAGCCGGTGTAGATCCAGGGCGTATCTTGCTGACGTCTCAGCAGCTCCCAAAGGATCTACAAAAGACCATGGCAAGCGGTATCGAATTCACGGCAACGTCTCTGCACCAGCTCGAAGAATACGGAAAAGCTTTTCCGGGTTCTGACGTGAGTATCCGTCTGAATACGGGTCTCGGGAGTGGGTATGTCCACCGGTTAACGACTGGTGGCGTGGAGGTTGGGTTTGGCATCTGGTATCACAAAGGCGATACTCGTAGCCAACAGATTCATGACATCATAGAGAAGCATAAACTCCGCGTAAAGCGTGTGCACCTGCACATTGGCACCGGTACGGACCCAGCCGTTTGGGGCAAGCTTATGGAGGCTGGGCTCGATGCAGCAAGGGATTTTGACACTGCTACTCATCTGAACCTCGGCGGCGGGTTTAAGGTTGCATACATGCGAGGTGATGCCCAAGCTGACATTGGCGCGATTGGGGAAATAGCATCGCGGATGCTCCGTGCATTTTATGCGGAGACGGGTCGCAAACTGCACTTTGAAGTTGAACCCGGCAGGTGGTTGGTCGCCGAAGCGTGTGCGATCGTGAGTACGATAATTGATCGAACTGATACGGGCGATGAGGGCGATGATTTTCTGAAACTTGATTGCGGCATGGGGGAATTCATCCGCACAGCGATGTACGGTGCCAATCATCCGCTTGTAGTGGTCCCGCGCGAAAAGCAAGAGCGTGGCACGAGCAAGTATGTTGTGATTGGTCACTGCTGCGAGTCGAGCGACGTGTTTACGGTGGTGCCGGGCAAGCCGGACGAAATCCAGCCTCGGTTGCTCACCCAGGCAGATATAGGCGATTACATGGTTGTCGAAAAGACCGGCGCGTACTGTGCAAGCATGCGCACAAAGGGTTATAATTCGTTCCCAGAAGTCGCAGAGATAATTATTGATTAAAAAAGGCACAGGTAGCGGTATGAGTACAAAACTATTGTTCATGGAATCTTTTGACACGTATACGGCGCACGCGTCGGTCGTGAGTGTATCTGAGCTAGAAGACAGGCTCGATGTAGTACTTGATCAGACGTGTTTTTATCCGCGCGGTGGCGGACAGGACTATGACCAGGGTGTGATCACCGCAGGTGAGGCAGTGTTCCAGGTGAGCGAGGTACGGCTTGATGACGAGGGTGTCGTGCACCATTATGGTGTGTTCGAATCAGGGGCATTCGACGCTGGTGTAGAAGTTGAGGCCGCTGTTGATCAGGATCGAAGACTACTGAATACCCGGCTCCATTCCGCGGGGCATCTCATAGACATGGCAGTTGATGAGCTGGGGTATGACTGGGTGCCTGGCAAAGGCGCCCACTATCCACACATGAGCAACGTTGAATACACGCCCGTCTCGCAGAAAACCGTTGAACGCCCTAGCTCACAGAAGCGGCCTGGAGCACATTTTTCTGATATCGATGTATCTTCGGATACCTCTCTATCAGAGAAAATGCACTCTAAGCACACTTCTGGTAAGCTAGGGTCGTCCAAGGTTTCCAGCGAAACGGGCGGCGGTAGCTGGAACGCCGATGATAAGGATACAATTATCGCAGATATTAACCGTCTAATCAGTGCGTATGTGGAGGCTGGTGGTACAAACGAAATACGGTTCATGCCACCCGAAGAAATGGGTAGTATATGCCGTCATGTCCCAGATAATCTACCGACAAACAAACCTGCCCGTGTAGTGGTATATCGTGGCGATTTTGGCGTGCCATGTGGCGGTACCCACGTCAAAGATCTGTCGCAGGTAGGAGGTGTCACGGTCGACCGCATCAAAAAGAAAAACGGCAACATTCGCGTCAGCTACAGCCTGAACGATGCCTGAACCCCATCTTTGCGTCTGCTTATCGGATGAGGTGGTTGTAGAAACAACGCGACTAGAAAGCTGGTGTCAAAGGGTGTTATCAAGGTACACTGTAAGGGTATAGTATTAATCGAAAGGTACGTATCATGGGTAAACTAGACGACATTATTGCTAAATACAAAGAAGAAAACGCCAAACTTGGTCTTGGCATCAATGACGACTTGCTAGAGCAGGTGACGCGAGGGCTTGGTCCATCAATCTACGACAACGATGCAAATCGTGTATCAGGTAGCGATCCAGACGAGCTCGCAACAGTCAAAAACAACTATCTTATCAAAAAACTCGGTCTCGCTGATGGCCCAGAACTCGACACAGCCATAGCAGAAGTCATGGATAAGCTTGGCAGCTCTAACCCCAACAAATATCGCGCACTCGTGTACGCACTCCTCTGCGAAAAATTCGGCAAACAGTCAATTTACGATTGCTAGAATAGTCCACTCAGCGTGCTCGTCTATACGATAGATTAATTTTGCGTTTAGGTAGGTTACGAGTAGTGATTCGCACTACCGTACGTTATGTGCGTAGTAGTTTTCTAAGTTCTGAGCATGGGTCGCATCTCCAGGTTGCTGATCTGTCTCACTAAGGCGCAGAGCACCGTAAGAAAATAATGCCGTGGTTGCATATAGTTTGTTCTCGCTGTCGGGGTCCACTTTCTGTCCGTTTGCGAGTATCTCGAATGCCTCGTCGATTATTTTTGGTGTTTGCGCTTTGGGGCCGACAGAAGCTGGACATCGCCCACGTGTTGATTGTTTGCCTGGGATCGTGACTGCTGACGTTTCTGGGCATGCTGCCGATCCCGTTATTTCTCGTCTGATGTTGTCGGTCATAGTTGCGGCAGAACTGGTCATGTCTGGCCATCCATGGGTGCGCATTTTAAACGCAGCAGAGTCCGATGTCTGCGCTGACTGATGTGCTGCAAAAGACGGTCCGTGTGCAAATAGGGCGTTGTACGCGGCTTCTGGATCTAAACCTGCATGCC
>CALLJT010000100.1 GCA_938050265.1 Candidatus Saccharimonadia bacterium
ATAGCCGTGAACCCCATAGCAGTCTGCAGGTATGCTGAAATTATGCCGAACGAATGCTTTTTGACCTCTATCAGCTTTTCTTCGTCGGCGTCGATTTGCTCGAGCGTATTAGGTCGTTGATGCATACGTTAAATTATACCACTGTACGTGCCCACAGAGAACGACCGCCTGACCCACACTCACTTTTTCCTCAAGAGTAGTATAAGCGTTCCTTATTTACAGTAGCTTCTCCTGATCAGGGTCGTCTTTGTCTCGTTTGATGTCCATGTGTTTGTATGCTTTATGTGTCACCTTGCGTCCACGAGGAGTACGCTCGAGGAAACCGAGCTGCAGCAAATACGGCTCGTAGAAATCTTCAACCGTGCTGACTTCGTCACCGAGAAGTGCTGCGATAGTATTCAGCCCAACAGGGCCGCCACCGTGGTTTTCTATAATCGACTTCAGCAACATCCTATCCGCTGGATCGAGCCCCACTTCGTCAATTTCAAGCAATGCAAGCGCTCTTTGTGCAGTAGACTCGTCGATAATGCCGTCACCGTTTACATCTGCAAAATCCCGCACGCGTTTGAGGAGCCTGTTCGCGATTCGAGGTGTGAGCCGAGAGCGTGTAGACAGCATCTTGGCCGCCTCTGGATGCACTTCGGTTTCGAGCACACTCGCTGAGTTGCCGATAATCTGTGCGACTTCGTCTGGCTGATAAAACTCAAGTCGATGCAGCATGCCGAACCGATCACGTAGCGGTGCCGCAAGTGCTCCCGTACGCGTCGTGGCACCAATCAATGTAAACTTCGGCACATCCAGACGCAGGCTCCGTGCACTCGGCCCCTTACCGAGCATGATGTCGATCGCGTAATCTTCCATCGCACTGTAGAGCACCTCTTCGACTGATCTATTGAGGCGATGAATTTCGTCGATAAACAGTACGTCACCGTCGCCTAAGTTAGTCAGTATACTTGCCAAGTCTGCTGCCCTATCGATTGCCGGCCCTGACGTCACGCGGATTTGCGCTCCCATTTCATTGGCGATAATGTTCGCCAAGGTCGTCTTACCGAGTCCCGGGGGGCCATACAGCAGCACGTGGTCGAGTGGTTCTTCGCGTTTTTTGGCTGCATCAATACCTACTTTTAGGTTTTTCTTAATGCGCTCTTGCCCAATATATCCGTTGAAATCTTTTGGCCTCAGCACATTCTCGATGCGCTGCTCTTCTTGGTGCTGGTCGTCTCCGTCATCACCAGCGAGCGTCGGGTCGACGGTGCGTTCAATCATGTTGAAGCCTCGGGATTCAATGGTAGGTGGTAGGTGGTAGGTGGGAGATGGGGTAGCTGCATTTAGACATCCTCCTGGGTGACGGTTTTGATGTGTTTCGTATTTTCAAATACTGCATACTCGCCTTCTTTGAGCGCGAGAACAGGAACGTTGCCGTCACCGTACTCGTCAAGCTGAACATACGCCACTCCCCAGTCAATCGGCCCTCGAGGTTCTTCAGACCCCCAATCACTCCCGTAGTGGGCTATGAACTTCATAGGTAGCAGCCCAAGCCCATCAAAAACACTTCGCCAGTCACATGGCCAGAAACTGACTGAAAGTGCATCCGATGTTGCAGAGTTCGTCGCAACAATTTTATTCTCAAACAAACTTTTGAGGTCATACTTCTTAAGCCAGAACATGGCTAAATGGTCATCGCCTCCATGCATGTACACCGCATCAGCCCAGGCAATCTGATCCTCAAAACTATCTGGCATCGCCAACTTGAACTCAAGATCATTGCGACCAGTATCCTCGCGTATCATCGCACAGTAACCGGGGTATCTTGCCTCCCAATACTCTCGACCCTGGGCAAAGTTACACAGCAAAAAACGTCGCGGCTGAGCTGCATCGCTGATAATATCCTCATGGTACCTTTTACGCAGTTTGGGAGCATTATTCAGTCCACCGGACTGAATGTAGTACCTAGTCATGCCTTGCCTCGCAGTGCCTGGGTGACTCGTTCTTGTGTTGAGAGTTTTGGGTCTATGCCACGCAGTACTTTTGCGGCGTCTTCTGCGCTGTGGCCGAGCGCCATGAGTGCTTCGACAGCTTCGTCCGTCACTGCGGCGTCACCCAAAAAGTCAGTCGCCCCGACGCTTGCTTCAAGCCCTACTTTGTTTTTCAGATCAACAATTGCCCGTTCAGCAACTTTTTTGCCGACACCTTTTGCGGCAGTAATAAACTTCGTGTCACCACTAGCGATAGCTGCACGCACCTGGCCTTCGTTGCCGATATTCAGTATTGCCATACCGGCTTTTGGCCCGACCCCATTGACACTCGTCAGCAGGTCAAACAGCATCTTGCGGGACTTACTCGCAAATCCGTACAGTTCATGACTATCTTCTTTGATACGCTCTGCAATAAACAGCGTACTCTTCGTCCCAACAGGTAACTTGGACTGCTCGTCATGACACACATGCACTCCATACCCGACACCCCCACATTCAACAACAACCCTACTATCTTCGTGTTCAACTATTTCACCATGTAATCGTGCAATCATACTGTGATATCTTCAGGTTTTTTTAGTAGTTCAGTAGTATCAGTCCATATCAGTACCTGGTCTGCAATGTTCGAATCATCCATGTACGAACCTTCACCCATACCATGCTTCAGACACAGCACCACTGGCTTGCCCCATGCCTTCGCAGCACCAATCTCCATCAGTTGCCCTTCGCTCCGTCCCTTGACTACCTTAAGCGCAAGCAAAGCATCACACTCTTCAAGTTTCTTAATAGCGTCCACGACATACGTACCCGGCGCTTGACCCTCTACGACATCATCGTCTTCAAGATTCACATAGACCTCATGCCCAAGCGACCTCATCTGCTGAGCAACACCAAGCACGTTGCTCTGAATCATGGCCTGGTCCATCCCAGTCCATGAGAAAGATATAAAAAACTTTTTCTTTGGCGTATTCATACTCTAATTAAACCACATCCCCCTATTTGCTAAGGGTCCGACCTCTAGCATATACTAAGAACATGCCTGGCAGAAACACAGTCAAGGAGTACGCACCACAAAGCTACTACCACGTCTATACAAGAGGGACACACAAGCAAGACGTCTTCTTGGACGATCAAGACTTCTCTGTATTCCTCGGTTTGCTGAAGCGGTACTTGTCGGAAAAACCGTCAACTTCTGCGGCCCGTGTCAAGTACCCCTGGTATCACGAGAGATTGAAGGTACTATGTTACTGCCTTATGAGCAACCACGTTCACCTCATGCTCTACCAGGAAGATGAAAAAGCAATACATGTGTTCATGAAGTCGTTACTTACAAGCTACGGTATGTATTTTAATAAAAAATATGATTACGTTGGCCCTGTTTTTCAAAGTAGATATCGTGCAGTCAGAATAGACAATCAAAGCTACTACGAACACATATCACGCTACATCCACATGAACCCAAAAAACTGGCTTGAATACCCCTACTCCAGTCTAGTTCATTATCGCAGCTCGAGATCTCCTGAATGGCTAGACACGACAACGATACTGAACATGTTTGACAACAACATAGAACAGTATATGGACTTTCTATCAGACTATAAAGACCACAAGGAACTCATGGAAGACCTGAAGTGGCAACTCGCTGATAACCCCGACTTTTGAGACTACATCCCGCGCTATAAATAAATAAAGTAGCACCCCTCCTATGCTAAGGGTCG
>CALLJT010000101.1 GCA_938050265.1 Candidatus Saccharimonadia bacterium
GGTAACTGTGTCTGTAGCAGTAACTGTTGTTGTGACGTTGCTGCCTTGGGCAATAGTGATTGTGTCACTGTCGCCTAACGCTTCAGCAGTACCGTTGGTTGCGTCAAGGGTGAGGCCAGCGATGCCGACGCCGTCGCCGCCGTCATCAGCGGCACATGCCCACGTAGTACCGTTCCATTTAATTATCTGACTATTGCTACAGCCGTTCTGACCAAGATCGTCGAACTGAATAGTGCCATTGGCAATCTCACTACTATCGATAGATCCACCGAGCAACGACACGTTACCGCTTAGCGCACCATCTGCGACTGATCCACCAGCGCTGATTGTGAGGTCATCAGCAACATTCGCGTCAGGAAGCACACCAGTTACTTCTGAGGCAAGATCAATTGCGGCACCGAGAAGCGACACGTTACCGCTCAATGCACCGTCATCAACAGTACTGCCAGACCCGACAGTTAGCGTGTCCGACACATTCGCATCGGGGAGTGATCCAGTCACCTCAGTGGACAAATCTACCGTCGCGCCAAGCGTTGTTTCAAGCGTACTACCGTTAACCTGCAAGCCTGCACCGGTCAGATCGGTCAATGCGTCACCGTTAACTGTCACGGTGTCACCTGGCTGCACGGTCAAGCCGCCGTTCAGCGTCACAAGCCCTGAGAATGTCGGATTGTTTATGACGTCAAACTGCGTCCCTACAAGACTGAGGTTGCTGCCCGCTGAGTACGTTGTATTCGTATCTGTGTCGACATCAACACTACAAACAAAAGCACTGCCGTTCCACTGCAGCTTGTCAGTACCGCTACATGTTGGCGCACTAACGGCGAAGGTATTGGTTGCGAGTGACAGTCCGTTACCTGCTGAGTACACTGTACCACCGTCGTCGTCTGCACACGTTATTGTGCCACTCGCATCTGCCGTCAGCGTACCACCATTTGCATTAGACGAACAGTCAACACCAGGGAGCGTCAATACGCCAGTTGGACTAAACGTCAATCGAGTAATACCGTTTGTTTCAAGACTCGTAGAATTAGCGTCGTTTGTACCAAGAACAATTGCCGTACCAGTCTGACCGCCGTTGATCAGGTCACCAATCCCAGCAGAAGCAATCGAAATACTCGTAACGGTCACGACACGACCATCTTCATCCACGGTAAACACAGGCACCTCTGTTGACGAACCATATGTTCCGCCCACTACACCAGTACTCGATAGCTCATTTGCACCTACAGCATCGGCAGTAATCTGGGTAGCGCCACTACTGCCGAGTGTGACGTCTCCGTTTAATGAAGTAAACGTGGGTATACCAGCTGCGTTCCCTACTAACACCTGCCCCGCTGTTGGTGAACTTGTCGCAACAATAGCGCCCGTACCTGCACCCAGGAGAACACCATTGTTATTCAAGCTTGTAACGTTCATTGGGAGTGGAACTGACGGTATGTCCTGATCTGCAAGCTGTGCAGCCAGTTGAGCCGCGAGTGCTGCAACATCTTCAGGTGTAGCAAACCCACATTCATCTGAGCCGACAAAACACACATCTCTGTCGTCTTGATCATCGTCGGAGACAACTGTCTGCAGGCCATCGCCCGTAAAATACTTGATTTCGTTCGAATCGGTATCAAAGTAGACTTGCCCTTCGACTGGGTTAGCTGGGGTTTTTTCTGTATTCAGGATAAACGCACCATTCGCTTTAAGCTCACCGTTCACGATCAGCCGACCCTCAGGACTGATATCTAGCGCAGCGTCGGACAAATTCAGGAACTCTTCGACGCTCAGCGTGTCGATCAACGTGCCATCTTGCTGACTACTCAGTGGGTCGCCTGTTTGGCTTAATGTCTCCTGGCCTGTGAATATACGAAAATAGAAAAACCACAGCAGCAATAACAGTAATACTATAAACGGTATAACAGCCAGCAGTACGTTACGCCGCGTGCGACGCACTTGCTTCTGTAGATCAGCAGGATAATTCGGCACGCCCATCTAGAGAACCTCCGTGTTGTGCTGTGTGCCGCGCTGTGTGTTATTGCTATATATATGCATAATGTTTTCCAAACCGCCCTACAAAATGAGGACAGCATAGCCTCCTGCAACACCAAGTACCATGACGCCGAGTGAAATAAACGACGCACGTACCATGCCGCGGTAAATCATACTTGCAGACAATGGGTTCCTGCCAATCGACGTAAAGCTGCCCTTGATCGATCCAAACAGCAGTGCGCCGCTCACCACAAATGCCACTATCATGACAATCGCAGTTATCACTACTTGACCGAGAGACACCGGCTTACCAGCGATACGGTTCCCAATTTTGACAAGGGCACTCACTTCGTCATCTTGCTGTGTGTCTGTCGAACCGCTCACCAATATCTCAATCTCGATTAACCCCATGTACACGTCGCCATTGTTCGGCAGGCTAATCTTTTCTGCGTTGGCAGCGTTCATCGAAAACGCTGAGTTCGCTATACCAACGATCTTTTGACCAGAAGCTCCTTCGACTTTCTTTTGTCCAACGCCACCGATTGGTGACACCGCTATGAGATCATCAGGCTCAATGTTACCGCTCAGCGTGCTGACAAAAACGCCTGCCAC
>CALLJT010000102.1 GCA_938050265.1 Candidatus Saccharimonadia bacterium
CTTATTGCAAGAAGCAACACTGATGGACTACAACGTCTATGGTACAGATATCGAACCTCGCATGATCGAATATTCAATCAAAAACCTAGCATGGCTGGACGAGAAATACCCTGACGTCGGCGACTATCGTAAGATCGAGGCTGGAGACGCAACAAAACATGACTGGGGGTTCTCTAAACTTCCGCTCGATAACCCACGCGTTGTGGTGGCTGCCGAGACATTTCTCGGGCACCCGCTTTCGACACTGCCCAACAACGAACACCTCAGTAAAATCATCTACGAAGCCAACGTGATCAACCACCGGTTTCTGCAAAACATTGCGCCGCAACTGCAGCCCGGCACGCGACTTGCACTCGGCGTGCCAACATGGCGCGGAAAACGCGAGTTTCTACACCTACCACTCCTTGACCACTTAACAGATATGGGGTATACTCGTGTGAGATTTACGCATGCTTCAGACACAGATTTGATCTATCACCGAGACGGACAAATTGTTGGTCGTGAGCTGCTGGTATTAATTAAGAACTGACAAGGATCATATGTCGCACGTAAAAGCAGGTGGTACAAGTAAAAATATTCATGACTCCCAGGGTCAACGACTTGGTGTGAAACGATTTGGCGGTCAAAAAGTCAACGCTGGTGAAGTACTTGTACGACAAGTTGGCCAGACGAAGCTCGCTGGCAAAGGCACATACATGAGCCGCAACTACACTATCCACGCTGAAAAAGACGGAGTTGTCGCATTCAAACAGCGCCGCAAAAAGAACTTCACCGGCCGCACCGTCCCCCGCACCGAAGTTACTGTTGAGTAAGTATCTCTCATAACGATCCTGCCGGACGGGCTGTGGTGTCAATTCCTCAGCTGCAACTAGTTGCACTTCTCAGCGTATAATACACATCGACTTATCCTTGGGTGCTCAACCTGCACATTACACCGTTATTACATCCCCTAACCCTCAGAAAGTAACGTGCTTCTCTCTCGCATTAATACTATATATTGATCGAGAATATCTAGGTGTTCGTCTCGCAGTTTACGTCTTTCAGCTTGAGCATCCTGCGTAGCCCGTTCTCTCACCCTACGCTGATCTGTAGTTTCATCAGAAGAAACAGGACTCTCTGCCTCCAAGGCTTTAATTGCAGCCCAATGGAGGTTCACGTGATCCTCCTCGGATAGTTCACGGACAAGATCGCTCATCTCCTGAAGAAGCTCTTCTGCACGCTGCTCACGCTCAGGTTCGCTGAGTGCAGGCTTATGATCCAGGCTAGACACTGTTGCTACTTCTTCGACGGGCTCTACCTCCGCACCTGTTCTACCGATACTAACGTGCCCTACACTTGCTACAGCAGCCGGCACCTCATTGTCTACTCTAGATTCGAGTCCTAAGTCTGTCATCAACGCATCTGTTACTTGTCCCTGGATAGACCGTGGAATACCGTACCACTCAACACTACTGACGATGAGGCCGTGTATATTTATGCCCTGTAGCTTGCCCTCTGCATTTTTCTCTCGTAAGCCTTTAGCAATATCATGCACCTTAAGCCACGAAACTACTGGGTCATGATCTTTTCTCTCTGTCCCTCTCGACGGGACACCTTCTCCGGATATCTGTCGCCCTATACAGTATCCTCTTAGGCTGTCCAGTGTGTTACAGCCGGGTGCCGCCGCCATAGACTCTGGGTCGCCCACCTGCTGAGCACTCAGTATTTCCGTTGCACGAGTTTGTTGACGAGCTACGTCTTCGTCCGTATAATCCGCTGTCCTACGACCTAGCCAACTTCCGACGGGCCCTGCAAGAGGGTTCTCCGCAGAAGGCAGCCCATCCAAGACGGCACTCCCCACAGAACCAATAAGAAGCTCCCTATCGACAGTACAGAAGTAATCCTGAAGTATCCCGTCGCTTAATCCGACCAGTAAGCCCATCAAGCCATCCGGAGACTGGAGATCTTTTTTGTCGTCCTTAAACTCGAATAGCTTCCTGAGGTGCTCATGAGCATCAGGGGGTACAGGCTCATGATCATACAATACAGTTATCTGTATGTCAGAACGGTTTGGTACCCTGTCGCTGACAGTACCTTCTGCGTCGAGGCCGTCAGGCAATCCCACAGTTTGTGGCGGCTCCAACCCAGCTACGTCCCCGTTCAATAATTCAACCAAGTCAGGGGCAGTTGAGCCCTGTGCAGTTTCGTCGACTCCTGTGATAGGTATACATTCTGCTGATGACATATTGGTACTGTGCTTTTTTTGAATTGTTTGTTTTTCTGTACGTTAATTACTGTATCATAAAATAGATATAAGCACAAGTACATTACATACTCTAGAGAGTAAAGGACAGAGTGAAGCAGTAGCAGTCCCAGAACAGTTGGCATAAGAACTAGACGCAAATCAAAAAGGTCCCACCCCTCACCAGATGCGAAAAGGCAGGCCCCAAACTATACTTGGACTTATGCGCTACTTAACGTAGGTTTTGACGCGTTCTACGACGTCGGCTATGACGACTTGAGATTTGACAAGATAGTCGTCAACGCCAAGCTCTTCGGCGCGTGCGCGGTCGGAGTCCTGCGAGAGTGCTGTGAGCATGATTATTTTGACGTTGGCAGTTTCTGGTGTGTTTCTGAGTATGTCGAGGACATCGAACCCTGATACTTTTGGCATCATGACGTCGAGCAGTATGATGTCAGGCTTGAACGCAACTGCGGCAGCTAACGCTTCTTCGCCGTTCGGGACCCTGCTCACACTGAAGCCTTCTGCTTCAAAGCGCACTGAATATACACTGGCGAGATTGTCGTCGTCCTCTACCAGGAGAATTTTTGTCTGTTTGTTTGTATCCATGTCTCTATGGTTACACACTAAGGGGCATTAGCGCAATAGTTTTCGGGTGTGCCTATGTACGAGAAATAATACTATCGATAAACCCCTGGAAAAGTGGGTGTGGCTTCGTCGGCCGCGACGCAAGTTCTGGGTGGGCCTGTGTCGCGATAAAGAACGGATGGTCTAATGCCTCGATCACTTCTACGAGATCGCCGTCAGGTGACAGGCCGCTCGCTTGAATGCCCCACGAACTGTATGATTCACGGTAGTCGTTATTGCACTCATACCGATGTCGATGACGCTCTTGTACCTTTGTGGCTCCGTATACTTTGGCAGCTTTAGATCCCTTCTCCAGTACACATGAGTAGTTACCGAGGCGCATCGTACCGCCTGTGGCCTCTTTGCCCTTCTGGTGGTCCATAGTATGTACGACGGGATGCGCAGCCTCTGGGTCCAGCTCAGTGCTGGTTGCATCTGTAAGCCCTGCATTGCGCGCTGCAGCAACAACCGCCATTTGCAACCCGAGACATAGCCCGAGATATGGTAGCTTGTTTTTCAGTGCATACTGCGCAGCGGCAATTTTGCCGTCCAGACCACGAGTACCGAACCCGCCAGGCACAACAATGCCGTCAACCGACGCAAGGAGTTCTGCGGCATTTGCGGTGGTTATTTTTTCAGCATCGATCCACTGTATGTCGACTGAGTAGTCCTGTGACCAGGCAGCGGCTTTCAAAGCTTCGAACACCGACATATAGGTGTCTTGGTTGTTCAGGTATTTTGCAACGACGCCTATCGTAACCACATCTGCGGACGTATCTGTTGCCCGCTGAACGAGCTGCTTCCAGTCTGTGAGATCAGGCTTCTTGGCACCGAGAGATAGTTTCGACATAACGACTTCCCCGATGCCCTGGTTGTTGAGTGACAGTGGAACTTCGTAGATAGATTTTGCGTTCGGTAGCACCGCAATGGCTTCGCGCTCAACACCACAGAATAAACTCAGTTTTTCGACAGCCTCTTGAGGCGGCTCGTACTCACTGCGCGCGACCAATATGTCCGGTACGATACCCAAGCCACGCAGCTCACGTACGGCGTTTTGTGCCGGCTTGGTTTTCAGCTCCCCGCTCGCTCCGAGATACGGGAGGTACACAACGTGGACGAACACACAGTTTTCACGACCGACGTCCATAGAGATTTCACGTATGGCCTGTATGAAACTGAGTCCTTCGTAGTCACCGACTGTTCCACCGACCTCTACGATGTGTATATCGAAGCCCTCCGCGGTCCTCTGTATTGACTCGTTGATAGCACCGGTCACATGCGGGATAATCTGCACTGTTTTGCCAAGGTATTTACCGGCTCGCTCGTCGGCTATGACCTGCTGGAGCACCTGTCCGCTCATGAGAGAGCTCGCTGCGGTCAGTTCGACATCCATGAACCGTTCATAGTGACCCAAATCAAGGTCCGTTTCGGCGCCGTCGACAGTCACGAAACACTCTCCATGCTCGCCTGGGTTGAGCGTTCCTGCGTCGACATTCAGGTACGGGTCGCATTTCTGTATGTTGACGTTGAACCCAGCATTCTTCAGCACATTACCAATAGACGCAGCGGTAATGCCTTTTCCGATACCTGACAATACACCACCTGTAACGAATATATACTTGGCTTTCATCGTGGACCTCCGTTACTATTCAAAACCGAGCAACCAAATACAACAACACGAAACAAAACCTTAGGCTGTTTACTCAAACCGTCTCCTGATCCCTCAATAATTCAAGATCTATAGTAGCACATAGCAGAGTGATGAGTCATGCGCTAAAAACTGTTTTTAGCAGCGTCAAGCTGTGGGTCGCGCTCTGCCTCGTAGTCTTCATCAGTCAGCACAACTTCTTGGTCGGGGGCGATGCCCTCTTGGTCGATGTTTTTGCCGTCAGGAGTAAACCAACGCGCAATTGTGACTTTCAGTGCCCCGCCGCTCTGGAGATCGATAAGCTGCTGCACGCTCCCTTTGCCGAAACTCGTTTCGCCGATGAGCGTCGCCCGGCCATTGTCTTTGAGCGCGCCTGCGACGATTTCACTGGCACTGGCACTGCCTTCGTTAATCAACACGACAGTCTGCACGTCTGGGCCGAACACGGTGTTGCCGGTGGCTTTGTACGATTTGACTGTTTCACCGTCACGCTTTTCTTCGAGCACGACAGCACCTCTGTCGAGCCACACGCCCGAAACACCTACAGCAGCGTTTAGGAGCCCACCTGGGTTGTTGCGCACGTCAACAATGACATCTGTAACGTCGGCGGCTACAATTTCAGCTGCAGCGTCCTCTACGAGCTTCACCGTGTCGCTCCCGAACCGACCAATCTCGATAATCCCTACCCCGTCTTCGATACGATGCTCGACGCTCGGTATGTCTATCACGCCGCGTACAATCGGAATCACCACGCGCTCACGGTCACGGATCATCGTCAGTACAACTTCTGTGTCTTTTTCGCCTCGGATCTTTTGCACGGCTTCAAACACGGTCAGCTCAGTTGACGACTCACCGTCTATTTCAACTATTATGTCGCCGGGACGTACACCGGCAGCGTCTGCGGGTGTACCTTTTATTGGAGCCACTACCATTACGAAGCCGTCTTCCTGGGACAGTTCAGCACCGATGCCTTCAAACGTGCCATCAAGTCCAGCGTTGAACTCTGCGGATGCTTCTTCGTTGAGGAATTCTGTGTAGCTGTCACCGACCGCAGCGACGGTACCTTTTTTGAGTCCATCGAGCAGCTCTTCATCAGAGATCTCACCATCGTAGTTTTCACGCAGTTCGTCGTATATTTCCTGCAGCCCACTCGTGGCGAGGTCATCGTCGTCGACAGCCTCAGACAGTTTTGATGCTACAGAATCAACAGAGTTCAGCTGCACACTTCCATTACCGGCTGCATAGCCAAAGCCAAACAGTCCAACTGCGGCAGCTGACATCAGAACGTACTTAAATGTACTATTGTTTTTACCTGACGTACCACCCACGACACCCTCCTGATCACTCACGCGTTTATACCTCTTATTCTTATGCGTACTAGCGTACCACATAGAAGTGAGTTTTGAGTAATGAGTTATGGGTGATGAGCTATGAGTTCTGAGAGGATGCGCCGCGTGCACACCGCAACGGCATCCTGCTTGGATTCAAAAGCTCAGAGATGAGTGCAGCTTGGGATGCACAACAAGAACCGTAAATAAGCCGCAGATATACATGACGAACGCAAAGCGAAGTTTTACACCCAATATGCCCAGAATTGACGAGGACCGAGGAGCATACGTGGATGCAGTTTGGTTATTTTGTTCAGATAATTTCAAGGAGCCGCACGCTTTTCAAGCTAGATCAACTGGCAACAGCCATGATGTCGAGCGCGAAGCGACAGTAAATAGTTTGTGTCCGTCGTCCGCCAGCTGGCGGATCATTCCGCGGTAAGCAAACATAAATTTGGGATGAGAGCAGCCAGAGCGAGGCATCCGAGCCCTGCAGCGTGTTTATGAAAATAGTTGGCGTTGGCGGATTCATTCCGCCATAAGGCAATACCTCATCCGGGAAAAGAGCAGCCGGAGTTTTGCATCAAAACGCCGCGCGATGAGAAAAGGGCTTGCCCTTGTCTCATAAGCGAAGCGCTAACAATAGCCGAAGATCTGGCCGTCAGGAGTAACCTGATGCGGATACCACGACTGCCACCCGTTCCCATGGTCAACAACAACGGTGTATCCAAGCCCACCTTCGCAGCCTTTATAGACTATGTCACCGTCGGCGACAGCTACAATCGGATCGTACGTATTCGCTCGTATGTCAAGGCCGCTATGCCAGACGGAGTAGCTTGATCCTGGCGGATTACAGCCTGTGTAGTTTTCGCACGGTATGTTCCCGTATGGCGTTGTTACAACGTAGTTGCCTGGTGTCGGCCACGTATACCCGTTGACGAGCTGTGTGCCCCCGAGGTATGGGTTCTGCGTGACGCCGTCTTTATACACCTGGAAATGAATATGTGGCCCAGTAGAAAACCCAGTACTCCCTACAGCACCGATGATGTCACCACGTTTAACTGGCCCCAGACTGACGTAGTTTCCCGAGCTCAGGAGACGCGCCAGCTGGGACTCGGCATCCTCTAACTGTTCATGCTGCTCGGCGACAATCGTCCGATACCGGCTCTCTTCGCCCTGTGTTTCTTCTAGGAGCCGTGTCTGCTCGCCGCGCTTGGCTGCAAGCACTTGTTTTTGTTGCTGTTGCCGCGTCAGTAGTTCTTCCTGCTCACGTTTCTCGTCTTCGATCTGCTGCTTGAGCTCGACGACGTTTTCCATCGACGTACGCACAGCATCTTGTAGTCTGTCGAGGTATTCCTGGGTGCTGATAAACTCCGAAAAGCTTTCACTCGTGATAAGCAGTTCGAGTGTTGTCGTGTTGCTGCTTTTATATAGTTCTCGCAGAGCTGCTTTCAGCAGTTCACGTTGTCGCTCGAGCTCAGCCTCTGCTTCAGCGAGCCGCTGTCTGAGCTCTCTAAGTCGCACTTCGGTGAGCTCAATTTCACGCTCAGCCAGGGTGACTTCCAGGTTGAGCTGTTCGACCTTTTCTCCCAGAGTTTGAGCTTTTCTATTGAGGTCGGTTATCTTGCTGTTGTTCGCATCGATATCTTCCTGAAGTTGCTGTGATTTGTTCTGCAGTTCCTGTACTGTCTGCGCGCCCGCTGTACCGATAGTCGGTACCAGCATCAATAGCGACAAACCAACCAGTAGTAGTGGCCGAAGAATGCGTTTTGGCGTGTTTATTTTTGTGCTGCCCATATATAAATTATACCATAGCTCCACACACCCCGACTGAGACAGCTGACCCACACTCACTTTTTCCTGCGAGAGCAGTATAAGCGTAGTGCAGCCAGAGGCGGCCCGCTGAGGGGCGGCCCTGCGCGAAACGCTACTCGGGAGGAAGAAGTGAGTGTGGGTCAGCTGCGGCAGCGCGCCTACTATGGTTTAGTCGATGAAGTTACCCATCTGGTGGTTCCAAAGATTAGCGTAGGTGCCTTTTTGGCGTGCAACCAGTTCATCGTGCGACCCATCTTCGGCTATAACGCCTTTTTTGAGCACAAGTATCCGGTCGAGTTTACGGATCGTACTGAGACGATGCGCAATAACGATTGTTGTGCGGCCTTTCATGAGGTTATCAAGCGCGTCAATGATGAGCTTTTCGCTTTTGCTGTCGAGGGCGGAGGTTGCTTCGTCAAGAAGCAGGATTGGTGCTGGTTTCAGCATCGCCCGCGCTATCGCAATGCGCTGTTTCTGGCCGCCGCTCAGCTTGACGCCCCGCTCCCCCACCATGGTGTCGAGGCCTTCAGGTAGCTCAGCAACAAACTCCGCAACATGTGAAAGTTTGATGACGTCATCAAGCTGTTTTTTGCTCACTTTGCTCAAGCCGTATGTAATGTTGTCGCGTATTGACCGATGAAACAGTACGGGCTCCTGCGGAACATAGGCGATCGACCGTCTCAGGTCGTCCTGCGCCACGTCTGCTATGTTTTGGCCATCGATACAAATCTCTCCTGAGTCAACATCTGCAAACCGTAGGAGCAGCTTCACAAACGTAGTTTTGCCTCCGCCACTCGGCCCAACAAGCCCTATTTTTTGCTCTGCATCAATCACTAGATCAAGCGATGTGAACACTCTACCGGCACCGTCTTCGTAGGAAAAATGTACATCAGAAAACTCTATCTCTCCCCTGGCCACATCCAGTTTTTTAGGACTATCGACATCGGCAACTTCGATTGGTTCGTCAAGCATCTCCAGCATCTCGGTTGCGTCAGCAGCCGCCTGCTCGATCCGCTCGACAACTTTACCAAACTGCCACATTGATTGACCAAGCTGTCTCACGTACAACATGATAGCCACTGCGTTACCAACGCTCACTGCCCCGCTGATAGCCTGCTGCCCTACGAATATAATTGTCATGAATTCAGTGATCGTCCAGCAAGCAGTTTTGAACAACCTGATGTGGTTGCCTTTGAACGAATTCAGCCGCGCTAACTGCCCCCACGATGTCGTGAGCTGACCGTATGTACGACACTCTGTTTCGGCAGCAGAATGCGTTTTGACGTTCAAAATATTGCCCATAGTATCGGCTAGGTGCGCTGTTTTTGTCGACTCTGCAGTCGCTACGGCCCTGGAGTGTACGATTTTCTTTCTATGCAGCCACACCAGCGCAAACAGCAGTACGGCTGCATACACAGCAAACACACCTGCGACCTTTGGTGCGACAAACAGCATGAAACCAAGCGGGAATACAAATCGTATAACCGTCGGTAACAAGTTAAAAATCAGCTCATCGGCTATAGTCTGAAACGCCCTACTGTATCTGTTGAACCGCGTGACTATCGACCCTGTGAAGCTGTTTGCAAAAAACCGTGCGCTTTTCTGTGTCAGCCTGCTATACGTGTCGTCTTCCAGGAATTTACGACTACCCGGGTAGGCCCGCCGACTCGCCCATAGGCCCACTTGGCCTGAACCGTTCTTAAACACGTGCACAAAAAGCATCGCGACGGCAAACAGAGCAAGCTCCCTGAGGGTTGTGTCCGGCGTCACTGTCGATATCGCGTCGATGAACCGCGAATAGACATACGGCGTGATGATCTCGTTTCCCAAGAAAAACATACCTTGACCAAGCAGCACCAAAAGCCAATACCACTTATACGCCCGCAGTGCCGGCATGAACGCCGTAATTAATCTCTTCATCCTGACTAGTATACACGGCTATCGTCTAAGGCGAGAGCCTGGCGCACGTATGGCGAGTAGAAATCGTTATTTTGCAACACAAATGAAGATTTACGCCGCCGAACTTGACACATGCACGTGGATGCAATTTGTTTATTTTTGGTGAAAAATACCAAGGAGCCGTACGCTTTGGTACGGTGACTGTATTTTTTGACAAAAAGAAGCAAAGTGCGCCGCGTGCATGTGTCAAGTCACCAGTGCTTGAGTTTGAGGTGCTTCTCCATCGCCAACATAGACGAAAACGAGCCGATAAGTACACCCGTCATGATGGCACAGGCAGTCATAACTATAATAATGCGAGGCTGCGTGAAAAACGCGTACGTCTGCGCAAACTCTGCTGCGTTCGACAGCCGTCCACCATAAAAGAACACCAGTGAATACACCACCCCACTGGATATCAAGCCGGCAAGCACACCGTACAATGATGCCTCGATCAAAAAAGGCGCCCTGATATAGTCCGGTGTTGCACCGATAAGCTTCATGATCCTGATTTCGTCACGACGAGTATAGATAGCCATGCGGATCGTGTTGAATATAATCATAATGGCAACCAACGACAACACGCCAGCGGCGATAATGCTACCCGTGTTGACATATTTCTGACCAGCCGCAGCTTTATCTATCGTTTCCTGGGCGGAACTGTCATCTTTGCCTAAAGAAACTTCTTCGACTATGCCTGCGTATTCGCTTGTTTCGGCGTAGTCTTTCACCTCGGGCATGCGTTCTAGGTCGTCAACTGTCACCCTGATACTTGCTGGCAGCGCGTCTCCTTCGCCGTTGTCGGCGAGCACGAATACCTCGATCAGCTCAGGCTGATCGTCCTTGAATGTTTCTGTGAGTGAACGTTTCGCATCTTCTGGGGATATATAATCTGTGCCAACGACAAAATCAAGTTGCGCGAGCCCTGACCGAAACTGCGCAACGGCGTCTTCAGATACGTTGTCGTTCAGATATATCTCGGCTTTAAGGTCGAGCGCCAGCTCATCAATGGCGTTGTTCGCTGTCATGTTGAGTACGACTGCAAGCAAAATAATCGACAGCGCCACAACCATGACAACAGTCGCAGCAATCGTCAACCAAGCGTTACGAAACAGGTTTACAAACCCCGTACGGAACACTCTGCCGAGCATAATTAGCTTACGTGAACTCATCGTACTACCGCCTGCTTACCATGATAATCAGATCGAGCTTTGTCGGAACTGAGCTTGCCGCCTTGAATAGTCACGACCCTGCGTTTGAGCTTGTTGACGATTTCTGTGTTGTGGGTCGTCAACAGCACGGTTGTACCGTATTGGTTGATTTTTTCGAGAACCCGTATAACGTCCCACGCGTGTTTCGGATCAAGGTTTCCGGTCGGCTCATCAGCAATCAGTATTTTGGGCTGCCTGACAATCGCTCGAGCGATAGCGACACGCTGTCGTTCACCACCAGACAGCTCCGGTGGTAAGTTATTCTCTTTACCGCGTAGCCCTACAATGTCGAGAACTTTGGGTACTGTATGGCGGATTTCTTTCCCGCTCATGCCGACGATCTCTAACGCAAATGCAACGTTTTCAAACACAGTGCGCGTTTCGAGCAACTTAAAGTCCTGAAACACGACACCTATTTTGCGCCTGAGATACGGAACGTCTTTGTCGCGTAGTTTTTCATAGTCGATACCACCGACGATGATCTTACCGCTCGTAGGCTTTTCTTCACGGGTAAGCAGCTTGAGCAGCGTTGACTTGCCGGCACCACTTGGACCGACTATCACGACAAACTCTTTCGCTTCCACATGCAGATTGATACGCTCAAGCGCTGCTTTGTTGGTTTTTTTGTCGTACTGTTTAGAGACTCTATCTAGCAATATCATAAGCTTCTTACAGTATACCAGAGAGGCACCCCAATTGGGGTGCCTCTCTGCGCGCAATGCACGTATTATTGTTACTTTGTTACTTCCTGCGAACCGTGTAGTATGCGCGCTGATGACGGAGCTTAGATGCACCGACTGCGAGCAGGAGCACTGCCATACCTGAAGCAAGTCCAACCGCTGCGCTCTGCCCTGTGTCTGACAGTTCCTCACCCGTGTTGTCTGTAGCATCTGCCGCAACGGTACCGATACCGATTGGATCGGTGATGACCGCGTTTACCGTACCGTCTTCGTCGAGACTACCGCCGTCTGTCACGTCATATGTGATTGTGGTCACGTTGTTGCCGCCAACAGATTTAGAACCAAGCACCGCACTTGCAACATCAGAATATGCTCCGCTGTTACGGTTGAGCTTTCGCATGACCCAGCCCGTTGTGTCATATGCTTTATCGAGCAGTATCGTCACCGTTCCACTGTCGCCTGCTGACGCACATGACAATGTGAAGTCTTTCAGGCCATACGGGTAGTCGTAGTTGCCGTCTTTGAACGTCTGTGCTGTTTCCGTCACGACGTCGAAGTCGTCGATAGTCGTACAGCCAGATGTCAGTTCAAGCACCGTATATTCACCTGTAAGGCCGTTGACGATTGCAGACACTTCCGCCTGGACACTATCTTGTGTACCGTCGCCGTTTGCGTCACCGCCGTTCGGACCTGCGTCCTCGACAGTATCTGCAACGCCGTCGTTGTCAGTGTCTCCGTCAACGTCAACCGAGTCATCGTCAAGAATTGTTAGTGTCAACATACTTTCGATACCGTTTGTACCATCAGCGTCTCCGAGTACAGCACCACCAGTCGGATTCTGTACAGCGAAGTCAACCGTTTCGTCAGATTCTTCGTTAGTATCAGGCGTAATTGCGAAGCCTGCTACATCGAGTAGCTGCGGCGTACTGTAGTTACCAAGTGGGATCGTAACAGTCACTGGGCCAGCAAATGTGTAGTCGCTTCCAGCATCTGTAGCGTCTCCACCCGTCACCACAACGTCTACAGACACAGCTGATTGTGCGATCGCACCACCTACTTTTATCCGTGGAGTATAGCCAGCGTCTTCGACGGCGCTTGCAGCCGCAGTGTCGAACTCAACCACGAGCTGGTCTTCGTCAATAATCGTGTAGCTATGTGAGTTCACGATGCCACCAACTGTGTCTATGTCGGCAAGCACAACGTCAACTGAAGGAGCAGATACAGTGAGATCTACTGTTTCATCCGCCTCAATAAGATAGTCGTTCACGATCGACAACGGCAGTGTGAGTGCAGTCCCGAGCGTACCGTCATAGCTAGCTGCGGGTATAGTGACCGCACCCGTCGTGAGTCCGTAGTCTGAGCCATCGGTAGCCGTACCTGTTCCGTCATCTGTGAGTACAAACTGTGTTGCAACTTCAGATGCGCCGTTTACCAGCACCTGCACTACTGGGAGTGGCAGCGCCTCAGACCCGCTTGAAGCAGCCTGGCTTAACTCTATAGACAGTGTATCGTCGTTCAGTATGGTGTATGTTGTTGAGTCTTCGATGCCATCTACCCCATCAGCATCACCGATCGATGCACCAACTGGATTAGACACACTGACCTGGACTGTTTCGTCGCTCTCAACGATAGAGTCCGCCGTAATTGCCAAGCCAAGATTCAGGTTTGCAGGTGTAACTGAGTAGTCGCCTGCTGGCACTGTTATCGTGGTCGGAGACAACGTATAGTCGGTTCCGCTTGTCGCTGTTCCACCGCTGACGGCAACATCGATCGTCTCCGTACCGACAGCTACACCACCAAACACGGTGACAGTCGGCATGTTAGCGCCAGTGTCTTCGACATCGTTTGCAGTCGTAGAAGACAATTCTATGAGAAGTCCGTCGTCGTTATTAATCGTATACGTATGCGTAGCGTCAGTCGATCCGTCACCATTCGCATTGCCAACAGCCAAACCAGCACTTTCGTTCGACAGACCAAACACAATTGTTTCGTCTGACTCAGTTACACCGTCACTCACGACAGCGAGGGTCGACAAACTGAACGTCTGTGGGGTTATGTAGTTGCCCGCAGGAATCGTAATGGTTTCAGGCCCAGTAAACGAATAATCGTCACCGCCACCAGTTGCATCACCTCCTGTTACTGAAACATCGATTGACCGAGTAGCTCCACCGGACGTGTCACTTCCTGACACAACAAGCTGCGGTAGATTACCGCCAGCGTCTTCGTTGTCGTTTGACGAGGCATTTGTAAACTCAACGAGGAGTCCGTCGTCGTCAGCAACGTTGACCGTAACGCTTGGCACTGTAAGCCCTGTATAGAGTGCATCACTAGCTGCGTCAACTGACATGCTCACTGTACCAGTATGTGCGCCTTCGAC
Source organism: Candidatus Saccharimonadia bacterium (assembly GCA_938050265.1). Lineage (GTDB taxonomy): Bacteria > Patescibacteriota > Saccharimonadia > Saccharimonadales > SZUA-47 > CALLJT01. The sequence continues at coordinate 13,846 of CALLJT010000102.1, forward strand.
AGTCGCGTCGTCTTCTGCACTCACCGTTACCGTCTGAGGCGTGTCCCAGTTGGCGTTGGTAAATGTCACTGAGGCAACATCTGTGTTGGTCTGTGCGTCATCTGTAACGTTGATGATGACATCGCTCGTAGGCTCAGCATCAAGTACTACATCAAACGTGTCTGTCGCACCGGCTTCAACCACGTCTGTTGAGCCAGCAGATTCAGTGACAGTCACGCCGCTCACATCCAAGGTATTTGTCGCACCAGTTATAGTGACAAATGGAGCGTTTGGGTCTGCGGTGTCATTGATCAGACAGTTGCTCGTGTCCGCTGTGTCGAATGTAAAATTAATCGTGCCGCTCGCTGAGGCTTCGACATCATAAAACATCACATATGTTTCAATTGCCGCTGATGCGGCTACACCGGTGGTGTCGTTCGCATAAAATAACTGCTGCGTCGGTGCGCTTCCGCCGTTAAAGTTGCCGTTTGGTCCTGCAAAATCCGATGTAAACGCGCCGTGGTTGTCAGCACCGTGGCTGAAATTCACAAGCGACGTGTCTATTTCTATTTCGCAGCCGGCAAACGACACATCTGTACCGTTCGAGTTAAGATGCACGTATACCGGCACGTCCTGCTGACCTGGCGCAACGCTTGGCGCGTCAAACGTCAGGAAAAAGTTGCCCGGTTCAGCTGAAGCGACCGGTGCAAAAGGAAATACTGGCGACAACGCCAATACGAGTGCAATATAAAGCTTTATAAGCTTGTTGTTTTGTTTCATTTCTGTTTTCGCTAGGAGCATGAAACTGAGGAGTAAGTGCATGCGAGAGCACCCGGTACATACCGTACCTTCATACCAAAACAGCGCCCTTCTTGTTAATATACCTTCTAATATAATTAATACGTAAGCATAATGCAAGCCTTTCGTGCGGCTGCAAAAAAGCGTCTACAGCTGACTGTCGAGGTACGATTCAATAAACGGTTCTATGCCACCATCAAGCACGCTCTGTACGTCTGTTGTTTCGTGTTTTGTGCGCGTGTCTTTAACCATAGAGTACGGGTGCAGCACGTAGTTCCTGATCTGATTTCCCCAGGCTGCTTCTTCGTTTGGTCCGCGTAGATCACTGATCTTGTCTTTGTGCTGTTCCAGTTGGAGCTGCGCGAGCTTAGATCGAACAATCTTCATAGCTGTCTCTTTGTTCTGCAGCTGACTGCGCTCGTTCTGTATAGCAACAACGATGTTAGTTGGGATATGCGTGATGCGCACAGCAGAATCGGTCGTATTTACACTCTGCCCACCTTTGCCGCCGCTCCGATACACGTCTACTTTGAGGTCCTTTTCGTCGATAGCAACCGACTCAGGGTTGTCGACAACAGGCATAACTTCTACCCGCGCGAAGCTCGTCTGGCGCAAGTTATCTGAGTTGAA
>CALLJT010000103.1 GCA_938050265.1 Candidatus Saccharimonadia bacterium
GGTCTCTCACCTCCCGGTCAGCCTCTAAGAGATCATTCTGTCGACGGCAAACACACCCACAGTAACGGCTGCTGCTGCAGCTACTAGTGCTAGTTTGTATACCAGTATTGTCCATTCGATACTTTTCATAGTACCTCTATAGTATCGCCAAAAACGTGTGATGTCTGCGCAATATCACACACACTTACTGCATCATTCGTCACAAAATTATGTGACGAATATCACCCCCCTGACCGCTCTTGACGTGTGTATGCGCGCAGATACAGACACCAAAACTAGACACGCCCAATGGAGCTACATCTCGATGTCCGGCCCAGTAAGGCCGATTTTAGGATTTATTATATCGTCACGTGCGATTTCTTGTTTGATACTGGTAAATATATTGAGAAGCAGCGTCACCCGATCGCCATCCGCAGGTGGCATCACCCAGTGTGTTCGATCCGTGCCGTCAAGTATCGTAGCGTTACCTGAACGCTGCGCCACCTGTACGTACTCGTTAGGGATGGGTACTTGCAACGGATTATTTATACGTACATCGTGATCGGTTAGTACGAACTGGCCGTCCACTTCACTATCGTCGTGATCAGTCACAGGGATAATCACTGTCGCTCCATTAGCATCTACGTGTGGTTCATAATGCTCGCCAGGTCCCAGCACATTCATAATGAATCGATGAATGTTTGCGCCTTCAAGCGTTGGCCAGCAAACTGTTGAACCAACAGCACGACCAACCAACTCGAGCAATTCCTCGTCATCAACTAATGCACCTAACCATGGGACCTTCTCCTGCAGCTCGACCCCATTGAGCACGCGCATTGGAAGCGCCTCAGTATCATCCGCTGCTCGCCTGCTGGTCGGTGACGGCATAACGTCTACCTGACGAGCCTGTGCGGCTGCACCGAGCAGGTCCTCCTGCCAGCTCGCACTCGTATCAAGCAGATACTCATTGAGGTCGCATGTGTACGCACGCTCAGCTACCCGCTCTAGTTTATCGACATGCAATCTATTTATCGCCATGATGCAGACAAGTATGAAAAGCTGCTAAGATATTTCAAGGTGTTGTCAGACAAAACAGACACTTAAACTACGCCATTTCAGGGTGTTCGGTCGTGTCCACGTCGATGTTGTCTTTTTATAGTGACAGTTCTGTGCTATCCTGTTGAAACAATGCATCACGAGCAAAAAACAAAAGTTATCGACTACCTTGGCTGTCTAGGGATCGGACGAAACGAAGCAGAAGTATACCTGTATTTAAACGCGCACGGCAAAGACACAGTGCTAGGCATCTCGCGGGGGCTCAATACAGGCAGAACCAAACTATATCCAGTACTAGAGAATCTGGCCAGTAAGCAACTTATCACCATTCATAACCTTCACTACGGTACACACTATGAATCGGTGTCGCTCGACGTGCTGGAATTCCTTGTGGCCGAACAAGAAAGCCGCACAGAGCAACTACGATCATCTCTGCCTACGATACGCAATCTCATTGAAAACACGAGAGCAGACTCTCCTGCCGGTACACGTGTCGTAGAATATAGGGGTGTTGATGGGCTCAAACAAATTAACTACAACATGTTCAGTAAGGCTAATGGTGAGTACTGTATTTTTGAGCTCAACCATCTAGATAAGCATCCTGGTATGCCAAAAAGCTTTGTGGAGAAGCTCTTCCAAAAACAAGTAGACCGTTCGCTAAAAGACAGAGATTTGACCAACAATATATCTTGGACATTGGATACAAACGTCCCGGGATACCCACCCCTCAGTCAAACGCGCTATGTCGACCCTGCTGTTTTCAAAATAAACTTCGAAACTTACATATACAACAACTGCGTAGCATTACTAAGATATAGTAGTGACGACATATTTGGAATAGAAATATACAGCCAAGACCTCGCAAACCAGCAACAGCAACTGTTTGACCTGCTGTGGGCCTCCGCTCAACCGATCACAACGCCCAGTACTAGTTCGCACCCCCAGTAAAACCCCATGCATCACGGACTACGCACCGTTAATCTTCGTAGCTTGATCCGTATTTTTGCGTAATTCTATTGTCCGGTAACAGCAGAGGCAGGGGTCCGAGTATTACGGCCAGCATAATGTATGCCGGGAAAAGCGTCTGATGAACGCCACAAAATCCGCGGTACACAGCATTACAAGCCCTAAAAACGCGTTATTGGTCGCTACACTCACACATTACTTTTATACTGCTCTACGCTCCTTGAATGAATCCCACCTCTGTACGATTGACCATTTGAAGATACATGCGACGGTAGCAAGGTCAAGAAAGACAATATACAACGGGAACAAAACTTGTCCAGCATCAGTATAGCTTGACGCAGAAAGCACAGATAGCGCTGCCGAAATACTGCCTCCAATAAAAAATAGCGGCGTCTCGCTTGTTGGGAGCTTCCACGTTTTGATAAGTGTTGGAGCGAACGCTATGAAATCAGTTGTACATAGCAGCACCAAGCCGACAAGCGCATCGTTTGTGATAAGGTACGATGCTATCGCAACACTAAAAAGCGCATAGGCAGCGATGTCAATCCGTGAAAGTCCGCCGACGCCAAACTTCATACTAAGCACAAACAATACAAACGTAGAAATCACCTGCGCCACAGTGAACGCCAGCACCCACGATGTAAAATCACGTACCTGTACCGTCAGCGTAGCGACCAAAAGCACAAACAACAGTATCCGAGTACTTCGTGCTGGTACGGCCCTACCCTTGATGACGTCGATAATATACGGAACGGTGACCGCAAGCCCCACAACAAACGACAGCACCCCAAACAACTCACTCATAAAATCCCACCTCCGTATTCTTTATTGTATGTAAACGAATAACTATCATTGCACTGCACCTGGCTGACCAGCTAATGCACTATTTACTACGGCTCTAGCCCTCTTCGTCTGCTCATTTGAGGGGTGTGCAACCCCTGCGGCTTGAAGCACAGTCTGTAAAAGATGGTCGGCCACCGCTTCAACAGGTACCGCACCGATCACGTCTGTGATATCTGAAGGGCTCTCAGTCCCGCCAAAAGTTTGCTCATCTTCACTAAGTATCCCCCCTTCTACACTAATCCCATCTATAGGGTGCAGAATCAAATTCGGGTCAACCCCTGCTACGACAGCAGTTAAGGGGACTTCTGTAGCCTCTCGCATTACAGAGTCTGATAGTCTCGCGCCTTCGGCGTCTCTTTGTCGCACAAACCGAACAACGTGCCCAACGCCCAGATAATTTTTGATTTCACGATCGCCGAATACTTCGTCTGGGATACCATGCTCAAATCTTCTAGGTGACCGACCCGGCTCCAGGGTAGACATTTCTAAGCTTCCAGTACTTCCGACTCTTGTTGCTTGCGGTTAAAAACATAGAGGCCATCTTCCGTCTTCTCCAGCAGAGGCTCTTTACTATCAGGATGAGTCCATCCAGAATCAGCAACTGACGTCACCCATACGATATATCTACCTCCTTGAGTCTCCTCTGCAAAACGCTCTGCACCTCCTTCGAGAAGTTCGAGTGTCTCTGCGTGTATGCCGGACGCCCAACCTTCAATAAACCGCTTTCTGCGCCTCGACGTCCTAAGCCATATTCCACTATTTCGCATTTCTTCTTTAATTTCATAAGACTCAACGTCCACCCTCGACTCAACACCTTGACCATCGGATGAAGATGCCGACTGATCTATTGGTATCGTACCTACCGAAATATAGTCTCTCATTATTCCTAGAGGATCATCTATACCGTACACAACCCTACCGGTAGCAATTGCAGAGCTGATAGCTAATTCATCCTGAAAAGTTTTTGCTTGCTCTTCGGACTCCGGACCTTGAAAGTGTCTTAAAGTAACCTCTGCCATATCATTTCATCTCCTTAACTGCAAGGATTGTATCAATAAATCCATAATTTGTAAAAATGTTGTCTAGAAATTCAGACATCTGTATGCTATACTTGTCTCTACATGCAGACATCTCACACATCTAAACTAATCAGCTACCTCAAAGGTCTCGGTCTGACACAAGAAGAAGCCGAAGTGTTTATCTACCTAAACGCGCACGGCAAAAGCACCGTACTGGCAATCTCTAGAGGGCTTGGCACCGGCAGAACCAAACTATACCCCCTCCTTGAGGCGCTCGCAAACAAACAACTTGTCGAAGTCCATGAACGACACTACGGCACAAGCTACGACCCCGTCCCGCTCGAAGCTCTCGACTTCCTCGTGACCGACCTGGAAAGCAAAGCCGAAACAATGCGTAAAACACTCCCCGCAGTCAGCAACATCCTAGAAAGCATGCGCGCCCATTCCCCCACTGGCACAAAAACTGTCGAGTATAGGGGTATCGATGGGCTGAAGCAAATGAACTTCAACCTCATAACCAAAGCTGAAAAAGAGTACCGAGTATTTGAACTCAACCCGCTCGATGCACACAGTGTGATGCCTCGCTATTTCGTTGAAAAACTACGCCAACAACAGGTTGACCGCAAAGTTACCGGCATGGACATTACTAACACAAAAGACTGGAGCATGAAGTCCGACATCCCCGGTCTCAACGACTACAGCCGCGCCCGCTACATCGACCCAGCCATATTCAAGATCAAATTCGAAACATACGCCTACAACAACTGTGTTGCCCTCCTCAGCTACGAACGAAACGACATCTTCGGCATAGAAATCTACAACCAAAACCTTGCCGACCAACAAAAACAACTATTTGATTTGCTATGGGGCATGGCTGAAGAAATTACGCTCGCCGCCAATCCATAGCATCCGGTGGTTATATATAGCCTATACAAGCAGTACTCTAATCAGCCGCACCCCAAAAGTGCTCAAACACAGCGCGCTGGGTGGCGGCATACGCCTGGTTGACGGTTGCTCTTCTGGAATATAATGCTGCGGCCGCTGAGTTATCGTGCCACTCTACCGAATGAATTACCCACATATTTGCACATAGTCATGATATAGTGTATTGAAAGACTAGTAGCAACCGCACGGAGGTTCCAGGCTTGCATACATACGAGTTCGACGATCAGCAGACCCTCAGACAAGGGGATGCCATACACGCCATCGGTGGTGTTCCATCGCCCCGCGATGACCAGGCGCGTCAAACAATAGCGTTAGTGATCAGAGACAACGCTTACCAGCGGCTACAGCCGTTAGGTGAAACTACGTTTAATAGAAATGGTGACCTCACGGGGAAACTACTCCGGACAGTTGTTGCGCCAGGCGATATTCTGTTCCAAGAAGTGCCAGAACTGGAAGAGACATATAAAGGGCAGTTACGTGAACTATTTTCTGAAAAATTCGGCGAAGAAGCAATTCCTGTACACCCGCGAGAAGCCTGTACCGCTATAGTAACGTCACCTCGCTATGGAGTGACATTGGAGACCCACGTAGATGTCTGGGAAATGAATGGCGTAGAGAGAATCAAGAGCGCCGAGCAAACCGAGCTGGACACTCCTGACACCAGACCACGTGGAACAATTATTGGACACCCAGAACACACGACACACGACGAAGTACACGCCAGCCCTCTTGCAATAATACCCACAAAACTTGGAAGTTTAACCTTGCTTCGGACCACAGGACTTCCACATGCGCCGTCCGTGCCGATTACAGACGTATCGCTTACACCCTTTGACTTCGATCTTGATCAAGCATTCTGGGAAACGGCTACACTCCACCTGAACTGGTCCTACACTACCAAAAGACAACAGAATAACGGGGGTCCACCTCCCAATACACAGAGTCCGGATTGGGCGTCACCAAATGTATTGGGCTTGTGACATGGTTAACGACAACTAGCTGTACAAGATGACACCGAAAACAATGATCGCATAGGCCAGTACGCCTGATCCATATGTGATGATGAGGGGTTTTTGATTGCTCAGTACTCCGTACACCAGCAGTACGATCGAAAACGCCAGGTAATATGACCACGATAGTAGAGAGAGGCTTGACGCATCACGGTTGCCATATAGCGCCAATATTTGCGGCAGCGTAAAGATCGTATTGAACACACCCATGACCGTAATCGTCTGGTTGAGCACGTGCAGCTGCTGGTCTTTTGACGGGCGACGGAGCAGCCTCCCTGCCCCGGCAAAACGCACAACACGGCCGTGTCTCTGACGACCAAAAGTCAGTGCGATTTGAGCTAAAAATCTATCGAGCATAAGCCCAAATTGTACTCGCTTTTATACGGACGTCAATCATAAAAATATGTATTTTTAACAACGCGCTGTGACCTCTGATAATTCCCTCGTTCTGCATGCCTGCATAGACCGAGAAGTTACCAGATAATCGGCACCTGCATATAGTCGTTTGCCTGCGTGAATGGCTTGCTGCCAAAAAAGCCTGTACGGGCGCTGAATGGGGATGGGTGCGGAGACTCGAGAATCAGGTGCTTGTCCGTGTCAATGAGTACATTCTTTTTGCGTGCGTACGCGCCCCAGAGCATGAAAACGATACCGCCGCGCTCACTACTCAATTTCTGTATCGCTGCGTCCGTTAGCTGCTCCCAGCCACGATTGGCATGACTGCCGGGATTACCCCGCTCGACTGTCAGGACAGCGTTCAGTAGCAGTACACCCTGCTCCGCCCAACAGGTGAGGTCACCGTCGTGCTTCATTTGGGCCTGCGACTTTGTGCCCGTATCCGATTCGACCTCTTTGAATATATTCTGCAAACTCGGCGGATTCCGCATAGCGGCAGACACAGAAAACGACAAACCCTGCGCTTGCGGCTGCCCATCAATCTCTCCGTGATACGGGTCTTGACCCAGTATCACGACGCGAACGTCACCAAAAGGAGTCATGTCGAACGCCTTGAATATATCCTCGCTGTGCGGGTATATCGGCCTGCCTGCTGCATACTCGCCGCGCACAAACTCTATCAGCCCTGCGTAGTGGCTGCTCCGGAGCTCCTCCTGCAGCGCCATCTGCCAGCTTGCATCGATCTCGAACATAGCCTATAGATCAAACGACGGCTGAATAAGGTACAAAAACGCACCCTGCGGATCCGTCACGCCAACCACTTGTCCGGTTTCAGGGATATCCATCTTATCGACGACCACTGTCCCGCCGGCCTCTTGTACGTTTTCGACTGCTGCATCAATATCTGCAACCGAAAAGTAGGCAGACCAGTTCGGTGCAGTGTCGCCCATTTCCGGCGTTATAGCCATACCGCCACCAACGAAATTATCATGAACATCTGTTTTGCCGTCTATCATAAACGATGTGTACATCGTCCCGTCGCCGGTCATATCTGTGTCTTCTGACATCCAGCCAAACACAGCGCCGTAGAACGCTTTTGCCCGTGTCATATCATGCGTCGCAAGCTCGTTCCAGCCATAAAATCCAGGCTTGATATACTCATCAGCACCTTTGTGTGTGCCAGGCTGCCACAGGCCAAACACCGCCCCTTGATCATCGGCGATAAGCGCCATGTGCCCGCCGTCCATGACCTGCATAGGCTCGACCATAACTGACCCACCAGCTGCTTTAGCTGCTTCGACCGTTTCGCCTATATTCGTCGTCTGGAAGTACGTTGTCCATGCAGATGGTGTTCCGTTCGCGGAGCTCATCACACCAGCAGCTATTTTGCCGCCTTGCGTGAACATATGATATATAACGTTTCCGTCGGTATCGGTCTGCTCGTTCGACTCCCAACCGAGCACTTGCCTGTAGAACTCTTTTGCCCCGTCTAGATCTGTTGTCGACAAATCCACCCATATTGGTGTGCCATCAGGAAAATTATATGCCATAGTCGTACCCTCCTTGGTTTGTACTACCATGGTACCATTTTCTGGAGTACGTATCTGGTGGAAGCATCTACAGTGGGAAGGTGCTAGTTGTCGCGTTTTTCGAAATCTTCTGAATCTCTGCGCTTAGACTGAACAACTATAACGTACAGCAGAACAAGGATGAAAAATGCTATGAATATCGCTTCTAGCATGGCCTCTGGGCGACTCCTCTCCTAGAGATCACTTTAGCTTCACCGCAGTACCATACGCGAGTATCTCGGCGACACCTGCAGAAATCATCGAAGTCGTAAACCTCATGCCGACAATCGCATCAGCCCCAACCGACAGAGCATCGTCAGTCATTCGCTGGATCGCTTGCTCGCGCGCATGTGCTTGAAGCTCAGTAAACTCACCAATCTCGCCACCGACCAGTGTCTTGACGCTTGCGATTATGTCTGCCCCAACGTTCTTTGCGCGGACAGTGCTACCTCGTGCAACCCCTAGATGCTCCACGATCTCTCTGCCTGCAATTGTAGCCGTTGTCGATACTATCATATTTCAATTATACCCTACGACGCGTCCCCAATCCACACACTAACCCGATTTTTCCGCAGCGAGGCTGAGCGTCGTTTTTCTTTCTCTATTACTCCATAGTTCCCCTAGTTCTTGCGAGAATGGGTCTCAAGCCATTTGGCAATTTCTGAAACACCTAGCCTGTCGACTGCTATTTTCACTGCAAAATCCTCAAGTTCTTTTGGATTAGCGACTAATACATGACCATTCTTCATGAGAAACACCGACGCGCATGAGATGCCGCATCTTTTATTGCCGTCAACAAACGGGTGGTCGCCAGTGATATTACGAGCGTACACCGCAGCCTTCTCAAAGACTCCTGGATACTGCTCTGCACCAAAAGCTTGCTGCCTAGGTGTGGCAATAACTGAGCTCAGTCTCTTCTCGTCTCTGACGCCATGGCTGCCACCAAAGTCTTTGATGAGCCTGTAGTGAGCGTACAGGATATCTTCAGGGGTTAAAAAATACATCTACCTACTCGCGAGGTTCTTAAGCGCACCCTTGTACTGCTGAGCAAAGTCTTCGTACTCTTTTGCGACACCGATGTCCAAGTTCTGGGCAGCAGGCTTGAAGCTGATCTCAAGCTCATCTCCGTATGTAACCCCCATCCGCTTCATGTCTTTTGCGGGTATAGTAACGGCCCCGGAAGAACCGACTTTGATAATCTTTTTTGTTGTGTGTACTGTCATGTCCGTATTATAACAAAATTATAATATTTTTCAATACCGCTTACGCATCAGTACCGCTCATCCTTGATGAACTCTACCCAGACACCGTCGGGATCTTTGACAAAGAAAAACCGCGCAACTCCCCCGTCGCTCTGCTTCTCAAAAATCTCACTCACGTCATCAGAGATATTCATCCTCACGACCTCTTCGCGCGCAGCACCTACATCGCCAACTGCAAACGCAATGTGCTTCACTCCAACCTTGTCTATGTCGTTCGCAATGTCCATACCGAGCGCATCCGCATCCGAGTTGGCAGAAAAACAAAACATCTCGATATACACGTCACCGAGTTTCAAGTGCGTGTTGGTTTTCACGCCATCATCATAAAAATGCACCTGCTCAAACCCAAGCGCTTCATAAAACGCCAACGACCGCTCACGGTCCCTTACAGAAATTGCCACGTGATGATGAACTAGCTTCATGCGTACTCCTCTGCCCAGGAGTCGTATTCGGTGAACCGCTCATCAAAATCCAAGAATGCTTCTTCGAGCCCATGTGCAAGTGCGTAATCCCTCATTTCGTGATATGCATCAGACTTCCACGGCCGCTCGCGTTCTAGGTGGAAAAATTTGTTACGAAAAATAAAATACGCGTCGGACCGACTATACACCACCGAATACCATGTCTCTTTCATCTGACCAGCCAATAGATCAACCTGCTTTTCAACTACATCAGAGTCAAGTTTCATAAAAAACTGGTGCCACATTTTTGACGTCGTTGCTTCTGGTTTATGCGCGATCTCAACTTTGAGCAAATCTAGATCATTCAGTATCGTCGGATCATCCAGCCCTTCGGATGAAACTTTACAAAAGTACTCTCTGCTGCCGTCTAACTCGATCAACTCGATCAAGTTACCGTCTGGGTCCTTGACGAACGCAAACTCTCCACCAATAAATGCAGAATCCTTGTCCATAGCCACCTCAACGCCATTATTGCTTAACCGCTGCAAGGCCTTATCTAGACTAGCAACACGTAAGCATACATGTTTTGTGCCTATCTGCTGAATATCCGACGAGACCTCACAGCGCTCAGACGGCAGCTCCTGTGGCTTGGCGTGAGCAAATAATTCAATATGATCACCATGCACATTGCTCAGCAGCGCCATGTCCAGCTGTCTGTCACTGCTAGTATGGAAAGCTGGATCGCCGAACCCCAAGTGTCTTCGATACCATTCTATCGAGCTATCCATCGAACTAACAGAAATCGCCACATGATGTATCTTCATGATTCTTTAATCTCTTCTGCTATTTCGTAGTATGTTCCATGCTGATCTTTCAAAAACAGGTAGTTCAGCGTTTTTCCGTGTGTAAACGGTATGACCTCTTCGAATCCGCTCCGTACTAAGTCCGCGGCCACCGTTCGCGCGTCGTCTGTCTTGAACGCTATATGCCGCCCGACAATCTCGTTCATGCGAGACTCACCAGTAAACTGCCACAGCTCAAGTCCTGCGCCGTTCGAGTCAACAACGAGTGCAGCCCTCGCTGGTGGCTCATCTTTTTCAAAAGTATGCTTTAGGCTAAAGCCAAGCTGGCCCCAGAGCTTTATTGCCTCATCGAGATCATCAACCATAAACCCTGCGTGTGCGAATTGCATAGACACCTTCTCCTGTCTTAACCGAGCGTTTTTAGATACATGCCACCATCTATCACGAGAATAGTTCCGCAAATCGAATCATTCTCCAGTATAGACACGACACCTTGTGAAATTTCTTCAGGCTTGATCCAGCGGCGCGTCAGATGAGGCTCGACTTTTTCGGCACGCTGAGACTCCGTCATTTCACCCCATGAAGAGGATATCGTCCGCCCTGGAGCGATCGCATTCACAAGTACATTCGGGGCCAGATCTTTCGCTAAGTTCTTCATGTATGAATTAAGCGCTGCTTTTGTAGCAGCATAAGCGGCTGCGCTCGCCCTCCCTCGACCATCGCCTCCGTGGACAGAAGATATGAAAACAATCTTACCATAATCCATCATGTCGAGAGACTCATCGATAACAGATACTTGCGCAAAATAGTTAACCGCAAAGAGGCGTCTATGTGCGGCTACGTTCCGCACTCCGTCTTCCGAGTCAGAGATGCCCAAGTTGCCAACTACTACATCCAAGGTATTCGTATGATTCCGAATCTCCTCAAACATATTCTTAACCCCAGCCTCTGTGGAAAGATCAGACCTGACAAGAACCGCCTCTCCGCCACGGGACGAGATTTGTTTCGCCAATTCGGATGCAGCCTCTTCGTCGGACGAATAGTTCACAAAGACCTTCATCCCACGTTCACATGCTAATACCTCGGATATGCTCGCACCAATACCTTTTGATCCACCCGTCACTAGAGCTGTCTTCCCCTCTAATTTCATACTGTGTACTCCTGCCTTGGATGGTCTGGATAATTAAACATATGTGTTCATTTTTATCTCCCAGAACGCGTGTTCGTTTGTCTGCCCAGAAGTACTTTGGCGTAGCAGCTCCTGCGCATCATGCTGTACGAACTTTGCCACGTATGTAGCATGCGCGGTCTTGATTGCGGCCTCGTCTGTTAGCTCACGGATTACTCCCTGACCGGACAGTGCTCGGACTGGAGCACCCGGGTTTTGTTGCGGCAACACAGCAATAGACACCGCGTTGTTTGCGCGAACAAACTCAGAATGGACCCGGTCCCTCCGTGAATATACAATAATTGTGTTCAAGTCACCCGCATAGTGCATCCACACCTGATACGGCTTGTCGCCGTCCACGCAGGCGAAACTCAGCGCATACGACTGGTCGACCATTTCCGTTATGTTCTGTCTGAGATCCTTCATCCTATACCTCCTGTATTATACGGCGCAATGCCTTTAACGATTCTGGGACAATATTATGCGATGCAACTACCGGCGTAAGTGTTGCGTGATTAGCTGCCGCAGCGAGCTTCGTTGACAGCAACATTGGGCACAGCATATCAAAACGCCCTTGGACAATATAAATGTGCCCATTAAACTTATGAATATTACGTAGAATATACCCTTCTTCGAGATACGAATCGTTTATCTCGTAGTCAGCAAAAATTGCGTAGCCCAGTGGGTCAAAGTCTTCCTGCGGATTATCCGGGTCAACATATACAAACGAATGACCGAGGTCCTCTAGGTTGGATTCGTAATTATGAATAGCTACGATAGAACGGACAAGCTCAGGACTACTAAAGTCATCGGCATCGGCATACTTCTGGACCTGCTCTAGATGATAGCGTATTGGGTTATCGTGACGGTCTGCGGGCGTACAACTTAGGAGCTTCTGCCATACCTCTGGGTAGAAAAGACCGATCGTACCATCATTGAAATGCTGCACGCTTTTAGCGTCTGCTAAGAACACTGCGCTAATAACTACGTCTTGTACGAACTCAGGGTATTTGATAGCAAACAGCAAACACAGTGTAGAGCCGAAGCTACTGCCACGAACGTTCACCCGCTCAAACCCTACCGCATCAGCCAACAGCTTAGCGTCGGCAATCGTATCCCATGTAGTATTGCTTTGTCTCGGAGTTTCTGACATTGACATACCACAACCACGCTGGTCAAAAAACAACACTAAATCATGCTCAGGGTCAAACACTTCTTTATGCCGCTTACCAATACTATCGGCGCCCGGGCCTCCATGAAACACTATAAACGGCGTCTTATCCGTATCCACATTGCCCCACAACTCATACCACAGCTTATGGCCACTACCTACATCAAACATGCTCGACGTGACCGTGTGCTCGTCATTAACCTCGTCGTTCGGTACATGCGTAGCAGCTTGCTGCACTCTAGTAACCTCCCTGCCCGTTCACGTACAAAAAGTTACCGTTCAGATATCTACCTGAGTCCTCCGACAAGGCCAAGCATGCTCGTGCTACATCTTCAGGCTCTGTTACTCGTCCGAGTGGGTTGTTATGAGCAAAATCATCCCATAGTTTCTGTGTGCTCCCGCCAGCTTTATCCCATAGTCCAGTCTTCGTAGGCCCCGGACAAACCGCATTAACCCGGATTTTATATTTTTTTGCTAAACGTTTGGCGTTACCAATTGTCGTAGCTATCAGAGCAGCCTCACTAGTTTGATACGCAATGTAATCACCGTCCGGACGTAGCCCGTCGGTGGATGGAATATAGATAATGTTAGGATTATCAGATTTTGCCAACAGCGGCACTGCATAATGCGTGCAGAGAAAAGCCCCATCAATCATTGGAGCCGTAACTTTACGCCAGTCCGCATAGGATGCCTCATCCACGCCGAGAGGCTTTTCTTCTGCGACAGCAAACACCAGCACGTCTAGTTCGCCTAGGTCTGCGAACAAAGCCTTAACGGATGCATCATCGGCAACGTCAATCTGTATGGCTTCTGCCGAGACGCCCAATTCCTTGCACTCCCGTACAGCTCCGTCTGCTTTTTCTTTGTTCTGATAATACGTGAGAGCGACATCATACCCTGCCCGAGCATACGCAAACGCAATCACGCTCCCAATACCGCCCGACCCGCCAATAATCAACGCCTTCATATCTACATAATACACCACCGTCCTCCCCTACCCATCCCCGCCCATTCCACCAACAACCACAAAAACAACACATCCACACCACACTCAAAAACCCCAAAATACCTAAGGGTCGGATCCTTAACAGATGAGAAAAATACCAATTTGTATTTTCAGTCAGAAATCAGGGGCTATCAGCAAGCTGTTTTTCGAGCTCTTTTTTCATCTTGTTTGTCTCTTCGTAGTCTTGGACAAACTCGACATACTGCAGTCTGCTTGAGTAAGCCTCTAGTATTCTTTTTGTCTGTAACCACTCCGGCTCTGACCCTCTTCGGATATGGCCAAGGCTAGAATATTCATAGTACTTCCAGTTTCGGGGGTTGAGGTGGATGTATCTGGATACATGCTCGAAGTACCCATCACTACTAATCAGCGCTGACTTATACCGCGACTCAAATACCGGCCCCGTTCGAGCTTCATTCTTATTGTAAAAGGCTGCGTAAGCACCGGTGACACTCTTCATCAAAGCGGCAATAGCGCCCTGCTCTTTCTGGTACAAGAGGAAATGTAGATGATTGTCCATAACACAGTATGAGAGCAACTCAACAGACCCTCTATAGTGCGGATATCTATAGCCTGCCCTTGTTGTCTCTTGGCTTAACGATAGATGACGACTCAATAGATACAGTACGTACTCCTTCTGCTCTGGAGACTGAAACACCGCAGACCTGTTGATGCCACGCACATACACATGATAATAACTTTCGGGCATGTCTATACGGACTATATTTCGTGAGGGCATATGTCGAGCATAGCAAAGACATAAAAACTTGAAAATTAAAAATCGGTTAATTCCTAAGGTGTAAAAGATCCGACCCTTAGGTATTTAGGTCTGGCAGCGACTATCTCGCTAGCTAGGCGCAATGTGTTTGGTGTACGTGAGGCGGCAT
>CALLJT010000104.1 GCA_938050265.1 Candidatus Saccharimonadia bacterium
GTGATCCTGCCATGGTTTGGTTTCTCTCTCTTTCTCATTGTTTTTGTGAGTTTGAAGCGCTCACAAAATCCCACGTGCGTAACTGGTGTTATTTTACTATGTTTTTAACTTAAAGTCCAAAATAACTTGGTGACTGAAAAGTCCACTGAGTGCGCAGCACAGCTGCGCGCTCAAAATGTGCATTTTGTGGGCTTATCAGGTGGTTTTTTTGACCTGGAGGCCATCCAGCTCAACCGGCGTTTCACGACCAAACATGTTGACCAACACCTTGAGTTTTCCTTTGTCTGGGTCAACTTCGCTGATAGAACCATCGAATCCCTTGAACGGCCCATCGATAATGCTGACGACGTCGTCGACTTTGAAATTGATCTTGTGTTTCGGGTCTTTTTTGCCCATGCGCTTAAGGATTTTTTCAACTTCTGCATCTTCGACCGGACTTGGATCGTTGCCTGAACCGACGAACCCAGTTACACCTGGCGTGTTGCGCACGATGTACCATGCGTCTTCGGATAGTTTTAGCTGGACAAGTACGTAGCCTTGGAATATCTTTTTCTCTACTACTTTGCGCTTGCCGTTGCTGATTTCAATCATTTTTTCTTTTGGCACGAGTACTGAGAAAATTTTGTCTTTCATGTCGAGACTCTCAGCACGTTGTTTGATCGATGTCGCTACTTTTTCTTCATAGCCACTATAGGTATGGATTGCGTACCAGTGTTTTTGGGTGTCGTATCGTTTACTCATTAGTGCTCCTTCCAGTCGCTGAGCAGTGAATAGTGAGCATTGAGCAAGGAATAGTCGCATCAGAGCGTAGCTCTTCTTTGCTCACTGCTCTTTGCTCACTGCTCACAATCAAAACATTGTTGTTCATTATAATATTATCTCTCTCATCACCTTCTCTAGGCCGTAGTCAAGTATGGCGATAAATCCACCCATAATCGCGCTAAACACGAACACAGCAGACACGAGTTTCCAGGTTTCAGATCGCCCTGGCCAGCTGACGTTTTTCAGCTCACGCGCTGAATTACGTATGTAGCCTGGTGCAACTGATCTGCTGCGTGTCCAGAAGTTGTCACCAGATCCTGTAGGCAGTACATGGTGCTCTTTTGTTAGGGCTGATGTGATAGCGCCAACTGGCTTTTGAGCTGCATTTGCTGCTCTGCGTGTGCGCTTCGGTTTGCCAGCGTTTTCTGCTGCCTGGCGGTTGCGCTCACGGAGCGACGATTTCGCTCGTTTGTCAACCGTCGTCTTTGCCGCTGCGTCTTTTGTTACTACGGCGCTTTTTACGCGTGTTTTTTTGGGCTCTGCTTTGGTTTTTGCGCTGTCGCTTGCTCGTTTTCTCGTCTTAGCCACTGTATCGCCTCCTAGAAATCAATCAAATAGATTCTCAAACAAAAAAGCCACCATATAGGCAGCCTCGTCTGCTGTCAATAGTACACGAGTGTGCACCTATGCGTCAAGGTTCGGGAAATATATGGTGAATGTTGATCCCTCGCCGAGCTGACTTTCGAGCGATATACGCGCCTGTGCAAGCTTGGCAAGCTTGGACGTTACGTGGAGGCCGAGCCCTGTTCCTGATTGTTTGCGTGTCAACAAGTCTTCACTGCGGAAAAACTTGTCGAACACTTTGTTCTGGTCGGTCGTACTGATGCCGATGCCGGTGTCTGATACAGCGAACTCTATGCCGCCATCTGCTTGCCGCGCATGAATAGTAACTGAGCCTTTTTCGGTGTATTTGATGGCGTTCGTCACAAAGTTCTGTAGGACTTCACGAACATACAGCTCAACTGAGTGCAGGATTTCTAGATGAGGATCGATGTCTGCTTGCAGCGATAGGCCTTTTTCTTGTGCAGAATTACTGTAGCTGGCAAGCAATCCTTCGACAATTGTGTGGGTGTTGATTTTGGACACAGATTCTTTGAGCGCTCCCTGCTCTGCTCGTGCCAGCGTCGTGAGGTCGTTGATCATGTCTTCTAGGTAGAGTGCTTGATCGTGGGCGTTTTGTAGCATTTCTACGATTTTGGTGTGGTCGTCTGGTTTTTTCTCAGCCAAGAATAGCGCATTACTGACAGATCCTTCGATCGTTGCTGCAGGTGTGCGCAGTTCGTGACTGACGACGCTGATGAATTCGTCGCGTTCTTCTTCAAGCGATTTTTCTCTGGTTATGTCACGGATAATCAGCACGTAGCCTTTTTCGCTCTGTGTGCCGTAGCCTTGTCGCACCGGCGATATGCTGAGGTATATGTGCACTAGGCTGTCGTCACGGTATTTGATCGTATAATCGCGTGAGATGACTTGTTTTTGCGTGGCAAGCACCACTGCACGGCTGTCGAGGGTATTGCCGGCCGCGTCACGCAGCTTCAAAACGTCCGCTATGTCGTCACCTGCAGCAACAGAGTTGATATCTAGGACGTCGAGTGTGGCACCGTTATACAAGACGACGTGGCAGGTATCGTCAAGCGCGATCACGCCGTCGGCCATACTGTTGACGAGGCTTTGTAGTCTCAGATGGTCGAGGTCGTTTTGATCGCTGTTTTGCATACACACTATTGTACACGATAGATAGCCAGTGTTTATGTGGCGATAACGTTTGTAGGTTTGTCTTTGAGCTCTGATCGCCTGTCTTTATAGTCCGGGATCATGGTTTGAACAAGCTGCCAGAAATCCGAACTGTGGTCGTGCCATACAGTGTGGGCCAGTTCATGGCAGATGACGTAGTCTATTAAGCGCCAGTCGAACTGGATAAGATAGCTGTTAAGCACGATGTTGTTGTGTGAGTCGCATGAACCCCAGCGACTGGTGAGTTTTTTGATAGTTATCGACGTGTACGGTATGTCGTGTGTGCGTGACATGTCGGCGAGGCGCTGCGGTAACAGACGTTCGGCCTGCAGGAGCAGTGATTTATCGCAGGCTTTTTTGATCACTGCTTGACCCTCTGGCGCATGCGCGTCGATGTCGTGCGGTAGCCGCACTCGTATACCCATGGCGCTGACTTTTGTGCTTGGACGACTGATGTCAGCGTGTTCGACGCTGAGAACAGCAGACTTCCCGATGTGCGCACCGTTTTGGACGATATGTGCCTGTTTGCTGTTGGCGTGGATCCAGTCAGCCTTTGAGCGGAGGTATCTGTGAGCGACCGATTCAGGGATGCCGTACGGTACGCTGAGCCGGACTGAGCCGTCGTTTTTTAGCGTGATTTTTAGTGTTCGGGTACCTTTGCGGCGAACGAGCACGACAGCTCTGTCGATGCCGTCTACGTCGATGTGTTTTTTCATATGTTTAAGTTGATGGCCTGCGTGGATGGGGCTACGGAGCTAATTGATACTAATATTTCTGCGACCGAGGTCGACGCGGCCTTCGCTGCGTGGTATGAGGTTGACTAGGCCAGGCTTTGGGACTTTAGAGTCAGATATTTTTTGTTCGATAAGACCTGACTCCACGAGCTTTTTGAAAAACGCAGCAGACTGACTCGGGAATACGTGTTTACCGCTGACCACTACGTAGTCTTCGTTTTTAGGCTGCTGCATACGTGATATGTAGTGACGAAACGCTTCCTCAGTGTATGGGCGAGCGTATTTGTCGTCTGCTGTGCGGCGGTCACGTTTGCCGAGCCGTGCGTACGCTGACTCAGCGTCCATCTGGAACCATACGACAAGTGTCCTGACACCGTGCTTTTTAGCGACGTTTGCGATGTGTTTGCGCGTCTTGGCGCGTGACGCATCGGCGTCGTAGACAATGTTGAGCCCGGCAGCAAGGAACTCTTCAGTCATGTAGTTCATGAGCTGCGCAACAACATCGTTTTCTTCGTCGTCGTAGCGCGGGTTTTCGAACAGCTCGTGCCTGATGCGGTCGTCATGCACGTGCGCACACTGCAGTTGTCGGGCGATATTGTTTGCAAAATGCGTCTTCCCAGAACCAGGAAACCCATACAGCAATACCAATAGTGGCTTTGTCGTGCTAACTTTTGCCTTCATATGCATCTATTTATACCAGATAGCCACCGAAGATACAATCAGCCAGGACCGCAACGAACTACGCACCGCTATTCCTGCGCCCAGCAGACTTTACCCTATATGCCAACTACTATATACTAATCACTAGTCCTAAAGGGGTGTAGCTCAGTTGGCTAGAGCACTGGTCTCCAAAACCAGGTGTCGTGAGTTCGAGTCTCGCCACCCCTGCCAAATGTCCCAATTGGGGCATTTTTGCTTTAAAGACTTCATTTACATCTGTTAATTTGGTGCAATCTGGGGTTCCAGACACTATATCTTCGTAGGTTGGTGCTTTATTGAATATTACTCCGAAATACTTGGCTTGCTGAATCGGATTGTCGTAGTTTAACAGTAGTTCGTCGAGGTGTTCCAGGAAGTAGCGCACATACGCCTTCATCTTGTCCATTTCAATCGGTTTTTGCTGTTCGTACGTCTGACGTTCCTGAGTTAGCTTAGCTGCGTCGCCCTCTAACTTTGCTATGTCTTCCTCCAGGTACTTTATTGTGGTTTCAGAATTAACCATTTTGATCTTGTCGACATTTACGCGGATTTGGTCACGTAGCTCAGCCAGGCGTAGATCCATTGTTACGGTGTCTCTATTTGTCTCGATTAGCTGTTTGTCAAAGGCCTCGCCAACATACTCCATCAGTGCATCAATGTATTCTGGTGAAATACGAAGATTTTTAACAAATTCTTGTATGGTTTCGTCGAACTCCTTTTTGGGTTTACGGAAATGCTTGCCGCCGCGTTGATCACAGTGGTACGCAGGATATTTGCCACCAAGTCGTCCACGTGATGAACTGCCATAAAGCGGACGTTTGCAGGTTGGGCACATGACTATGCGTTTGTATGGAAACTCAGCATTCTTGGTGCCCTTTTTGACCAAATACTCAGGCGGTTTGCGTCGGTGAATTTGTATGCCGTCAGAGTTTTCGACAATGATAATCTTGCCTTTGTTGGCTGCGTTAAACAACTCATACGATACGAGCCCACTAAATTTGCATTTAACTGGGCTGCCTTGTGTCCATTTTTCTGGATTTACGCCAGCGTATACAGGGTTTTCGACAATGCGCCAGAACTGCTTAATGCTCAGCTCAATTCCGCCAATCGTACGGATAATCTTGGTGCGGTCTTTTTTGTCTCGCACGGCATATGATCTGGTGCGGAACCCGAGCTTGTTTAGCTCATCGACTATTTCCGAGTCATCCATAGTGCCGCGGGCACGTAGCTCAAACGCCGTAATAACGAGTGGCGCCTCTTTCTCTTCTGGTTCTAGCACGCAACGCTTACCCTCACGTGTTTCTATATGTACGTTTTTGAACCCATAAAGCGATCTACGCACCCAGTAACCCATACGGGCGTAGCGTATTTGTGCGCCAATCATCCGTGTCTGGATGTCACGTACCTCGTCTTTGGCTCGTTCGGCTTCAAGTAGCTCGGCTTTTTTGGTTGGGGAGTACTCGCTCCACTTGTACTTTACGCCTAGGTGGTCGAGAGTGTTGATTTTTTGATGACCAATAATGCCATATACGTCGACTAGTGATACGCCACAGGCATCAAGCTGGTTTTTAAGGTCACTGTAAAACTCCGAGCCACCTCGCGTAAAGCGGTCGATGGACTTGATGATTACCTGCTTAACGTTATTGCTTGGATCTTTGCAGAAATTAACAACCTCCTGCATAGGTTGTTGTTCTTTGGATGCTGATTCAAGGAATACAAAATAACGTGCAACATTGAGATTTCTGCCTGCTGCGTATTGTTCGATGAGCTTTTGTTGATCATCAGGCGAATCGCCGTCCATACCCTGCTTAATGGTTGAGACACGTATTGCACCGACGACATTTCCGGCTACATCAGGCACCGTGTGCCTCAATCTTTTTCCAGAGGGCCTTACTATTGTTTTTGTCTTCCTCGACTTTGTCTACGATAAGTGCTGCAAGCAGCTGTAGCCGCTCAGAAGGGGTCATGCTTAGAGTTTCTTGAATAGCTAGATCTTCGGTTTTATAGTCTACCTTTTTACTCATCAGAGCTACCCTCAACTCTTAGCATTGGTAATAGTTATATTGTAGCTAATTTATCGGCTGATGTGAAGTCGTTTTTGTTGTAAAATTATGATGTTGTTAAAACAAACTACAATACTCACAGGAGTTATAGCAATACATATGTCAGTGAAGTTATGTTAGTATTCTCAGCTATTACAGTGGTGAGTGTCCAAAAACATTACCCCGATTTAAAAGATAGGATGGTCTACTGCATCTGTTAATGGCGGTACACAATTCACTTTAATTATATATAAATATATAATATTAAATAATCATAAATCTAAATCATGTGAGCCAATGCGAAAACTAAACCCTGAACAATTAGATATACTCCACTCCCTATACTTATTTCGTTTTGCTACATCAACGCTACTATTCGATAAACTAAAACCTGCGCATCGTGAAAGTATCAACTCACGACTAAACATTCTACACAAACACAAATTAATAGGCAGGCATTATGACAAAAGCTATAAGCTGGATCGAAAGCCTGCAACATATTTTCTGTTGCCTGATGCATTCCAATTCTTAAAACAAGAATATGACGTTTCGGATAAAATGCTGCGGCGTATCTACAATGACAGAAAAGCCACTGACTCGTTCATTGAGTATTGCCTGCAGATATTCGCTGTCAGCAACACGTTTGACCGCGTATATGGTGAGCGAATTGAGTTCTTTACCGAAAGTGAGATGATTGACGGCTTTGATCATTTCCCAAAACCCCTGCCCCGAGCATTCATCAACTTCAAGCCCAAGCCTCGCTCGCAACCACGCAGCTACTTTGTCGAGCTCCCGCAACACAGCAAGCCATTCTTTACTGTTTCTAAGAAGCTGGACCAGTACCTGGCATATGCTAAATCTACCAAGTGGGATCGTGAAGTAGCTGATTTTCCCAAAGTATTGTTCATATGCGACCACCAAACGTTAGAAAAACGCATACACCGCCAAGCCAACCGCCTGTATGACGACCAGCCAAGCTACTTGCACTTCTACACCACAACAACCGACAAATTTCTAGACATGGACGAGTATACGGATGATGTGTGGCTAAGACTTTCAGAAAATGGGCACCGTAGACTTACACTATTTGACGTATGAGCTACAAATAGCTTCAATGCCATAAACTAAATTGCGTGGCCCTGTGGTCCTAATTCTAAATGCAGTCTATAAGGAGTCGACAAACCCTTGGACAGTTTGGAGCATCGAATCATCGAGGACTCCATTTCTAACTCTTGGGAGTATCGCGTTTCCCTCAGTAACTTCATTCCACGAACATATAGGGGTATACCTCTCTCCCTCAGGGACGCTACGATTGACATAGTCACGCTGCTCTCTCATAAATCTATAAAACTCTTGCGTGTTCACATCAGTAACTATAGGTCCAAATGGATGTACCCCGTCTATATCTTCTATAGCGCCGTGTCTTAGCTTGCCACGTGAAGATGAGTCCCACCCAGCAACTACAGGAGGGACAAATGGCAAACCTGACAATTTCTGAACTTCTTCCCATTCTGCCATGCGTCTATCAATGCAGGCGGCATAGTTTTGAATCGTGTCAGCTCCCTTGTCAAAATCGGGCAAGAACGCGTAACCCGTTAAAGCATCAAATGCTCCTTCTTGCATGTGCGCTGCACCGCTTGCATTTAAGCATACTCCAGCTAGATATGGCGTTACTCCATAAGCACTTTCTGCGTATGACTTTATGTGCTCGGATATTTGAGTAGCACTCAATGTGTTGTGTTCATCTTGGTTGAATGATACAAAACGGCTGAACCACAATGACATATACGGTTTGCCATTAAACGTAAGGTAGTTTTCACGTTCCCAGTAATTGCGTGCAAGCATATCCACTATTGCTTCGGCGGTACCCTCGCTGTAGTCAAACGCACGACCAGACTCCCAAGCTTGCCGGTTGCGTTCAACGGGTAGCACAGATCTAGGCCCATCTAAAACAGCGGAGACTGCGAAGCTCATGCTTCTCGAACCCTCAGTATCTAAAAAAGCCTCGTCCAAAGGCAAGTGAGCCTCGTGCACACCCTCACCGCTTCTCTGGCCTATATATGCGTCAAAGATAAATCCGTCGAGCCCATACTGCTTCGCCAACCCTATCTGTTCCTCCATTGCTTCAGGATCTGCGTCATCCCAAGTATTCAATGCAACATCACCTATGCAGTACTCTCTCGGCTGATCATGCCCGTCAAAAAGTGTTGCGGACTTCTGTACGATTAGCGTTTCATCGGCTACCGAATCTGCTCCATGGGCAATCGCACGTTTCACCTTTTCTGGGCAGGTAGAAGTTAGCGGATAATGGTAAGCAAGTATAGGGATGTGCTCACCGCCTGTTGATACCCTATCTATTGTCATCAATAAAGCTCCTTGTAGTCTCAATATAGCTTTTATCCACCGTGCCGTCATCTAACAGTCTTGGAAGTATAGTGCTGCCTTCGCTGACTTCGTTCCATGAAGACACAATCGCTACCTGTTCATCTTCGGGGATAAAATCTTCAAGGAATCGCCTTTGAAGGGACAGTGTATTCCTAAAGACTTCAGGCGTTGACCCCACTAAGATTGGGCTAAAAGGGTGGACTCCTTTCATCTCTTCTAGCTTGTAGCCTGCTTCTGCTCTTGGGGTCGCGTCCCAACCGACAACTGCTGGCGGCAAAAAGATGCCGTTTTCTGAATTACTACGCATATACTCCCACTGACGAACAACTTCATCAAGTCTTGTTTCATGATCCTGTATAGGGGGTCCGTCTTTTGTAAAATCTGGCAAAAGTGCATAACCAGTATACGCGTCAACACCGCAGCCATCTAGCTGAGTTACGTCCCCAGGGTTCATGCACACGGCCGTAATGTAAGGCTCAACATCATACTCACGATCGCTAAAATCCTTTATATGCTCTACGATCTCTGGCACGGTGAGTTGGGCATCCTCTTGTGCATACCATGGCGGATTAACGTCATTAAAACAAATCGCCATCCAGGGACGATCACCGATTTTCTTATAGCTATCGTACTCCCAAAATGTAGCTGCTCTCCGCACTATTGCTTGAGCAGTAGTCTTACTGTAATCAAAAGTACGCTGCATGTAGCGCTCTCTTTTTGCCGGATCTATCGGCACAGGCAGAACTGCACGGGGGCCACTCAAGGATAGCATCACGGTGAAACCTATTTCATCTGACAAGCTACTAGAAGCAAATATGTCAAGCGGCTGGCCTGACTCTATCGCTACTCGACCTTTCTTTCCACCAACATACGTATCAAAAATAAAACCTGCAAGTCCTGCTTCAAGAGCGAGAGATACGTGTGCCGTCATCACATCAATATTTGCGTCATCCCATTCAGTGTTCATGCCTGCATCAAGAGAGTATCTTCGTGGCTGATCATGTCCGGAAAACTGTGGTTCGGTATTGCTTGCAAGTGAAATCTCATTTACAAGAGTCATCCCATGTTGTACCGCTCGATCTTGCTTTTCCTTGCACTCTATGGTCGAAGGATAGAAATATGCGTACGTCTCCGCACTATAGTTGCTCATCAAAATATGCTTTCTTTGTTCTGAGTTCTTCAGGCACAAGCTTTAGTACGTTGATCCACCTGTATGCAACATCGTGAGCCAAAAAACATGAAGGGCGATACGCATTAAATATCCACTCGCGATATTCATTGATTGAGAGTTCTCCATTCATTGCGGCCGATAAAATCTCTGAATACTCTATATTTAGGTCTACGAGCTCGAGTGTTCGAGCTCTTGTATCGTCACTTTTTGCTTGATCGTTTTGCAGTTCAGCCATATGATCAAGAGTTGACATAAGCACGCGATTTTTATCTTCATCTTCC
This sequence comes from Candidatus Saccharimonadia bacterium, assembly GCA_938050265.1. GTDB lineage: Bacteria > Patescibacteriota > Saccharimonadia > Saccharimonadales > SZUA-47 > CALLJT01. The sequence continues at coordinate 9,869 of CALLJT010000104.1, forward strand.
GGAAGAGCTCCCTGACCCTCAACCCCCCAAAGAACTGGTAGCATTTTTCTGCTCAATGCCGCAGGCAACTCAAACGCACGTTGAAGATTATTTAGGGCTTGTGCTTCATCATATTCCATTGACTCTGCAACAGATCTCGAGAAAATTCGTAACTTTCCGGCATTATAGTGTAAAGCACTTGCCCATAGAGGCCTATCAAGTCCCTGCTCAATTAAACCGTCACCCAAGGGGTCTGCCCGCAGTAAATCAGGTCGTGAAGCCTTTACGCGATAGAGATGTGTTGCTAGGCCAGGATCGACCATATTCTCGTCGCTATTGTCAAAGGCCTCCCTGTGCAGTGTTGTGACACCGACTGAAACTTTGTACTTTTTTTCAGTGTCGACAATAGCTTCACCTATGTGTGTCAGTGTTTCTGCACTGTCGTAGCTATCATATCTTACCAGTACATCAAGATCACTTCTTACGCCAGCTGTTCTCAAAGCTGCAGAGCCGAACACGAGTCCAGCATAAACTCCTGTGTTATCTTGGTAGGCATTGGCTCCGTCGGAGAAAAGCCTGTCAAGCATGTATGTCCCGGCTTGCTCGTGCGCCCCCTCTTCTGGTATATGTCCCAGTTCAACTTTTTGTGGTGAATATACAACTCCCATTTCCTACTATAATCTCCTCATTTATTTCGATATTCCTAGCGGCAATTCCTCATAGGGCACATAATTACGATCTCCTACGCGACCGTAAACGTCGATTGTGTCTACACTAAACTGAACAGGTAAAGTAACAGATAGTTCGTCTTGCACTCGTCGCATCACGTCATCAGGCACAAAACAGCCCATATTTGACTGAAATACCGTAATGTGAGGCTTAAATTCATGTGGTAACGAATCTGTAGCGTCTTCTTCGGCTATCACCGCCGACTCCAAGGCTCTCCTGAGGGTAAGCAGACCTAAGTTTGCGCCAGCCTCTTCACTACTCTCGATAACTAAAGCACGCTTGCGGAGTAGTGTAATTTCATCAAACCTAATGTCTACTGGCCTATTTTTTCCAGCAACTTCTCCGACAGCACTTACAAGTGAAAAGTAATCGAGGTTTGCTGCCTCAAAAGGATTTAACAACGTCACGTGTGGCAAAATAGGAACCCTAAGGTCTGCCTCTTTGTCTTTGATGATGTTTTTCTGCACATCAATGATTGCCTCAGTTATGTCCTGCGGGGGTCGAACACCAACGAAATATCTCGCTGGGGGGCCGGGGCTACTCTCTACGGTCATGAAATTATAT